>CANFJF010000119.1 GCA_947447355.1 Comamonadaceae bacterium
AAGAATATTTACGTCAAAAGCAGTGTTGGCAGTTTTGTCATGGGTGTGCAGCCCAATGTTGCCTTCGGCACTGTGTTGATGGGTGACCCGCGCGGTGGCTCGAACTTTGGTAGCTCTTTGGCCATGCTTGACATCAATGGCAGCTTGGGCACTGTTGACTATGCTTCATTCAGCTATACCTCGCCGACGATGGCGGGCTTCACTTTGGCTGGGCAGTATGTCCCTGAGTCAAGAACCGCTGTGGGTGAAATTAAAACAGGTTCCAGAGTCAGTGCCACGTATGCACGCGGAGATTTGACGCTGGGCTTGGCGACATACACCAACCAAATCGTTGGCAAAAAAGACCTCAGCGGCAACATTCTGTCCGCTAACTACAAACTGGGCAGCTTCACCCTCAAAGGTATCACAGCGAGCCAAAAGTCAGACACGTTCACGTCTGCTTTGAACACGTCTGGTATTGGTGGCTCTTACACCTTGAACGACAAAACGTCGTTTGACGCAGGCTACTACAGCTCAAAAAGCAACATCAGCAACTTTAAAGTCGAGACCGCTGCCGCTGGCGCTTACTACACCCTCACCAAAGAGTTGAAGCTGTACGGCCAATACTCAGTCGTGGACAACAAGGGCAAAGCAACATCTGCGTGGAATTTTGCCGGTCCGTCCATCATCACGGGCGACTTAGGCGCCGGGCAAAAAGCTAAAACTCTGAACGTTGGTTTGATCTTCAGCTATTTCTAAAAGTTTGACTTGAAGAAGCGTGATTTATTTGCTCTAACTACTTCGTTCTTTGAGATGTAAAAAGGCGGTCGATGCGTGAGCACCGACCGCCTTTTTCATGGGATCTCAAACCTGCGGCTTACGCCTACAAAATCAACATCGCCCTGAAGTCATTCACGTTGGTGTGCGTCGGGCCGGTGATCACCAAGTCGCCCAGCGGTTCAAAGTAACCATAGGCGTCGTTGCGGTCCAGGTAGCGTTCAAGCTTCATGCCGGCGGCTTGCGCACGGGCCAGAGTGTCTGGCGCGACATAGGCACCCGCGTTGTCTTCCAGACCGTCAATGCCGTCGGTGTCTGCAGCCAGCGCGTGAACACCTGCCTGACCCTGCAGGCCGAGCGCCAGCCCCATGCAAAATTCGCCCGCACGACCACCGCGACCGCGCAATTTTTTGTCCTCACCCGCCGGCTGCGGACGAACCGTCACCGTGGTTTCACCACCGCTCAAAATCACGCAAGGCGTCTCAAACGGCTGGCCTTTTTGCTTGACAGCACGAGCCAGTGCAGCATGCACCTTGCCAACTTCGCGGGACTCGCCTTCCATCTCGTCGCTCAGGATGTAGGCTTTGAGGCCTGCTGCGCGCGCCACCCCGGCGGCGGCTTCCAAGCTTTGCTGCGGCGTCGCGATCATGTGAACTTCGTGGCCGTTGAAAATAGCATCGCCGGGCTTGGGGGTTTCCACCACGCCGCACTCAAGATCGGCGCGCAAAACAGCCGGTATCTCTATCGCGTAACGCTGCAAGATCGCCAGCGCGTCAGCGCAGGTGGTCGCGTCAGGCACGGTCGGCCCGCTGGCGATGATGGACGGGTCATCGCCCGGCACGTCACTGATGGTCAATGTGACGACACGCGCCGGTGTGCAAGCCGCCGCCAGCCGCCCGCCTTTGATACGCGACAGGTGTTTGCGCACACAGTTCATCTCACTGATGTTGGCGCCGCTGTTCAGCAGTTCTTTGTTGATGCGCTGCTTGTCTTCCAGACTCAGGCCGTCGGCCGGCAGCGTCAACAGCGCCGATCCGCCACCTGAAATCAGGCACAACACAAGATCGTTTTCAGTCAAGCCTTGCACCATGGCCAAGATGCGTTCGGCCGCGGCCAGCCCGGCAGCGTCGGGCACCGGGTGTGCGGCTTCGACCACCTCAATGCGCGACGGCAGCCCAGCAGGGCGCGGCGGAATGTGGTGATAACGCGTGACCACCAGCCCCTCCAATGGCGCATCAGTGGGCCAGAGCGCCTCGACCGCCTGCGCCATGGAACCGCCTGCCTTGCCAGCGCCAATCACGATGGTGCGGCCGCCACTGTCACGGCTGGGGGGCGCTGGTAAAAATGCGGTGGTGTTATGCAATGGCAAGGCGCGCAGCACGGCGGCTTGGTAGAGACTCAGCAAAAATTCACGGGGCTGATCTTGCGGCGAAGGGCTGGCGCTGGTGGCACTGGCTGCGTGAATCTCGGTGATTGTCAAAGGGATTTCCAGTTCAATTCATTGAAAAACTGCCAACGAGAGCAACAGCAGCGCTTATTTTTTGCAAGGTCAGGGCGCTGCGCGGCTTCGTGAAAGCGTCTATCTGCGCATGGTGGGTGCCGATTTTGGCACGCCAAAGCGTTGCTGCACTCAAGCTGACTGGCTGAGCGACCACTCGCGCAAGGCCTCGGCAAACTCCAGCACGGCTGGCGAGCTGTTGTCGGTGCGCCGCAGCAGATAAACATCACCGCTGACGCCTGCGGCCTGAAGTTCGCCTTTGAGCTGGCACAGCACCACCGCGCCTTCGCGCAAGCGCACCAGTGACGCCGGCACCAAAGACACACCCAAACCGGCTGCCACCAAGTTCAGCACGGCCGGAATCTCCACCACTTGTTGAACAATGCGCGGCGCAAATCCTGATTGCACGCAAGCGTCAAACACATTTTGCGCAAAGGCCGACGACTCCAGCCGCAAAAACACAAAGTCCTCGTGTTTGAGTTCCGCCAGTCGAATCCGTTGGCGTCCCGCCAAGGCATGGCCCAAAGGCAAGGCGCAAACCAAAGGGTCGCGCCAGAGCAGGGTCGAGGCCAATTCGCCATCACTTGGCGCGCTGCGCGACACGCTCAGGTCCAGTTGCCCTTCACGCAAAGCCTGCACATGGTCTGCAGGTCGCATTTCTTGCAGCACCACTTCGACACCCGGCCGGCGTTCGCGGAACTGCTTGATGAAACTCGGGAACGGCCCCAAAAAGTGTGATCCCGCCAAGCCGACCTGCACGCGGCCCTCGACCCCTTCGGCGACGCGCCGCACATGGCTGCGCGCGTCTTCAATGCGCTCCAAAACGGCGCGCGCATGCGGCAGCAAAGCCTTTCCGGCTTCACTGAGTTCGACGCTGCGGCTGGTTCGATTGAACAACCGCGCACCCAACTCGGCCTCCAGATTGGCAATTTGATAACTCAAAGGCGGCTGGGAGACATGTAGCTTTTGCGCCGCCCGGGTGAAGCTCAGCTCGCTGGCCAGCACCGTGAAATAGCGCAACTGTCGAAGGTCCATGATTCATCCAATACCGGTATAGATTTATCCATATTATGTATTTGCGCGTATCAATCAAGCCGCCGAAGATCGGGCTACTTTGACACCTTGACACCAACTGAAAGCGATGCATGAGCCATTCATACCGCGTGGGACTGATTGTTCCGAGTTCCAACACCACCATGGAAACCGAGATTCCGGCCATGCTGCGCGCCCGCGAATTGGTGCTGCCGGAGCGCTTCACCTTTCACTCCAGCCGTATGCGCATGAAGGAAGTCACCAAAGCCGAACTCGAAGCGATGGACCGCGACTCTGACCGCTGCGCCCTCGAACTCTCTGACGCCCGCATGGACACCATGGGCTACGCCTGTCTGGTGGCCATCATGAGCATGGGCAAGGGCTACCACCGCGAATCCCAACGCCGGCTGCAAGAAGTCTGCGCCGCCAATGACGGGCCTACCTCCGTCACCACCAGCGCCGGTGCCTTGGTCGAAGGTTTGCAAGCGATTGGCGCCAAGCGCGTGTCGATCATTGCGCCCTACATGAAACCGCTGACGCGCCTGGTCATTGACTACCTTGAGCATGAAGGCATTGAAGTGGTCGACAGCATTTCGCTGGAGATCCCGAACAACCTTGAAGTCGGTGCGCGTGACCCGAAAGCACCCGCAGAGCTGTACAAGCAGCTCAATATCAAAGGCGTAGACGCCATCGTGGCGTCGGCCTGCGTGCAGATGCCGTCGCTGGCCGCCGTGCCAATGATCGAGGAGGCCAGCGGCCTGCCGGTGGTGTCTAGCGCGGTCTGCACCACCTGGGCTTTGCTGAAAAACCTCGGCTTAGAGCGCCGGGTGCCCAACGCCGGTACGCTACTCTCCGGCAAGTATTGACAATACCCATCGCTTCCAAAAAATTCTGAAGAGAGACAACCATGACCCACAAACGACATTTCATTCGCCAGACCGTCCTGGCCGGCTGCGCCCTGCTCCTGAGCGGTGCCGTGATGGCACAAGCCTTCCCGAACAAGCCCATCACGTTGGTGGTGCCGAATCCACCGGGCGGCTTTGTCGATGCATCCGCCCGCCTGCTCAGCGAGCCGCTGTCACGCGTGATGAGCCAGACCGTCATTGTTGACAACAAAGGCGGCGGCAGCGGCAACGTGGCTTATGGCCAAGTCGCCCGCGCCCACGCTGACGGCTACACGTTGCTGACGTCTTACTCGGCTTACCACGTCGGTAACCCGGCGCTGTCCCCAAAGCTGCCTTGGGCGCAAAAAGACCTGACACCCGTCGCCCTCATCACCGTGGCCACCAACATCATTGCTGTGCACCCTTCCGTGCCCGTGAACAACCTCAAAGAATTCATCAGTTACCTCAAGGCCAACCCAGGCAAGCTGAGCTACGCCTCGCAAGGCAATGGCTCGCTATCGCACATTGGCACTGAGATGTTCAAGATGCAGACCGGCACCAGCATGGTTCACATTCCTTACCGCGGCTCCGGCCCGGCTGTGCAAGACGTGTTGTCAGGCCAAGTGCAGGTCTTCATCAGCACACCACCGTCTTTGATGAGCCATGTGCAAGCCGGCAAACTCAAGGGCCTGGCGGTGACCAGCAAAACGCGGCACCCCGGCGTTCCTAACGTGCCGACGACGACTGAAGCTGGCCTGAAAGGCTTTGAACTCGAAGCCTGGGTAGGCATCTTCGCGCCCGCTGGGACACCACCAGACGTGGTCGCGAAACTCTCTGCCTCGATCAAGCAAGCGCTGGAATTACCAGAAACGAAAACCCGCGCCAGCGCTGCCGGCATTGATCTGCGCTACCAGCCGCCGGCAGAGCTGGACGCATTGGTGAAGCGTGAAACCGAGTTCTGGGGCAAGACCATCAAGGCAGCAGGCATCACGGCTGACTGATTCAGAAGGAACTGCGTAGCCTGCTCAGCGCACTGGCGCACCACCTTCAAACCAGCGGCCAATCAAGGCCCGCTCGTCGTCGGTGATGCCAGTGGCATTGTTCATCGGCATGATCTTGCTGACCACCACCTGTTGGTAGATCGCTTGTGCGTGTAGCTTGACCGCTTCGGGTGAATCGACACGCACGTTTTTCATCTGAACCTGCTCGCCGTGGCACATGTAGCAGCGCTGCGCCAGCACCGGCTGAACCATCTGATAGCTGACCACCGCAGGCACAGCGCTGGCCGCCGCACGTGGCGCCGGCTTGAGCCAAACGATGGTGACCAAAATCACCGCTACGCCGACCAGCGCGTAGGCCAACGGGTTGCCGTTGCGACCGAGCTTGTAGCCATGGCGCAGCACAAAAAATTGGCGGATCGCCGCGCCGGCGAACATCATCAGAATCAATACCAGCCAGTTGTGTGGATGGCTCCAGGTGAAGCTGTAGTGGTTGCTGAGCATGGCGAACAGCACGGGCAGCGTGAAGTAGGTGTTGTGCACACTGCGTTGCTTGCCGCGTTGGCCGTGCACTGGATCAACCGGCTCACCCGCCTTGATGCAGGCGACCACTGTGCGCTGGCCAGGAATGATCCAGAAAAACACATTGGCGCTCATGGCCGTGGCGATCATGGCACCGACCAGCAAGAAAGCCGCGCGTCCGGCAAACAAATGGCAGGCCAGCCATGAGGCCACGCAAACCAGTATCAGCACGCCAGCACCGACCAGTGTGTCGGCATTTTTGCGCTGGCCCATGACGCGGCAAATGCCGTCGTACAGCAGCCAAAACACCACCAAGAATGAAAGCGCCGCTGCACCGGCAGCCACCGGCGACCAATCCATCAGCGATTTATCAATCAGGTACGTGCTGGCTTGCCATAAGTAAGACAGCGTGAACAGCGCAATACCCGTCAGCCAGGTGCTGTAGGCCTCCCAGTAAAACCAGTGCAAATGAGCCGGCATTTGTGGCGGCTTGACGGCGAACTTGACCGGGTGGTAAAAACCACCGCCATGCACCGCCCAGAGCTCGCCACTGACGCCCTGCTGCTTCAGGTCCTCGTCTACGGGCGGTGTCAGGCTGGAGTCTAAAAAGACGAAATAAAACGAGGAGCCAATCCAGGCGATGGCGGTGAGCACGTGGACCCACCGCAGCAGCAGGTTGGCCCAGTCGAGAAGATAAGTTTCCATGGTGTTGACCTAGCAATCCTCATGCCCTGGGTGCGAAACGGCGTCGCACCAACCAGACATGGTTGTCGGACTGCTCACCACTGCGGGCGCTGTAAGCAGCATGGACCGCGACACTGAAATTAAATTCCGGCTCCGCTGCGGCCTAGCGGGGTGAAGTGTATACAAAATTTCCGCCTCGGCTACGTAATAGCAAGCAGGATAAGTCAGCCTCAAGTCAGGTTGGGGAAAGCAAAATTGATTATCTTTTTATGTACCTTGGGTAAAGATTCATGTATTTACGGCAATTTTTCACTTCTATTGGGCTTTTGCCTGGGGCGAAGCGTTCGCCTGCGCAATTGCCCTTGATGAGCTTTGCCCCGATTGAAGCGACCCTGACATGGCCAACCATGAGCGAAGTGATCGGCGCCTTGAGAGCCACTCGACTCTTGGACCGGATCAAGTACCAATGCCGTCTGCTACAAGCGTCCGCAGCGCGCAAAGTATTTCTCAGCTTTCTGTCGAGGAGCGGCCTTTGGCGTTCGCTTTTCGTCTTGAATCAACGCTGTTTTTATGTCCCGTTCAGGCTCTATCTGGACCGCCGATGGTCGCAAAAAATGCGCTTTGCGCAATGCGCCACAGACCTGCAGGTAGCCCAAGCCAAGTTTGGCGTGACAAACGCACAGCAACTGGTTCAGGGTCATCGGATCCGACTCAGCAAACAAGCTTGTTGCGCTGTCGACCTCGAGCTCAACCGCGTCAGTTTCCATGAAGGGTTTTGGGCACTCTCGCTCAAAGACCACGAAGACAAACCGCTGTTCAACATGAGCTTCGGTTTTCTAAGTCCAAACACCGTTTTGATTGCTTCTGTACAAGGAATGCGGGGTGCCGGAACTTGCAACCTTAAAGCCATACAGGCCATCACCAAGCAAAACCACGGACTGCGCCCGCACCACTTGCTATTGAATATTTTTCAGATGCTCTGCACTGAATGGGGCATCACAGAGATTCGCGGCATTGACCCGGCGCATCAGGTCAAAAAACGCCGGAACACCGGCAAGCAAGGCTTCTCGTTTAACTATCGTGAGTTCTGGACAGAGCTAGGCGCAACACAACTTGTGGACGACGATTGGCGGCTGCCGAGCCAAGCTCAGCGCCGTGCTGTAGAGGACATCCCTTCCCGCAAGCGGGCGCTCTACCGCAAGCGTTACGCATGGCTGGACGACGTTGCCGCTGGAATTGTGACGTCTTTGGCGTCTTCTGCAGAGCAGACAAACTCGTCATTGCGAGCGTAGCGCGGCCATCCCTCTCCCCGTCATGGCGAGCGTAGCGCGGCCATCCATCGTCGAGGTATGCGGTGATGGGCTGCCGCGCTTCGCTCGCAGCGACGAAAGGGTGTCATGGCGAGCGCAGCGCGGCCATCCCTCTCCCCGTCATGGCGAGCGCAGCGCGGCCATCCATCGTCGAGGTGTGCGGTGATGGGCTGCC
>CANFJF010000120.1 GCA_947447355.1 Comamonadaceae bacterium
GCTATGCGGTTGAGCAGGGTGCGCAGTTCTTCTACGTGGGCGTTGGCCAGTTGGGCGGCAAAGGCGGGGTCTTTGTCGCTGGCCTCGATGCTGATCAACCCGTCTTTGCCGCTGGTGATTTGGACGTTTTTAGTCAGCTCTTTTCGCGTATCTTGGCGGTAGTCGCTTTCGTAGCGGTCGGTGAGTTTGAGGCGGTCAATCAGCGCGTCTTGCACGCTATTGCTTTGCAGGAAGGCGACGTATTGGTCTGCCGGATTTTTGAGGCCGCTGGCCGCACTGGCTAAGCCACCCAAAGCACCCAGGCCGGCCAGCATGGCGGCGGCGCCGCTTTGCTGTTGCTGCGGCGGTAAGAACTTGGTGGTGGCGGTGAAGGTGGGGGCGATGGCAAAGGTGATGCCGAGGGCCAGCAGGCCGGCAGCCAGCGGGGCCAGCACCAGCAGGCGCAGGTTGTCGACGACGACTTGGAGCAGGTCTAGGAGGCTGATTTCGTCGTCGTCTTCGTCGAGGGAGGGGGAGGGGATGGATTGCCGCGCTTCGCTCGCAATGACGGCAGTTTCGTCATCGCGAGGAGGTACGACGCGGCGATCCACTTCACCGTCATCGCGAGGAGATACGACGCGGCGATCCATGTCTTTGCCTTCGGGGGTGTCGTTCGGGTTCATGCTTTAAATCTTGCTGAGTTGGCTGAGGGCAACCACCCCGATGCCGAAGTTGGACAAGATTTGGGTCCAGTCTTTGGCTCCGCGCACGAACGCGTTGTAGCGGCTCTCGCGGTCAATTTGGGCGGGCACCACCAGGGTGTCGCCGGGCATGACTTGCACGGACTCAAAGCCGCCACTGAAAAAGCCGCGGTCTCGGCGGGCGATGATGCTGCCGTCTGCCCTCAGCACAAAGGCTTGACTGGGCTCTGAGTCTTCGGTCAAGCCGGCTGAGGTCAAGATGTCCGCCACGGTTTTGCCTGGCTTGTAGATAAAGACGTTTTCGTTGTTGACAGAGCCAAAGGCCGAAACGAAGCCTGGCATGGCCGGGACCAAAATGCGGTCGCCGTCTTCCAGCGGCAAGTTGGGCAGGCTGGCCAGTGTTTGGGCTTTGGGGTCAAGCTCAAGCGCTAAGCGGCCGTTGCTTTTGAGTGTCCGCAGGCGTGTAATTTGTGCATTGAGCTGGGCTTGCTGCTGCTGTTGCAGTACTTGGGCTTGTGCTGCACTTTCAGGGCTGCGGTTGGCAACCAGTGTGGCGCCTTGTGACTGAGCCTGGGCCTCCAAGCGGCGCACCAAGGTGTCCAGGTTGTCTTGCTGGCGGGTACGGACCGACTCGCGGCTGAGCTCTAAGCCAAACACATAAGCCTGCGGCATGAGACCACCCACACGTTTGAGTAACTGCGGCATGGTTTCGCCGGGCAGCAACTGGTACAGGCCGGGTGCGCCCACTTCACCTTCGACACGCACCAAGCGGGTGGTGCGGTCTTGCGGCAGGCGCAGGTCGTTTTGGCTCAAGATGGTGACCACGTCTCCGGCCTGTAGAACCAGGTTTTGCGCGGGGTCTTTGTCGAGCACCACCTTGCCGAGGTTGAAGGGGATGATGTCGGTGCTGAGTTGGCTGCGGTTCAGCCGCTCAATGATGGCGTATTCCCAGTTGATCTGGTCGGCCATGCTGCGCACGCGGGTGGCGATGTTGCCACCGGCGGCCTGCGCTGCGTCGGCGTTTTGCACCAACAGGTTTTTGCGTTTGTAGTAGTCGCCGGTGATGAGCGCATCACGCTCGGGGATCAGGTCCAGCAACGTCATGCCTTCAAACCAGCGGTAGCGCAGGGGTGCGGCAACCGTGCCTTGGAGTGTGACGGCGTTGGCAAAGGCCGGGCTGATGCCCAGCAGGGTGAGCACGTCGCCGTCTTGCAGGGGCTGAATCAAGCCTTGTGCGTCGAGCGTGATTTCTTGCACTTGGCGCGGCGGGTTGCTGCTGCGCGTGATGCGTTCGAGCAAGGCCTTTTGCTTGGTGGCCAGAGACGGCACACCACCGCCCAAACTCAAGATGTCGCCCACATTGGTGGCATTTGATTTGAGCTCAAAAATGGCGGCTTGGTCAAAGGCGCCGGTGACGGCCACGCGGGGGCCCACAGAGGGAATCACAATGACGTCGCCAGACCGCAAGGCCATGTCGCGCGTCTTGTCGCCACGGGCGATGAAGTCGTACACGTCGAAGGT
The DNA here is from genome assembly GCA_947447355.1 of Comamonadaceae bacterium. Classification (GTDB taxonomy): domain Bacteria; phylum Pseudomonadota; class Gammaproteobacteria; order Burkholderiales; family Burkholderiaceae_C; genus Polaromonas. Next base: position 2,202 of record CANFJF010000120.1, read on the forward strand.
GGTGATGGTTTGGCCGGCGCGCTTGAGCTCGATGTTGCGCATGGAGCCGTTGGCGTTGGGGCCACCGCTGGCAAACAGCGCATTCACCAGTGTGCTCAGGCTGGACAGCTGAAAGGTGCCCGGCTGGCGCGCTTGACCCACCACATAGACCTGAATACCACGCAAGCGTCCCATGGTCGCGCTGGACTGAAAGTTGGTGTAAACCTTGCCCAATTGGGCTTGCAGGGTTTTGTCGAGGTCGCGCACGGCAACCCCAGCCAAAGTGACGACACCGACTTTGGGCAAGGTCACTTGGCCATTGCGGTCAATCGTCAGGCTGGTGTTGAAGTCGACCGGGCCCCAGACCTGCAAGCGTACTTCGTCGCCAGGGCCGAGTAAATAATTGTCTGGCGCGGGCAGGGCGCTGTCAGCCGCATAGGCTTGTGGTGCGTCAAACAAGTCGCGCCCGTACATGGGCAGCAAGCGGCCCGTGGACTCTTGCACAAAGCGCTGAAACTGGCTCGGTCCGGACGTGCGAAATGGCGGCTGAATACGCTGTGCGTCAACGCTGTTGGCGTCAGGGCCGGTTTTGCCAGATTTGGCGGCTTGCGCTGCTTGTGGTTGCTGGGTGCCTTGTTGTTGTGGACCGCTGCGTGCTGCGCCAAGCGCTGACGATGCCTCGACAGCGGACGTCCCAATGGCGCTGCCGCTGGCCGTAGCCGGACTGGCACTGCTCGACGTTGCCAACTGAGCCTGTGCGCTGACGCTGAGCAGGACGGACAGGGCCAAGGCTGCGGCTTGTCCGCAGGTGGTTTTATGAAAGTTAGACAGCATGAATGATCGGGTCAATCTGAAAGATCTGAGAAAAAACGGTTGATGTTGAGCGCTGGCTGCTGCTGCCAAATCGCCGATCGCGCTTGGCATACCAAGCGATGGCACGGTCTAGCTCATCTGTGTCGAAGCTAGGCCACAGCACATCGCTGAAAAAGAGCTCGGTGTAAGCCGTCTGCCAGAGCATGAAGTTGCTGACGCGGGACTCGCCGCCGGTGCGGATCAGCAGCTCCGGGTCGGGCGCATAAGCCAGCGCCAAATAAGGGCTGAGGCCTTTCTCGTCCATCGCGTCGACAGACTCGCCAGGGTGGGCGACTTGCCACGCCTTGACGGCCTGCAGCACATCCCAGCGGCCCCCGTAGTTGGCGGCGATGGTCAGCGTGATGGTGGTGTTGTGCGCGGTGTTGGCATGGGCGTCACGGATCAGGGCTTGAATACGCGGGGTGAATTTGGAGGTGTCGCCAACCACCCTCAGGCGCACGCCTTTGGCGTTCATGTCCTTGATTTCTTTTTGCAGGTAAAGCGCCAACAAGCCCATCAGGCTGGAGACTTCGTCAACCGGGCGGGTCCAGTTTTCGGTGCTGAAGGCAAACAAGGTGATGAACCGAACACCCCTGTCAGCGCAGGCCTGAACGATGTCGCGCACCCGGCGTGCACCGCTGGCATGGCCCAAGGCTTTGGGCAAACCCCGGCGGTTGGCCCATCGGCGGTTGCCGTCCATGATCACCGCGATGTGAAGTGGCGCTTGTGGACATTTGGTCGTACTGACTTGTTGCACTGCTGGCTTTACAAATGGTGGATTCAAAAGTGAAGTGCAAAAATTCTTAAATGCACATTTATTACTATAAATTAGACGGAATACATTTTTCCCTATTAGTAGCTATTTTTTAAATAAAAATCACTTTTAATTATTTTAATTATTTTAATTATTTCTAGTAATTAAAATTAATGACACTAAAGTAGTGTAGTAATTGACGTTGAATCCGCCGACCTTGCCCCTCTTACCATTTAATTTCTTGAAAGTTCTTTCGGGTTTTCCCCTGCAAACCGATAAGGACCCGTAGGTGATACTTTGCGGACCAAAGGAATGCAAAATGACTCTCTTGCCCCGCGTCGTCACCTTATTCGCCAGCGTTCTGACTGCCGCTGCCGCCTTCAGTCAAACTTACCCCTCTGCGCCTGTCACGCTGGTCGTACCTTTTGCCGCCGGCAGTGGAACCGACGCGGTGGCGCGCATTGTTGGCAAAAAGCTGAGTGAACGCCTCAAGCAACCCGTTTTGATCGACAACAAGGCCGGTGCCAATGGGCAGATTGCCGCGCAGATTGTGGCCAGGGCCAAGCCAGACGGCTACACCTTGTTGATGACCACCAACACATCTCACTCCGCCAACCCGAGTCTGGTTCGCAACCTCAGCTACGACCCGATCAAAGACTTCACACCCATCGCCCGTGTGGGTGAACTGCCGTTTGCCTTGGTCGTGAACAAAAATGACCCCGCCACGTCGCTCAAAGATTGGGTTGACCGGGTCAAGCGTAATCCGGGTAAGTTTTCTTACGCCACACCCAACAGCACCTCGTTGGTCGCATCAGAAACCATCAAGCGCATTGCCGGCTTAGACGTGGTTGAGATCCCCTACAAATCCAGTCCGCAAGCGCTGACTGATTTGATCGGCGGCTCGATCCAGATGTACCTCGTGGACTTGGGCTCGGGCATGGGCATGATCAAAGCCGGTACCGTGCGAGTTCTCGGCGTCACCACCAAAGAGCCGCTGAAGGCCGTCCCCGGTGCTCCGCCCATTGCCAGCGTTGTCCCGGGGTTTGACCTGACCTCTTGGAACGGCATTTTCGGACCCGCTGGTATGTCTAAGCCTGTCACGGACAAGCTCAATACCGAATTGCAAGCGGTGCTGGCCGACAAAGAAGTCCAAGAGCGGCTCAACCAGATCGGCTTTGAAATCTGGCCAACCAAGACCCCTGAAGAGTTCACCAAGTATGTAGCGGACCAATTGGCACATTGGGCTGAACTCATCAAGCAGGCCGGTATTCCGATGCAGTGAAAGCTTATTTTTAGCGCGAATTTTTACCCGTTACAAGTAGTCTAAGTTTTTGTCCACACCGCCCTTAATGGTCGTTTCGAACCCATGACTGTCCGTTTTGCAAGGGGCCCGTGCACTGCATTCGTGTGATTCCGTATTGACAGTGCTCCGCCTTCGCTGATACTGCCCCGATGCATCAACACCAGTCCCCGAACTCGCTTTTTTCCCGTCGCACTCTCCTCAAGCACGGCGCAGCAGCCAGTGCCTTGCCTTTTTTCAACGCTTCCGCGGAGTCGCCTGTGGGCACACCGAAGTTGGGCGAGACCATGCGGGTGTTGAGCGAGCACATGGCCCAAGCCGCGGTCAGCCCTTTGCCGGCAGAGGTGGTTGAGCATGCCAAGCAACACATCTTGGACACGCTGGCGGCGATTGTTTCTGGGGGAAAGCTAGAACCGGGCAAGGCCGCGTTTCGCTATCTTCAGCAGCACGTTGCAGCGGGCAAGTGCTCGGTGATTGGCAGCAAGCGCACAGCGGGCCCGATAGATGCCGCGCTGGCGCATGGCGTGATGGCGCATTCCGACGAAACCGATGACTCGCACGGGCGCTCTCGCTCACACCCGGGTTGTTCCATCGTCCCTGCGGCCTGGTCTTGCGGCGAATATTTCAACGCCAGCGGCGCGCAGTTCATCCGCTCTGTGGTGTTGGGCTATGACGTGGGCACACGGGTGTTGATGTCTATGGGTGGACCCACCTTCAGTTACGCCAGCCACAAGAGCTCGCACAGCATTGCGGGTGTGTTTGGCTCAGCCGCAGCCGCTGGCAGTTTGGCGGGTTTGAATGCCGAGCAAATGCGCTGGATGCTGGACTACACGGCGCAGCAGTCGTCGGGCATTGCCTCGTGGGGCAGGGACGTGGACCACATTGAAAAGGCCTTTGTCTTTGGCGGTATGCCGGCACGCAGCGGGGTGACGTCTGCGCTGTTGGTGAAAACGGGCTGGAACGGTATTCAAGATGTGTTTTCGGGAGCGGACAATTTCTTTGAGGCTTACGCCCCGACCGCTAAAACCGAGATGCTCATCGACGGGCTGGGCCAGCGCCATGAGGTGACGCTCACCGACATTAAAAAGTGGACGGTGGGCTCGCCCATACAAGGTCCGCTGGATGCGCTGGAGTTGCTGCAGGCTCAAAAACCGTTCTCCGCAGATGACGTGACCGACGTCATTGTTCGCTTGGAACCGTCTGTGGCCAAAGTGGTGGACAACCGCGACATGCCCGATATTTGTCTCCAGCACATGATGGCCGTGATGCTGATGGACCGCACCGCGTCTTTCAAGGCGGCGCATGACAAAGCCCGCATGCATGATGCGGCCACCTTGGCGCAACGCAGCAAAGTGGTGTTGCTCAAAGACGAGGCCCTGACCGCGCTGCTGCCGGTGCGGGTCGCTATTGTGGAAGTGACGCTCAAAGATGGCACGCGCTTGACTCAAAAAGTGGAGGCCGTGCGCGGCACTCCCCGCAACCCGATGACGCGGCAAGAGGTGATGGACAAAGCCGCGGACTTGATGAATCCGGTGCTTGGCAAAGCCAAAACCAAGCAACTGATTCGCACTGTTTTTGAGCTGGAATCTTTACCGCGGGTTCAGTCTTTGAGAGCCTTGCTCCAAGCCTGACGCGGTGCCCTTGGCAGGGCCAACTTAATAGTGTTTACACCTATTTCAAAAACAACACGCTCAGTAAAATTCTACTTTTTACAAAAGAATTTTTTAGTTGTTGTGAATTGGAGTTTTCATGAGCGGACGTTTAGCCGGGCGAGTGGCCCTGATCACGGGGGCTAATCGGGGGATCGGGTTGGCCATCGCCCAAGAATATGCACGCGAAGGGGCCACCTGCATTTTGGCCGCCAGAAATCTCGCCGCCCTGAAAAAAGTGGCCGCTGATCTGACGGCCACAGGCGCTAAAGTGGTCGTCGTCGAACTGGACCAAGAGAGCGACGATTCCATCCGCGCAGCCACCCAAGAGATTGCCCGCCAGTTTCCAAAGTTAGATATTTTTGTGGCCAATGCCGCCTCCCTGGGCGCACGCAAACCCATCATTTCTTACCCCATGGACACCTGGCGGCAGACGTTTCAGGTGAACGTACACGCCAACTTGTTGTTGCTGCAAGGGTTGGACGCGTTGCTGAAAAAATCAGATGCCGGGCGCGTCATTATTCTGAGTGCGCAAGTGGCCACTGTGGCCAAAGCGGGCACGGGCTCTTACGCCGTCAGCAAGGCCGCGCTGGAGAGCTTGGCGCGGGTCTACATGATTGAGGCCAAAGACACGCCTATCCGTGTCAATACGGTGAGCCCGATGGCCACACGCACCAAGATGCGGGCAGACGCCGCACCGTCTGAAGACCCGATGACGCTGAAAACACCGGAATCCATAGCACCGCTTTTCGTGGCGTTGGCCTTGCCTTCGTGTGAGCTTCAGGGTGAGTGGATCAATGCGGACAAATGGTTGGCCTCTAAAAAATTGATGTGAAGGTAGTGACATGACGTGTGTACGCGCCAGTTCCATTTTTCTGTCTGCTTTTGGGTTTATTGTTTCATTGTTGATAGCGGCTCCGAACGCATCCGCTGCAGATGACTACCCGAGCAAAACCATCACCTTTGTGTTGCCGGTTCCGCCTGGCAA
>CANFJF010000121.1 GCA_947447355.1 Comamonadaceae bacterium
ACCTTCAGCTGGGAAGGCATGTTCACCCGTTCGACCTACAAAACACCCGACATGTCGAGGCAGGGCGATATCCTCAATGAAATATCTTCGCTTGTCGATGCCGGGGTTTTGAAGACAACGCTGCAGGTTGATCTCGGCGCCATCAATGCTGCCCATGTCATGAAGGCGCACAGCCTGATTGGCTCCGGTCGCATGATTGGAAAAGTGGCCATGCGTGGCTTTGACTGATCTTTGAACGATGTGACACTGCATCGAACTAAATTTATAAAAAGAGACAGCATCATGACTAAAAATACAACTCGTAGAACGCTCATGTCGGGCTTGCTCACTGCCAGTGTGGCGCTGCTGGGAGCCACTGCAGTGGCCCCCGCGCTGGCGCAGGGCTTCCCCAACAAACCGATTAAATTTGTGGTGCCGTTTCCACCCGGCAGCGCGACGGATACCTCCGCGCGTTACTTCGCCAAAAAGCTCTCAGAGATGACCTCGCAGCCCGTCATCATTGACAACAAAGCGGGTGGCAACGGTTTTATCGCGGTACGCGCCGTGCTGTCAGCGCCCGCAGATGGCTACACGGTCTTCATCGGCAGCAACTCGTCACTGGCGGTTAACGCGGCCTTGTTCAAGTCTTTGCCCTACGACCCGGTGGCAGACTTCAGCCCCTTGACGATGATGGTTCGTGCGCCGGCGGTCCTCATCGTTCCCGGCGCCTCCAAGCACACGACCTTGGCAGAACTGATTGTTGCAGCCAAAGCAAAACCAAGCGAACTCAACTACGCCCATGGGTCAGCGGGCTATCAATTGATGGCGGAGCTGTTCAATGAATCGGCCAACGTGAAAACGTACGGTGTTCCGTTTAAGAGTGCCACTGACTCGGTCATTGCCGTGGCTTCAGAGACGGTTCAATTTGCTTTTGTAGAAGTCACCAGTGCCCAGGAGTTGGTGAAAAGCGGCAAATTGCATGCGTTAGCGGTTGCGTCAGCCAGCCGCATTTCTGCGCTGTCGTCGGTTCCCACTGCTGCTGAGGCCGGACTGCCGGGATTCAACGCTTATGTGTGGGTCGCCGCGGCGGTGTCGTCCAAGACGCCCAAAGCGGAGACTGACAAGCTGTCCGCCCTGATGGCGAAAATTGAGAACCTGCCTGAAACCCGTGAGTTTTACGAACGCATTGGCGGTGAGGTCATGCGCGGTGGTGCTGAAGACATGCGGGCTTTTCAAAAAGCTGAGATTGATCTGTGGAAACGCATCGCGGTCAAAGCCAAAATCGAACAGCAGTGAACTCGAAGGGTCACATTTTGATGAGCCAACCCTCACACATTCAGCAACTCGGCCAAGGCTTTTACTGGCAAGATCTGATCATCGGCCAACGCTTCAAGACCTTTCGCCGCACTGTCACAGAGGCTGACCTTGTCGGATTTATCGGCGTGACCGGCATGGTTGAAGTCATGTTCATCGATGCGGCCCCGCTGCATGGCGGTATTGCGGGAAGACCGGTTCCGGCGGCGCTGACCTATGCACTGATCGAGGGCTTTATTTTGCAAACCATGATTCAGGGTACCGGCTTGGCCATGCTGGAACTCACTCAAAAAATTCATGCCCCTGTTCGGGTTGGCGACACCATTCACGCGGTGATTGAGGTGACGGGCGTGCGTCCCACCTCCACCGGTGGTCGAGCTATTGTTGATTCCAACATTCAGGTGTTCAATCAACGCGATGAAAACGTCATGACTTACACCGCCAGGCGCATGCTGGCGGGTCACAACACTTAAAAAGGCAGACATGCACAGTTCGACAACATCGCTGACGCGACGTACGGCGCTGGCTGCATTGGGCGCCATTGCGGTTGGCACTGCAAACGCACAAGCAGCCTTCCCGAGCAAGCCACTGAGAATCATCATTGGCTTTTCCGCCGGTGGTCCGACTGACAACATCGCGCGATTACTGGCCATCAAGCTTGGCGAATTTTTGGGTCAACCTGTGTTGATTGAAAATCGGCCCGGTGCCAATGCTGTTCTGGCCGCAGACGCTGTGAGTCGCGCTGCAGCAGATGGCTACACATTGCTTTACAACACGTCTTCATTCGCATTGTCAGCGGCACTTTCTCCCAAATTGCCCTACAACCCCATGCGTGATTTCGCCGGTATCGCACTGACGGCTGCCGCGCCTACGGTGTTGATCGTCAACAAAGATTTCAAAGCCCGAACTATCAAGGAATTCATTGAGCAGCTCGCTGCCAATCCGGGTAAGTACAGTTATGGATCTGCCGGCACGGGCACCATCACGCACGTCATTCCCGCCCAACTTTTGCAGACCGCCGGGCTCAATGCCGTGCACATTCCCTACAAGGGCAGCGCACCGGCACTGATTGATTTGTTCGGTGGTCAAATTCAGTTTGCCGTCGACGCCATGAGTTCTGCCTTGCCTTACATTCGTGATGGACGTGTCCGAGCCTTGGCGGTCACCAGCCTCGAACGGGCTCCCTCCTTGCCTGATGTGCCGACCATTTCAGAAAGCTGGATCAAGGGTTACGAAGCCAGCGCATGGCAAGGCCTGATGGTTCCGGCGGCGGTTCCCGCGCCCATCGTGGCCAGATTAAATCTGGAAATCCTCAAGGTTTTGGCCTTGCCCGATGTGCGCGCTCAAATGGCCAAACAGGGCACGGACCCGCTGGGCAGTACGCCCGAGGTTTACAACGCTTTCATGCGAACGGAGATTGAACGCTGGACCAAGGTCGCTCGGGCTGGCAGCATTGCATTGGAATAAACAAGCCATTGGACAGGCACTCAAGTTTTTGTATTGCATCTGCCTTGCAGCGGTTCACCCTTGAAAGGAAAAGCCATGTTTTCTCGATCATTTAAAGTTGGCTCGGCCATCGCTGGCGTGCTGTTTTCGCTCGCTGTTGGCGCGCAGGACTACCCGTCTAAATCGTTGCGCATGATCGTGCCATTTCCGCCGGGTGGCGTGACTGATATTGTGGCCCGCGCTGTGGCGGCCAAACTGGCGATTGAGCTCGGGCAAGCCGTGGTGGTAGAAAACCGTGCAGGTGCCAGTGGTGCCATTGGCGCAGAAGCGGGTGCACGAGCCCCCGCTGATGGGTACACCTTGGTGATGGGCAATATCAGCACGTTGGCGATCAACCCTGTGACCTTTGCCAAGCTGCCCTACGACGCGGTTGCTAGTTTTGACCCCGTCAGCATGGTGGCCATCCAGCCGCTGATCATTGCCGTTCACCCTGCGTTGCCTGTGAAGTCGCTGGGCGAACTGGTGCTGCTCGCAAAAAGTCAACCAGGCAAACTCAACTACGGTACCGCCGGAAGCTCCATCTACTTGGCGGTGGAGTTCTTCAGCGCAGCCGCTGGGATCAAGATGAACCACATTCCTTACAAGGGAAGTGCGCCGGCACTGACGGATTTGATGGGCGGGCAGATTCAAGTGCTCTTCGATCCTTTTTCCAGTCTTTATCCGCATGTCGCTTCGGGCAAGCTGAGGGCGCTTGCGGTGACAACGGACAAGCGATCCGCGACGGCCCCCAATCTACCCACGGTCGCTGAAACCGGTTATGCCAACTTCGACATCAGTTCGTGGCAAGGCATTGTGGTTCCGGCCGGGACACCTAAATCAGTCATACAGCGTCTGAATCGTGACCTCGTGAAAGTTCTTTCGACGCCCGAGATGAAGGAACGTTTTGCGCAGTACAGCGCGGTCACTGCAGCGTCCACACCCGAGCAGTTCAGTGGCTATATCAAAGAAGAAATTGCGCGCTGGCAAAAGGTGGCTGTTGACGCTGGCATCAAACCAGAATGAATGGGTTGACTTTTCTTAAAACTATAACGGAGACGCTTTCAATGCAAGTTTGCTTTCAGCCCTCACTTTCAAGGCGAATCGTCAGCGCCACCGTGCTGGCCGCGTTGGCAGGAACCGCGTCGCTGGCCAGCACCGTTGCCCAAGCGCAGACCAGCTTTCCGTCCAAGTCGATCACGATGATTGTTCCGTTTCCACCCGGCGGTCCGACCGACTTGGTGGCACGCGTCATCGCGCAAAAAATGTCCGAATCCATGGGCCAATCGGTGATTGTTGACAACCGTGGTGGTGCCAATGGCAACTTGGGCGCCATGTTGGCTGTCAGGGCCGCAGCCGACGGCTACACGATGCTGTACAACACGTCATCCATCGCGCTGAGCCCTGCGCTTTACAAAAGTCTGAGCTATGACGTGAAGCGCGATCTGGCGCCAGTGGCCTTGACGGCGGTCGTACCGCTCGCACTCGTGGTTGCGCTCAACGTACCCGCCAACACCGTGCCGGAATTCATCGCTTATGCCAAGGCCAACCCCGGCAAGTTGTCGTACGGTTCTGCCGGTAACGGGAACGTGACCCATCTGGGTGCTTTTCAGTTCGTACGGGCGAATGGAATTGATGCCGTGCATATTCCCTACAAGGGCAGTGCCCCGGCCGACGTCGACCTGGTCGGCGGTCAGATTCAGTTCATGACCGACACCGTCAATTCGGTGATGCCGTTTGTGCGGGACAAGCGCCTGAAAATGTTGGCTGTGACAACACCCAAGCGGATGTCGCTTTTCCCCGACGTGCCCACGCTGGCAGAGTCAGGCATGCCCGGTTTTGAAGTCGGCGCTTGGCAGGGCCTGATGGTGCCGGCCAACACGCCTAAGCCGATCATTCAGCGCTTGAATGCTGAAGTGATGAAGGCTCTGCAATCCCCCGACGTTCGCCAGAAGCTGGCGTTGCAGGGCGCGGAGCCTCTGGGTTCAACCCCCGAAGCCTACGGCGAGTACATTCAAAAAGAAATCACCCGATGGGACAACGTGGTCAAGCAGACGGGCGTCACGCTTGAGTGATGACTGACGTAAGGCGCGCGCCAATTTTATTGAGCCACCCAGCCACCGTCCATGTTCCAAGCCACGCCGCGCACGTTGTTGCCTGCGGGTGAGCAGAAAAACACCGCCAGTTCGCCCAATTCTTCAGGGGTGGTGAACTGCATGGAGGGCTCTTTCTCTCCCAGCAACTGGCGTTTGGCTTCTTCGTTCGTGATGTTCTGAGTGGCAGCTTTGGCGTCAACCTGTTTTTGAACCAAGGGCGTCAAGACCCAGCCGGGGCAGATGGCGTTGCAGGTGACGCCACTGGTGGCCGTCTCTAGCGCAGCGACTTTGGTCAGGCCGATCAGCCCGTGTTTGGCGGCCACGTAGGCGGATTTTTCAGCCGAACCCACCAAGCCGTGCGCAGAAGACACGTTGATGATGCGGCCCCAGTTTGCGGCTTTCATGGCGGGCAGGGCGAGGCGCATGGCGTGAAAAGCGCTGGACAAATTGATGGCCAGCACGGCGTCCCATTTTTCAATAGGAAAATCCTCGATCTTGGCGACGTGCTGAATGCCGGCGTTGTTGACCAAAATATCGACGCGACCGAACTGCTGGGCCGCGAAGGTCATCATCGCTTCAATCTCTGACGGCTTGCTCATGTCTGCGCCATGGAACGCAACTTGCGTACCGAAAGCTGCGACCTCGGCTTTGGGGCCTTCATGGTCGCCGAAGCCATTCAGCACAATATTGGCGCCGCGCGCGGCGAGCGATTTGGCAATGCCCAAACCAATGCCGCTGGTGGAGCCGGTGACGAGTGCTGTTTTACCTTTGAGCATGGGGGTTCCTCTGGATGAATTAGGATCAAGTCAATCGGTGCTAATGGAATAGCGCCATCTCTATTATCAAGTCAGTTAAAAACGATTTAAGCCATGATCCAGCCTTTGCTGAACTCTGTTAATTGCCCGGATGCCACGGGTTCACACCGCATGGCCTATTGGCAATGGGGTGACCCTGACAGCCCTCATGTGGTGCTGTGCGTGCATGGTTTAACGCGGCAGGGCCGGGACTTTGACGTGCTGGCCCGCGCCTTGTGTCAGCGCGCCAGTGATGCTGGCTTGTCCCTGCGGGTGATTTGCCCCGATGTGGTCGGGCGTGGCCAAAGTGACTGGCTCAAAGACCCAGCGGGCTACCAAATTCCGGCTTACGCAGCGGACATGCTTGCCTTGCTGGCCAAATTGCATTCAGAAGCACCCATCGCTGTGCTGGATTGGCTCGGCACCAGCATGGGTGGCTTGATCGGTCTTTTGATATGTGGCCAGCCTGATTTACCGCTACCGCAACGTGTCCGAAAATTGGTACTGAATGACGTCGGCCCTGCCGTGGAGTGGGCTGCATTACAGCGCATCGGCACCTATTTGGGCAAGAGTGGCGAGTTTGAATCCGTGCAGCAGGCAGCCGACGCCATGTGGGCCATATCGTCAAGCTTTGGGCCACACACGCCAGAGCAGTGGCTGCTTCTGTCCACCCCGATGGTGCGAGCTGTTGAAAATACTGATTCAAGTGCGCCAAAGCGCTGGACGCTGCATTACGACCCGGCCATTGCTGAGCCTTTTCGTGCTTCAACTGAAACTGCTGCGAAAAAAGGGCAAGCCCTTTTGTGGCGGCTGTATGACCAAATCTCCGCTGACACCTTGTTGTTGCGCGGCGCTGAGTCGGATTTATTGAGCGTTGACACCGCTAAGTCCATGAAGGAGCGAGGGCCGCGCGCACGTTTGGTCGAATTCAGCGGTGTCGGTCACGCACCGACCATGACGTCTGAAGATCAAGTCGCGGTCGTGGCTGATTTTTTGTTGGCATCTGCATGATCAGTCATGGAACCCTCGCCGACAGTGGCGCCATTCTGGCTGCAACCGCAGACAAATCGCTAGATCAACCGCAGGCTTTGCTGCGCGCCCGTGCGTTTGCCGAGCCGCTGATTGGCAGTGAGACGCTGGACACGGGCGAAAATATTCTGGCTCATGCCGATGCAGTGGTCGCCATTCTCAAATCTATCGGCGGTAGCGAGGCGATGCAGGCCGCCACTTACTTGGTTCATTCGTGCCCGCACCTGAACAAGCCGCAGGAAGTCATCACCAAAGCCTTTGGCGCCAACTTCGCCACACTCGCGTTGGAAACCAATAAATTGGTGAACGTGCAACGGCAGGCGCGCACGGCCAACCCCCAAGCGCAGCTGACGGAAGACCCTGCCGTGCAGTCTGAAAATGTGCGCAAAATGCTGCTGGCCTTTTCGCGTGACTTGCGCGTGGTCATGCTGCGGCTGGCTTCGCGGTTGCAGACCCTGCGCCATCACGCCGCCAGCAAGCAAGAGCCGCCGCCGTCTCTTGCGTACGAGTCGTTGCATGTTTTTGCGCCCTTGGCGAATCGGCTGGGCATCTGGCAGCTCAAATGGGAAATGGAAGACTTGGCCTTCCGATTCCTTGAGCCTGAGACGTACAAGCAGGTGGCTCGTTTGCTGGACGAAAAGCGTGCCTTTCGCGAAGGCTTCATGGAGTCGCTGCGGGCGCAATTGGAGCGCTCTCTGAATCAGCAAGGCATCGCGGCGCTGGTGCAGGGACGGCCAAAACACATCTACAGCATCGTTAAAAAGATGCGTGGCAAGTCGCTGGACTTTGACCAAGTGTTTGACATTCGCGCGCTGCGTGTCATTGCAGCTGATGTCAAAGGTTGCTACGCGGCGCTGGCGTTTGTACACGCCCATTTTTCACCCATCGACGGTGAGTTTGACGACTACATCGCCAAGCCCAAGGCCAACGGTTA
>CANFJF010000122.1 GCA_947447355.1 Comamonadaceae bacterium
CCCAATTGCGCTCCCAACCGCTCCCCCGGCTATGGCACCGAGCACAGCACCGGCACCCGTTTTAGGTTCAGCGACAACCATGGGCGATGTGCCACAAATTTGCTGCGGAACGGTGAGCTGTTGAATCAAGGGCCTGCTGGAAATGACTTTCGCCTGCTCCTGTGCTTGCGCTACAAGTGGGGCTAATCCGATCAATACAAAAGCTGCTGTTGATACTTGAATGTGTTTCATCTTTAGCCTCATTTAAACGCGTGTTGCTTGTGCTTTTCAAAGACCCAATAACGCTCACGAGAACCAAGCCAAGACTTGCGGAGCCTTGCGCGCGCTGGTGCCGGTTTCACCACGGGGTTTGCCGACGATGATGGGCGCGATAACCATCGACGCTGATGGAATGTTGAACTCAACTTTCATCTCGGGCATGTTCAGAACTTCGACCGCTGACCCAATGACGCATGTGCCGAGCTGAATCGAATGCGCGAACAGCATTAAATTCTCAGCTGCCAGCCAGCCATCGGCTTGGGCAAAAGAACTCTTCGAATTGGCGCAAATGATGACCAAAGTCCCCGCATCGTAAAAGACATTGAAATCAGGCTGCAAGAAAATATCGGGATGATGATGCGCTGGATGCAACTGCCTGTCCTTTGCCAAAGCTGCCTTGACGCAGTCGGACAATCGCTTTAACTTGACAAGATCTTGAACAACAACAAACAGCCAAGGCTCAGCGTGCATCGCAGTCGGTGCGCGGACGGCGGCAGCTAAAAGCGCCTCAATGGTGTGCCTTTCCAAATTTTCAGCGCTGTAACCTCGAACGGAACATCGCCCACCAATGGCTTCTCGCAAAGTCATCTCAGCCATAGACTTCAGCATGTCAATCTCCTTGAAATTCAGACCCTACACATCCATAAAGATGAATCCATCTTGTGAATCTAGCCTCACGGTGTGGCTTCATATTGATACGGATCAAACACCAACACCATTCGCGCGAATGACGTACTCAGGAAATATAAAAACGTCGTGCTAACCAAATATTGATCCGTAAATTCCTAGGTTCAGGCGTCATTTATATCAAGCGGTGATAAGTCCATCGATGACCTGAATGATCTTGTCGCACCGATGTGCCAGCTCCGTGTTGTGGGTCACAAACAGGACAGTGGTTCCTTGCTCTTTGTTGAAGCGGCGCAACAAATCAAAGATGACATTGGCACTTTTGGTGTCTAGATTGCCGGTGGGTTCATCGGCCAGCAACAAGGCCGGATTCATGGCCAAAGCACGGGCCAGTGCCACGCGCTGCTGCTGGCCACCACTCATGTTGCCGGCCAGGTTGTTTTTCCAAGGACTCAGTCCAACACTCTCAATCAACTCAGTCGCGCGCTGACGCATCGCTTCATTTGGGAACCCTGCGGCGCCGAGCATGGGCATCATCACGTTTTCAAGCGCCGTGAACGCCGTGATCAAGTGGTGGTACTGAAACACAAAACCGATGCTGTGGCCGCGCAGCTGAGTGAGCGACCGATCGTCGAGTGTGGTGGTCTCTTCTCCGGCCAATTGCAGAGTGCCAGAAGTAGGTCGGTCAAGCAGGCCAACGATATTCAACAGCGTGCTCTTGCCCGAACCTGACGGCCCCATCACCGCACAAAAATCCCCTCGCTGAAGCGTCAGGTCGATGCCATGCAAAACTTCCATTTCAATCGACGTGCCAACATTGAAGGCCTTGCGAACACCTTGCAGATGAACGACCTCGGCGCGCTGTTGAAGTTCAGCCACGGATCGCCACCACAGGGTCAAGTCGCGCGGCACGCAGCGCCGGTGCGTAGGCGGCGACAAGGCCCGTCAATGTGGCCAATACCAATGCCAGCGTGAACAGGGTTGGATCAAGCGCCAACGGAAAGAGCGGTGTTCCGTCCGCATTGCGCGCCAAGCCTTGCCACAGCACCAAGCCGGCGGCGCCAATGCCACAGCCGACAACCGAGCCGCACAGTCCCAGCAATCCGCCTTGCAGCAGAAACACCCGAAGAATTTGGCCACGCGAAATACCCATGGCCCGCAAAATGCCGATCTCGCGTGACTTCTGAACGACAGACACCACCAGCACACTGGCAATCCCGAAAGCGACGGACAAGCCGACAAAGAAACGGATTGACGTGTTCGCGGTTGTCTGCGCGCTGACGGCGGCGAAAAACTGCGCGCTTGTCTTGATCCAGCTGTCTGCCTGCACGCCAGTCTCCGCCGTGATGCGCTGCGCAATCGTTTCCGCCGCATAGACATCGCGCACCGTCACTTCCAGACTGCTGACGCCACCGGGCAGGCCAAGCAGGCTTTGCGCTGTGTGCAGCGCCACAAAGGTGTTGCGTTGGTTCGCCCCCTTGTTGCCAAGATCAAAAATGCCCGTGATCGTGAGCGTGCTGGCCGCACCATTGGCTGCAGTCACTCGCAATTTATCGCCGACGTCGATGCCCAGATCGCTGGCCAACTCGTTACCAATCAAAATATCCGTGGCGGTCAGTCGCGTGCTGCCGCGCTCTATTTTTTCGTTCAGGTCAATGATGCGAAAGTAAGACGCCGGCTCAATGCCTGCGACGGTAATCGCACGGCTCGCGCTGCCACGTACCGCCAAAGCAGACCCACCGGCAACCGGAGACACCACCAACACCTCGGGCATGGCCACGATTTGTGTGGACACCGCTTGCCACTGGTCAATGGACTTCAAGCGCTGCAGCGGCGGCTGGACAATGGCGCCCTCTACAGCGTCTTTTTGGGCATCCAAACCATGTCGCAGCGGCCTTGAAATTTCTTTGGGCGGAAGCAGCTGGATGTGGGCCTGCGCCGACAACACGCGTCGAATAAAGTTGCTCTGCAGCCCCGCCAGCAGTGCCGACATAAAAACGATCACGCCGACGCCGATGGCCACGCCGGCGATGATAAAGAGCGTTTGCAAGCGGCCCTCACGTAAAAAGCGCATGGCCACTGTCCACTCAAAAGGCAGCCAAGGTGTGAACATTCCTGACGCGCTCAGTTCGGTTGCGCTGTAGCGCGTATGCGGGACCCGGATGGGATGGCTGCAGGATCGTTCACGACGCTGTCACCTTCCTGCAGCCCCTCCAAGACTTCAAAGATTCCGCCATTTCGCAAACCGAGGCGGATAAAACGTTTGATGGCGTGATGGTTTTCCACACGCAAGACCCACGGCGCGGCACTGTCAGCATCGTGAACGGCATTGGCCGACACCAGCAGTGCGTTGGGGTGGCGTGCCACTTCGATGTCCACCGACACCGTCATGTCTTGCTTCAACACGGTCGGTGGCGACGGCACATCTAACTTGACTTCAACCGCACCAGTTTGCGCGTTAACGCCCGGATTGACATAGACCAATACGGCGGCAAAGCGCGCCTGAGGGTAAGCATCTGCGGAGGCCAAGGCCTTCTGCCCAAGCGTTAGCAAACGAAGATTTTTCTCATCAATTTGAACCACCAGTTGGGTGCTTCCAACGGGAGACAAGGTCATCAAAACTTTGCCGGGTTGCACCACGTCACCCACCTCGACGCTGCGCCCAATCAGCGTTCCATCCAGTGGCGTTTGAATCAATGCATAGAGGGTTCTGGCTCGGGCTGCTTGCAAGTTCGCCTGCGCTTCTGACACAGCCGCTTGGGCTAGTGCGTAGTCACTGCCGTTGGCGCGCAGCGTCTCCACCTGTTTCTGCGCAGACCGATTCTGTGCATCTGCCAACTCCAAAGCTTTGCGTATATCGTCCAGCGCAGCCTCACCAATGAAGCCTTTCTGGAATAGTTCCTGATTGCGTCTGTAGGCAGAGCGCGCGTTGTCCAAATTGATCTGTGATTGGCGTAAATTCTGCTCAGCCACAGGCGTTTGAACCTCACGCAATTGCCGCAACCGAGCCTGAGCTTGCACGACCGCGACTTCAGCTTGACGCTCAATGGCGCGCAGTTCAGTGGACTCAATCTCAACGAGGCGATCACCAGCGCGCACGGTCTGCCCTTCAACAACCGGCACACGAACGACCCGCCCTGTCATTTGCGCGCCGATGTCGACCCGGTGTGGCGTTTCCACATGGCCACTGGCAACCACCGTCTGCACCAGTTCATGGTGAGCTACCGGCTCCACAAAAACCAGCGGGCCTAGCCACCAACGCACAGCCAAAGCACCCAATACCAATGCCGCGAGCAGCAGGCTGACGACGCGCCAGCGGAGCTTTGAAATGAGTGAAAAACCGATCATATTTTGTTCATACTACTAGGATTTTTACTGTCGGGCATACAGTTTTAACTTTCAACATTGCGTTGGCTCAACGTTAAAAATTCATGCAGCGGTGAAAGGGATAAATCAAACTTTTCTACCCAAGAGCTTATGTTTCTCGGCATCAAAATTCATCCGTCACAGCCGCAGTCCGACGAGCCCAACACGGTACATGTCGTTACCCAGCGGGTTCAAGACCACGCTGAGAATTCAACGTGTGATTTGAGTTATTCGGTCGCTCACGGAGAGATAAAAATGTCTTGCAAGCAGCTTTGGCGTGGACTCAGCCTTGCATTCGTGCAGGGCATTTTTGTCATGGCATTTCATGGCGCGAGTGATGCCGCCAGTGAACCTCAGGGCGGGCTCGTTTTTAATTGCCCTGCGGACAATTCACCAACTTTGGCCGACGCCTTAAAAAGCTACTTTCAGAGCCTTGGCGTGGGTGAAGACATCTACAGTCAAACGGTTGACGAAGGCAATGGGACATTGCAATTCACGCTGCGTGACCGCTCCGGTGGAACCGACACGCTGAGCCTGATTCATCGGCTGGACTACGATTTGAAAGAGGCGCTGATTGAGCTTCCCAGCAGCGAAAAAATGCCCCGAACAGTGGTGACTGTCTCGCAGAAAGAAATTCTGCTCGCTTTACTGCAACACGGCCGAACGACACGATTCAACGGAAAGTCATGCAACGCGCAAGCCCTTAAAGATGTGATTGGCGTTCGTCAGAACACAGTGGCGTGGTCTGAGTCGCTCAAATTCATGTGGCCGAACGGAGACTACGCACGCTGGAATAGCCAGTATTGGCATCACGGAAATTTGAAAACCCATGTGTCTTTGCATGTTGCCGTTAGCGACGTTTTCATGCACCCGCAGAAGTATTCAATAGGCTGTTACACCGCCACAAAACTCGTCATCATTCAGGGCGTTTTAGATTACTACCGCCGCATCAAACATGATGTGGTCACAGCGCAAGCGATCGAAGCGCGGCTCATGCAAGATGGCGAGCCTTTGTTGAACATCGAGCCTGGGGCCGCTTGGTATTTCGAACAAAGCGCAAGTCTTGAGGGCCAAGCAAGCGCGGGAAAGCTGGTCTTCCTAGAACAGGACGTGGCGGCAGATAACTTTGTCCCGGGCGATTGGACTTACTTTCTAAATACAGACCCGGTGACTTACCAAAAAACAGGCTACGAAGGCTCTAACGCCATCTATCTTGGCCGCGGCAAATTTGATGACTACTACAACGACAACAACCACAGCTATACCTACCAAGAAAAGTTGCTCGAGGTCTACCAGTGGCGTCATAACGTATTCAGCAAGGAGCGGGACGTGGCCAATATTCATCCCCTCACGGCAGCTGAGATCAGAGCACTCGGACAGACGCCGGAGAACGGCGGCCTTCAGCTGAATCTCCGTATGACCCCCTATGCGTTCGGATTTGCTGAACTCCCACCCGTTCAGATGTCGTTGACGCGACCGTGACTGCGCATCCATTGCACGCACATTGCAACGTGAAGTTCGGATCCGCTGACGACACAATCTGAAATGCGTTACTGGCAGCCATCAACCCCGTTTTAGTGATGCCCTGAAGCCTTACGTGGCACAGATTGAAGCGCACATTCTTGAGCAGGCCGGGATTGTGGTCGACGCCAAGGTCGCACCCGGTGCGCTGCGCGTCGTAAACCACTGACTTGTAAACCAAGGCTTAACAATTTATGATTCTGTCATTCCGACACAAAGGCCATGAAGCGTACTTCAAGACTGGCCGCATGACAGGCATTCAACCCATTCACGCCAAGCGCCTGCGCGAGTTGCTGACCGCCCTGAGCGTTGCCAGTGCGCCGCAAGACCTGAGCCGTCCGTCGTAGCGCTTGCATGGCTTGTCTGGCGACCGTGCCGGGTTTTATGCCGTGACCGTGCAAGCCAATTGGCGACTGGCTTTCCGGTTTGTCGGTGCGGACGTTGAATTGCTGGATTATTTGGATTACCACTGAGAGGCACATCATGAACATGCACAACCCCGCACATCCCGGCGAACTGCTGACCGGCTGGTTGGATGACCTGAGCGTCAGCGTGACCGGCTTCGCTGCCTATATCGGTATCAGCCGGGTCATGCTGTCGCGCGTGCTGCATGGCCATGCAGCCGTCTCTGCCGATATGGATTTGCGCTTGTCTGAAGCTTTGGGCACGACGGCGGGCTACTGGCTGGCGCTGCAAACCCAGCGGGATTTATGGACAGCACGCCAGACCGCCAAAGACCGCAAGCGCATCAAGCGCATGGCCGCGCCGGAATCGTTGGCTGGCTAAACTTAAAGGTTGTTACTTATGTTTTCTCGATTACTCGCACTAAGTTTTTGTGGCACGTCTATCTTGCTAGCCAGTGGTTGTGCCACGACAAGTACGGGGGCAATGCCTGCGGGCAATGGAACCTATGTTGTCTCTCGGCAAGCTGGCGCGTTTCCCAGCGGGAGGGAGCCGTTATTGGCAGAGGCACTTACCGAGGCTAATTTGACTTGCTACAACCTCAAAAAACAAATGAAGCTCACCTCGACAACTGAAAATCCGGGGCCGTATATTTTGGGCAATTATCCGAAGGCCACTGTCATTTTTGCCTGTGAATAGGTAGCGCTTGCAGAGCCAGTCGAACGACTAAGACCGCCGCGTGTGGGTTTTTCAGGTGGATCAGTGGCTTGCGTTTGGTAGCGCGGCTTACGCTGCTGAGTCGAGCCACTTGCGGCGTTGGCTATTTGGGCAAGTTGGCTACAGATCGTCTACAGGGCCACAAAACAGAAAGGGTTCACTACCAAATGAATAGCAGTGAACCCTTTTGTCTTTTGGTGCCACTTGTCGGAGTCGAACTGACGACCTTCTCCTTACGAAGGAGCTGCTCTACCAACTGAGCTAAAGCGGCACAAGGGCGAAATTATAGCCCAGGGTGGTAGCCGGTGATGCGCTCTACTTCGTTCTTGGAGCCCAGCACTACGCTCACGCGTTGGTGCAGTTTGTCGGGTTGAATGTCCAGAATGCGTTGCTGGGTGTTGGTCGCGGCGCCGCCGGCTTGTTCGACCAGCCAGCTCATCGGGTTGGCTTCATAGAGCAGGCGCAGCTTGCCGGCTTTTTCGGGTTCGCGTTTGTCCCAAGGGTACAAAAAGACGCCGCCGCGCGTCAGTATGCGGTGCACATCGGCAACCATCGCTGCGACCCAGCGCATGTTGAAGTCTTTGCCGCGTGGCCCTGCTTTGCCTTGCAGGCATTCGTCGATGTAACGCTTGATGGGCTCATCCCAGTGGCGCATGTTGCTCATGTTGATGGCAAATTCTTGCGTGTCTTC
>CANFJF010000123.1 GCA_947447355.1 Comamonadaceae bacterium
AATGACGTCGGTGATGGCTGGACCGCCGCCGCGATAAGGCACATGCGACAGTGAAATGCCGGCTGTGGCTTGGAACAACTCAACAGCCATGTGCGGCGTTGACCCATTGCCCGGGCTGGCGTAGTTGAAGCTGCCGGGCTTGGCCTTGGCCAGCTCGATCAATTTGGCCAGCGTGGCGGGACCGGTCGCCGCGTTGACCGCCAACACCACCGGCACGCGGCCGACCAGTGCAATCGGCACCAAGTCTTTTTCAGCATCAAAAGGGGCGGGTTGGTAGAGCGACATGTTGGCGGCCAACGCATTGGCAGCCAACATTAGGGTGTAACCATCGGCCGGGCTGTCGATGACGTATTTAACAGCGATGTTAGTGCCGGCGCCGGGTTTGTTCTCAATGACAAAAGGCTGACCTAGGCTGGCCGACAGCGTCTGGCCCATGGTGCGCGCCACGATGTCCACCGCGCCTCCCGCCGGATAACCCACGACGAGCTTGATCGGCTTGGCCGGATAGGTCTGGGCCAGTGCCGGGCTGACCAGCAAGCTGAAGCCGACGGCGCACAACAGCCATGCGGCAAGGCTATGACGGCGTTGCGGCGGCAGGGCAGATTTGGAAGGCGTGTTTGAGTTCATGGATGGTCTTGTTTGTGGGTTGGCCGGCAAGCGTGGCGCAGCGCTTCAGTCGATGTAACGCATGCCGGCTTTTTCTAGCGGTTCCCGCATCTTGTACATGTCCAGGCCGAGCGCGCCAGAGGCAAACTGCGCACGCTTGTCGGCTTCCAGCGCTTCGCGCTTTTCAGCGGCGTTGGCGACGTCCATGGCACGGGCAGCGGGGATCACCACCACGCCATCCATGTCGGCCACGATGACGTCACCCGGATTCACGAAAGCACCGGCGCAGACCACCGGCACGTTGACCGAGCCCAGTGTGGCCTTGATCGTGCCCTTGGAATGGATGGCACGACTGAAGACGGGGAAGTTCATCTCCGTGAGGTCGCTGACGTCACGCACGCCGCCGTCGATGATCAGACCGACGGCACCACGCGAGCGGAACGAGGTCGCCAGCAAGTCACCAAAAAAACCGTCGTCGTTGTCGGTCGTGCAAGCGGCCACGGCCACGTCACCGGGCTGCAACTGCTCGGCCGCCACGTGCATCATCCAGTTGTCACCGGGCTGCAGCAAGATCGTCACAGCCGTGCCGCAGATGCGCGCGCTCGGGTAAATCGGCCGCATGTAGGGCTTCATGAGGCCGACGCGGCCCATGGCTTCGTGCAAAGTCGCAACGCCAAAGCGCGAGAGTTTGTCGACAGCCACTTTGTCTGCGCGCACGATATTGCGCTTGACGACGCCAAGCTGATTGAAGAGGTTGAGGTTGTCGCTCATGGTCATTGGCCTTTTCGTTGGAGGGCGGCATCGAGGCGCGGAAACACCCGACGCGCATTGCCTTCGTAAATCTGAAAACGGTCTGCATCGCTGAGAATCTTGGAGGACTCGATGTAGCGTTTGGTGTCGTCGTAATAGTGGCCGGTTTGCGGATCGATGCCGCGCACAGCGCCGATCATCTCGGATGCAAACAAGACGTTTTTCACCGGAATCACGGTGTTCAGCAAGTCGATGCCAGGTTGGTGATAAACGCAGGTGTCGAAAAAAATATTGTTCAGCAAATGCTCTTCAAGCAGCGGCTTTTTGAGCTCTTGCGCCAGCCCGCGAAAACGGCCCCAGTGGTAAGGCACCGCACCGCCGCCATGCGGAATCAAAAAGCGCAGTGTCGGAAAGTCTTTGAACAAGTCACTGGTCAGGCACTGCATGAAGGCGGTGGTGTCGGCGTTCAGGTAATGCGCGCCCGTGGTGTGAAAGCAGGCGTTGCAACTGGTGCTCACATGGATCATGGCGGGGATGTCGTGTTCCACCATTTTTTCGTAAATCGGGTACCACTGCTTGTCGCTCAAAGGCGGTGAAGTCCAGTGACCGCCCGATGGGTCGGGGTTCAGGTTGATGCCGACGTTGCCGTACTCTTTGACGCAGCGCTCAAGCTCAGGAATGCAGGTGGCGGGATCAACACCAGGCGACTGCGGCAGCATGGCCGCGCCGATGAAGTGGTCCGGGAACAACTCGCTGACGCGAAAGCACAGCTCATTGCAAATAGCCGCCCACGTCGCAGAGGTGTTGAAGTCGCCGATGTGGTGTGCCATGAAACTGGCGCGCGGAGAGAAGATGGTGAGGTCGCTGCCGCGCTCTTTCATCAG
The DNA here is from genome assembly GCA_947447355.1 of Comamonadaceae bacterium. Classification (GTDB taxonomy): domain Bacteria; phylum Pseudomonadota; class Gammaproteobacteria; order Burkholderiales; family Burkholderiaceae_C; genus Polaromonas. Next base: position 2,241 of record CANFJF010000123.1, read on the forward strand.
ACGCAGCTGGTTGGTTTCAATCGATTCACGCAATTCGTCGTCGCTGATTTTCAAGTCGGCCGCTTTCGGTCCGGCTGAAGGATTGCCCAGGCTGGCGATCTGCAGGTTGCGCCAGTTCTCCAGCGCTTTAGGTGCCGTGGTGTAGTGCCCGTGGCAGTCGATGATGAGGGGCTTTTTGGCCATGGCGTCTTTCGTTTTTGAGTTGTAGGTTGGATGGGTCAGCGGCCGGCCCACACCGCGTGCGGAATGAGCGCCTCGCCGCGCATCAGCAAGCGCGCGGTGCGCAACAAGGCGGCACGCGTGACGTTTTGCGGCTGGGCCGGGTCCAGCCCCAGCTCGACGCTGAACTCGCCGGTTGGGTGCTCGACCGAGACTGTTTTGGGATTGCCCTCGGCCATCACCGCCACACCGTCGCAGACCGAGCCTTTCAGCACACAAGCCGTGCCGACCGTGACAGCCGCCAGCACGCCAATAGCGTCATGGCAGACATGCGGAATGAAACTGCGCGTGCACAAGGTACCGCCGTTCTGCGGCGCTGCAATCAGCGTCATCTTCGGGTAATTTTTGCTTGTCACGTCGCCGAGTTGCATGGCATGACCAGCGGCAATCCGCAGCGTCTCAAGGCGGACTTTCAATTCAGTGTCAGCGTTGAGTTCGGCCACGCTTTCGTAACCGGTGCGTCCGACGGCGCTGGCCAGAAACATCACCAGTGGCATGCCGTTGTCGATGCAGGTGACTTCGATGCCGTCGATCACATCGCGGACCTGGCCAGTGGGCAACAGACCGGGCGCCACCGACCCCGCGGTGTCGAGAAAATTGATGGTGATGGGCGCAGAACTGCCCGGCGCGCCATCGATGCGCGCAGACCCGGCGTACTCGACGTATCGGCCGTTTACACCCAGCGGCGTCAGCACCGTGATGTCGCACTGCATGTCGGTGTTGAGTGTCAGCACGCGCAAGGTGGTGGTGTCGCCCTGCGCTTGCACCAACCCGGTTTCCAGGGCGAAAGGCAGGACAGCGGCCAGCATGTTGCCGCAGTTGGGCGTGGTGTCGACGCTGTCGCCGTTGGGCTGCAATTGGGCAAACAAAAAGTCGAGGTCAACGCCCGGCGTGCTGCTTTTGGAGACGATGCCCGCCTTGCTGGTCAGCGGATGCGCACCGCCGAGTCCGTCAATCTGCCGCGGGTCGGGCGAACCCATCACCGCCAACAAGACCTTGTCCCGCGTCGGCAGGTCAGCCGGTAAGTCGGACGCCAAAAAGAAGGGGCCCTTGGAGGTGCCGCCACGCATGAGAAGGCAGGGGATCGCAGTTTGCATGCGCAAATTCTAGAGATTCCGCTGGTGCTGTGGGGCTTTCCCGCTCACTAGCTGCTATTTATTTTTGCTATAACAAGCGATTCGGTATTTAGAAAAGAAAGCATGGACCTCAAGCAGATCGAGTCTTTTGTGCGCGTGGCAGAGCTCGGCAGCTTCACCCGCGCCGCAGCCGCTTTGGGCATGCCGCAACCCTTGCTGAGCCGGCATGTGCGGCAACTCGAAGTGGAATTACGGCAGACATTTTTGTGGCGCAACGGCCGCGGCGTGACGCTGACCGAAGCCGGCAGCGTGTTGCTAGAGCATGGCCGCGGCATCTTGCACCAAGTCGCCTTGGCGCGTGAAGAACTGGGCGCTGTGCGCGGCGCGCTGGCCGGCCATGTCTCGATTGGCTTGCCGCCCAGCCTGAGCAAACTGGTGGCGGTGCCGCTGACACGCGAGTTCAGGCTGCGCCTGCCCGATGCACAACTGACGCTGACCGAAGGCTTTTCGATGCCGATGCAAGAAAGCCTGCGCTCAGGCCGACTCGACATGGCGCTGCTCTACAACACGCCCCATTCGCCCGACATGGACGTCAACCTGCTGCACCGCGAAGCGCTGGTGTTGATTTCTTCAGTAGCCAGTGCCGAACGCCACCCTAAGGTACCGTTGCAAGACCAGATGCCGCTGGCCGATGTGGCCAAACTTCCACTGATCGTGCCGAGCCGGCCAAACACCTTTCGCATCCTGATTGACACCGAGTTCACGCGCATGAATTGCACGCCCAACATCGTCATGGAAGTCGATGGCCTGAACGCGATTCTTGACTTGGTCCGCGAAGGCTTGGGCTTTGCCGTGCTACCGCCTTACACCTTGAGTCATTTTCAAGAGCCGCATCCGTTGTCAACCCACGCCCTGCACAGCCCGCGGCTCATGAGCGAGCTGATGCTGGTGAACTCAGCGCGCCGGCCGAGCACTGAGACACACAAAGAAGTGCGGGCGATAGTCGCCTCGGTGGTTAAAAAAGCCATTCAGGCTTACGTTTAATTTTTCGTTATAGCGAGCGATAAACTCCGTCACTGCGAGCGCAGCGCGGCCATCCATCACCGCGCGCCATCGAAGATGGATGGCCGCGCTGCGCTCGCCATGACGGCCCCTTGACCGCCGCACTTTGCTCGTTGACTTGACTCGCATGCCATTCAATGAAAATGGTGCGCAAGGTTTGTATGCGTTAGTGGCCGCTGAATCGTTTCGAAAAACTTTGTCTCAAGGAGAATTCATGTTTTTTCCATTTTTTCCACGCCGTCGTTTGCTCACCAGTCTGACCGCTTTATTGGCCTTGGGTCTGTCGCTGTCGGCTGAACTCGCTGCGGCTCAAAACGGCAAGACCGAAGTGCTCTGGCTCGGGCAGTCGGCTTTCCGTATCACCTCGCCTGGCGGCAAAGTCATCGTCGTTGACCCTTGGCTGAAGCTCAATCCGCTGACGCCGGCGATCTACAAAAACCTGGACGCGCTAGGCAAGGTTGATGTGCTGCTGGTCAGCCATGGCCATTTCGACCATTTTGCCGACGCACCTGCGCTGGCGCTGATGCACAAAATCCCGATGTACGCGCCCGGCGACATGAACCAATCTGCTGCCTTGCTCGGCATCTTGCCGCCAGAACTGCTGCCGCGCTTCAACAAGGGCGGCACCATCACACCAGCGCCTGGCATCAAGGTGACCGCCGTGCATGCGGAGCATTCATCGGTGTTGGTGTGGAAAAACGCCACCACCGGCAAGGACGAGACCCATGTCGGCGGCGAACCGCTCGGCTTCATCATCGAACTCGAAGACGGCTTCAAGATTTACCACATGGGCGACACCGGGCTCTTCGGCGACATGAAGTTCATCGGCGACTATTACAAGCCGGACCTGGTGTTGATGCCGATTGGTGGCAACTTCACGATGGGTCCGGTCGACGCCGCCTTTGCCGCGCGCGAGTGGCTCAAGCCGAAGGCCGTGATTCCAATGCACTACGGCGCCAACCCGCTCGGCAAAGGCACGCCCGCAGAATTCATCCAAGCACTGGGCGCCGGCAACACCCGTGTGCTGGCTCTCAAACCCGGTGAAAAAGCCGAATTTTCAAAGCCATGACCATGACCTTCACGATGGAACGATTCACAGTACGCGCCGCAGCGCGGCCCATGCTGCCGGCCTTGCTGCTCGTTCTTGGCGCGACCGCGATGTCTCCTGCACAAGCCCAAACCAGTGCTGCGGCCAACTATCCCAGCAAGCCGATTCGCATGGTCGTGCCCTTCACCCCCGGTGGTAGCAGCGACATCTTGGCGCGCGCCATCGGTCAAGAGCTCAGCAAAGCGTGGGGCCAAAGCGTGGTCATTGAAAACGCGGCGGGCGCAGGGGGCAGCATTGGCTCAGACAAGGTGGCCAAGGCCGCCGGTGACGGCTACACCCTGCTGATGGGCCACATCGGCACGCTGGCCGTCAACCCCAGCCTGTACCCCAAGTTGCCCTACAACCCGATGACTGACTTTGCCCCAGTCGCCTGGGTTGCCCGCGTGCCGAATGTATTGGTGGTGCATCCCTCCGTGCCCGCCAAGACCGTGCAAGAACTGGTGACGTTGAGCAAGTCACGCCCCGGTCAACTCAACTACGGTTCGGGTGGCAATGGCAGTGCCGCCAACCTGGCCACTGAGTACTTCAATCTGCAAACCGGTTCGTCGTTTCAGCACATCCCTTATCGCGGCACGGCACCCGCCGTCACCGACTTGCTGGGCGGCCAGATTCAGCTGCTGTTCACGGGCGCACCCGCCGTGCTGGCGCAAGTCAAAAGCGGCCAACTGCACGCGCTGGCCGTATCGTCACCGAAACGCATTGACGCCCTGCCCGACGTGCCAACCGTGGCCGAAAGTGGCTACAAAGGCTTTGAAGCCGACCAGTGGTACGGCGTGGTGGCGCCCGCAGCGACGCCACCTGACATCGTGCGCAAGCTGAACGCACAGATCAATCTGGCGCTGACTTCAGCCGAGCTCAAAAACCGACTGAACAACGAAGGCGCCATTGCCATGCCGTCAACACCAGAAGTTTTTGGTCAGCTGATTGCGCGGGAAATTGCCCGCTGGAAACCGGTCATTTCGTCGGGGCGGGTGAAGGTCGACTGACCCTCGTGTTGCCTCAAACCGTCGACCCGTTCAGCAACTCTTCGAAGAGCGTTGCTGTTCCCATCTGCCCACCCTTGAGCATGATGTCCAAGCCGTCCAACATCGGGTTGTCACTGTGCAGGCCACACAGCGCGACGCCAGGCGCCAGTTGTGCCCGGTAGGAAAGCCCCCATGCATCCAAGGCTTGAACCGCGTGACTCGAGGTATCACCGCCCGCGATGCCCAAGCGTTTGACTGGCGTGATGCGCAGCACCTGCGCCAACAGTTCGCCGCATGCGCGGGCCAGGGAACGGCCATGCTTGAGGCCCGCAGTCTCGCCACTTGAAGCGGTGAAGGCCAGCACGTTGCGCCCCTGGGCAAGCTGCCCGGCAATATGACTGGCCGTACTCGCCACGTAGGTCTGCTCATTTTCAAGGCGTACGGGATCTAAGCCAACATGCAGATATGAATCTGCCGCACCGACCTGCTGTGCCGTCAGCGGCGACAGGCTACCGGCCAACACAAACACGGGCCCTGAGGCTGCGGCCACACGCGTGGTTGCCATCTCGGGGACGATTTTCCAGTGCGCGACGAGCGCCTGGACGACGCTGCTAGGACCAACGGCAAGCAAGGGTTGCACTTGCGCGCGCGCCCAAATCAGCCGGCCTACGCTGGCCAATTGAGATGCCTCCGATAAATCCAGCAGCACCGGCTTTGGGGCCGTGCTATTTGGAGGTGTCAACGACAGCAGCTTGTCCAATTGCGCGTCGAGTTCGGCGTCACTTTGCGCATAGTCGGTGTAGTTGATGGACTGCACATGGTGCAGACCCTGTGCCTCGAGATGCAGGCGCAAATCTGCCTCGTCCATCGGCGT
>CANFJF010000124.1 GCA_947447355.1 Comamonadaceae bacterium
CGGCGTTCTTGATCCAAGTGGCGGCCACCGGGTGGTTCACCGTCGGGTTGGCACCGATGATGATGACCACTTCAGCCTTGGTCACGTCCATCACCGGGTTTGAGACACCACCCGAACCAATGCCTTCGAGCAAGGCCACCACCGAGGAGGCATGGCACAAACGCGTGCAATGGTCGACGTTGTTGCTGCCGAAGCCGACGCGCACCAATTTTTGGAACAAATAGGCTTCTTCGTTGCTGCCCTTGGCAGAGCCGAAGCCGGCGAGTGATTTTTTGCCGCACTCATCTCGTATGGCGGCCAGCTTGCCGCCGGCAAATTCAAGCGCCTCCTCCCAACTGGCTTCGCGGAACACATCCATGACGCGGTCCGGGTCCATGCTGAAGTCGCCGGTTTTAGGGGCGTCGGCACGGCGGATCAATGGAACAGTCAGGCGGTGCGGGTGGTGGGCGTAGTCAAAGCCATAACGACCCTTGACACACAAGCGGCCATGGTTTGACGGGCCATCGCGGCCTTCGACAAACAAAATTTTGTCGTCTTTGACGTTGTAGGTCAGCTGACAACCAACGCCGCAATAAGGACAGACCGACTCGACCTGTTTGTCTGGCACTGTCAACGCGGCTTCGCGCGCTGGCATCAGCGCACCGGTCGGGCAGGCTTGCACGCATTCGCCGCAGGCCACGCAGGTGGACGCGCCCATGGCGTCGTCCATGTCGAAAACGATTTTGGCCTGGTCACCCCGAAAAGCCAGGCCAATGACGTCATTGACTTGCTCGTCACGGCAGGCGCGCAGGCAGCGCGTGCACTGGATGCAAGCGTCTAGGTTGACGGCGATGGCTGGGTGCGACAAATCTTGGCGCACTTGCTTGCGCGCTTCAAAGCGCGGCTTTCCAACGCCGACCTTGGCGGCCCATTGGTCGACTTCGTTGTTACGCGTGTATTCTTTTTCAGGCATGTCCGACAGCAGCAATTCGAGCACCAACTTTTGTGATGCGACGGCGCGCTCGCTGTCGGTGACGACCTTCATGCCGGCTGTGGGTGCACGGCAGCACGACGGTGCTAATACTCGCTCACCATTGATCTCGACCATGCAGGAGCGGCAGTTACCAACAGCTTCCAGGCCTTCTTTGAAGCACAGGTGGGGGATTTCCACGCCTTCGCGTTTGGCCACTTGCAACAGTGTTTCGGTGGCGCGTCCAGAGACTTCGCGGCCGTTCAGACTGAAGTTCACCAGCGGTGCTTCCAGCTCAGCGAGTTCTTGTCGGGTGATGGCGTTCATGATGGATCTTTCAGACTGTCTACACGAATTAACAAGCGAGTGTTGTCACAGCTCGTGCGCAAAATATTTGACGACGCAGTCCATGGGGTTCGGTGCAGCTTGACCGAGTCCACAGATAGATGCATCACGCATGACCAGCGACAAATCGGCCAGAAGCGCTAAGTCCCATTTAGGCTGCGCCATCAGGTGTTCGGCCTTGGCGGTGCCGACGCGGCAGGGCGTGCATTGACCGCAAGACTCGTGCTTGAAAAAACGCATCATGTTGCGTGCGGCGTCGGTCGCGGTGTCTTTGTCGGAGAGGACGATGACAGCCGCTGAACCGATGAAGCAGCCGTAGGGTTGCAACGTGTCAAAGTCCAGCGGAATGGCGTTCATGCTAGCCGGCAAAATGCCGCCTGACGCGCCGCCGGGCAAGTAGGCATAAAAATCGTGGCCGTCTTGCATACCGCCACAGTGCTCGTCGATCAGTTCTTGAATCGTGATGCCGGCGGGAGCTAACTTCATGCCCGGATTTCTAACGCGACCTGAGACCGAGAACGAACGAAGTCCTTTGCGGTCATGGCGGCCGTGCGAGGCAAACCAGTCGCCGCCTTTGTCCAAAATGTCGCGAACCCAATACAGGGTTTCAAAATTGTGTTCAAGCGTGGGGCGACCAAACAGTCCGACTTGTGCCACATACGGCGGACGCAGACGCGGCATACCCCGTTTGCCTTCAATCGATTCGATCATGGCGGATTCTTCGCCGCAAATGTAGGCACCAGCGCCACGGCGCAACTCGATTTCTGGCATGTCGGCCATGGGTGGTGCTAGCCGAAGTTTGGCGAGCTCTGCTTCCAGCATGTGGCGGCAGCCGTGGTATTCGTCGCGCAGATAAATGTAGATTTTCTCGATGCCGACGGCCCAGGCCGCAATCAACATGCCTTCTAGAAAACGGTGTGGATCGCGCTCCAGATAAACGCGGTCTTTGAAGGTGCCGGGTTCGCCTTCGTCAATGTTCACAGCCATCAGGCGCGGGCCTTTTTCGGCCCGAACAATGCGCCATTTACGACCGGATGGGAAGCCGGCGCCACCCAAACCGCGCAGGCCGGAATTCTCCATGGTCTTGATGACGGTTTCGACATCACGCTCGCCGGAGATGCATTGCCCCAGCAGTTGATAACCGCCTTTGGCCTTGTACTCTGCCAGGTCAATGAAGCCACTTGGAATGTGCTGCACAGCTTTGGCTGCGACAGTAGCTGCAATGCTCTCGCAAGAAGCATTGGGGACCGGATTTTGTCCGACCACCGCTGCCGGTGCTTGTTCGCAGCGCCCAATGCAAGGAGCGGCGATGACGCGGACTTCACGGCCCAACAGCGCGGGTAATTTGGCCAGTAGAACTTTGGCTCCCGCCAACTCGCACGACAAGCCGTCACAGACGCGCACGGTCAGTGTGGTCGGCGCGTCTTCGCCTTCTTTGACCACGTCGAAGTGGTGATAAAAAGTCGCTACCTCATAAACGGCGGTTTGCGGCATGCACATTTCTTGCGCCAGTGCAGCCAGATGCCCGGCTGATAAATGCCCAAAACGATCCTGAATTTTGTGCAGGTGTTCGATCAGCAAATCGGCCTGACGCGACGCTGTCCCGAGCAGACCCTGCACCTCTGCGAGCGCATTTGGGTCAACGCGGCGACCTTTTGGGGCTTGTCGTTTACGTTGCTTGGTCGAGCCCTCGAGGGCGGCGATAGGAATGATCGGGTAGTTCATGTGGGCTTGCGTAGGTCTGTGCAGACTGGAGTCAGGATAGACAGATTCAGATGACGTTTTCGCTGCGTAATTCGGCTATGTAGGCTGTGCTGAAACCGAGCTGAGCCAGTACTTCATCGGTGTGTTCGCCCAACAAAGGGGAGCGGGTGACCTCTGTGGCACTGTCCGACAGTTTGATCGGATTGCCGACCGTCAGATATTTGCCGCGGGTCGGGTGGTCGACTTCGACGATCGTGCCGCTGGCCCGCAGGGCGGGTTCTTCGGCGATCTCTTTCATCGACAAAATGGGGCCGCACGGGATGTCGTATTTGTTGAGAATATCCATCGCCTCGAACTTGGTCTTGGTCATGGTCCATTGCTCAATGCGGGCAAAGATGGGTTTCAGGTGTAACAGCCTAGCGCCAGGTGTGGCGTAGGCTTCATCGGTGACCCAACTTTCTTCGCCAATCACTTGACACACCGCCGGCCAGACGCCCGCCTGAGTGATGAAGTAGATGTAGGCGTTCGGATCTGTTTCCCAACCTTTGCATTTCAGGATGGATCCGGGCTGTCCGCCGCCAGAGGCATTGCCGGCACGCGGTACGGCTTCTCCGAATTTGCTGTCAGGGTATTGCGGGTACTCATGCATGGTGCCGGTGCGCTCTAGGCGCTGCTGGTCGCGCAGTTTGACGCGGCAAAGGTTCAGCACGGCGTCTTGCATGGGGGCCAGCACTTTTTGGCCGCGGCCGGTGGTGTTGCGCTGGTACAGCGCAGCCACGATGCCCAGCGCCAAGTGAAGTCCTGTCCCGCTGTCGCCGATTTGGGCGCCGGTGACCATTGGCGGGCCGTCGTCGAAACCGGTTGTTGATGCTGCTCCACCAGCACACTGAGCGACGTTTTCGTAAACCTTGCAGTCCTCGTAGGGTCCAGGTCCAAAGCCTTTGACGGAGGCAACAACCATGCGCGGGTTGAGTTTTTGGATGTGTTCCCAGGTGATGCCCATGCGGTCCATGGCGCCAGGTGCAAAATTCTCCACCAAGACATCGCAATTCTTGATGAGTTCATCCAGCACGGCTTTGCCTTTGGCTTTTTTGGTATCCAGCGTGATCGAACGCTTGTTGTGGTTCAGCATCGTGAAATACAGGCTGTCCACGCCGGGGATGTCGCGCAGTTGTGCGCGTGTTGCATCACCTTCGCCGGCCCGTTCTACTTTGATCACATCAGCGCCGAACCAAGCCAGCAATTGAGTGCAAGTGGGGCCCGACTGAACGTGGGTGAAGTCAAGGATACGAACGCCGTCTAACGCTTTGCTCATGGGTGTTCCTACTGGGAAGTTGTAATGGGGTTGCTTTGCAACTCCCTATTATTCACTGTGCCCCGTATGTGTTGGTGTGATCAGTCTTTCGTTGGGTTGCTTGATTTCGCAACCAGGGCTTCAAGTTCCATGAGCCGTTTCTTCAGATTTCGCTCATCTTCAAAGCGGCTGGTTTCGTCACGAATCACCGCGACGATGGCCGACACTTTTTTATCAGCGGCATACAGCAGGGCGACGGTGAAAGCGATTGACAGGCTGTGTCCGTCTTTGTGCACAGCCGGAACCCGCAGCACATCGTTGCCGTATTTAGTGATGCCTGTCGCCATCGTCTTGTGGTAGCCCTCCCAATGACGATGTTGCAAACGCTGAGGCGTGATGATGTCGAGCGACTTGCCCAACGCTTCACTTTCTGTGAAGCCAAAGATGCGCTGCGCAGCGGGGTTCCACAAGGTAATGGCGCCGCTGGCGTCGGCAATGACGATGGCGTCGCCTAGGGCTTCGACGAGTTGATTGAGATCGGTGGTGGATGACATAGGGTTAGTCGCTGGGTCTTCTCGAACAATGGATTCGGAAACAAAAATCCCGTCACTGCGAGCGTAGCGCGGCAGTCCATCACCGCGCACCGCCGAGATGGATGGCCGCGCTGCGCTCGCCATGACGGGAAAGGCTGCGCTCACCATGACGTGAACGCTGCGCTTAGACCTATTAAACAGCGTTAGCGGTATGCATCGCTGCGATCTGGTCTTTGGTGTAGCCGAGTTCAGCCAAGACTTCATCAGTGTGCTCACCCAACAGTGGTGAACCGGTGATCTCTGGCTTCAAATCCGAGAACTTGATCGGGCTGCCGACCGTGACATAGCTGCCGCGCTCTTTGTGCGGCACGTCAACGATGGAACCGCTGGCGCGCAGCGATGGGTCGTTGAGCAACTCTTTCATGGACTGAACCGGAGCGCAAGGAATGTCGAACTTGCGCAAGATGTCTACAGCTTCGAATTTGGTTTTGTCTTTCAGCCAAGCCTCGATGGTGCCGAAGATGTCCATGATGTGCGGCTGACGAGCCTTTGGCGTCGTGTACAGCGGGTCCGTTTTCCATTCTGGTTTGCCGATGGCGTCGCAGATAGGTGCCCAAGCGTGGCCTTGAACAGTGAAATAGATATATGCGTTGGGGTCTGTTTCCCAGCCTTTGCACTTCAAGATCCAGCCTGGCTGGCCGCCACCGCCGGCGTTGCCGCCACGTGGCACGACGTCGGAGAAAGTCTCGTGCGGGTACTGTGGGTACTCCTCCAGGTAGCCGAGTTTGTCGAGGCGCAACTGGTCGCGCATCTTGACGCGGCACAAGTTCAGCACAGCGTCTTGCATGGCGACAGCGACTTTTTGACCCTTGCCAGTTTGTTGGCGACCGATGTAGGCCGTCAAAATACCGATGGCCAAGTGCATGCCGGTGTTGCTGTCGCCCAAGGCGGCAGACGAAATCATCGGGCCTGATTGCTCGCCTTTCCACCAGCCGGTGGTGGAGGCTGCGCCGCCAGCGCACTGCGCTACGTTTTCGTAGACTTTCAGGTCTTCGTAGTGGTGGCCGTCGCTGAAGCCCTTGACCGAGGCCAAGATCATTTTTGGATTCAGTTCTTGGATCCGCTCCCAAGTGAAGCCCATGCGATCGAGGGCACCGGGGCCAAAATTTTCAACCAAGACGTCACATTCCTGGATCAGCTTTTCCAGCACCGCTTTGCCTTCTGGCTTTTTGGTGTCAAGGGTCAGCGAACGCTTATTGCTGTTGAGCATGGTGAAGTAAAGCGCGTCCACATCCGGGATGTCGCGCAACTGGCTGCGAGTGACGTCGCCGGCGCCTGGACGCTCTACTTTGATGACGTCAGCACCAAACCAAGCCAGCATTTGGGTGCAGGCTGGACCGGCTTGAACGTGGGTGAAGTCGATGATCTTGATGCCGTTGAGAGGTTTGTTGCTCATTTGGTTTTTCCTAAAGGTGAACGGGTTACTTCTTTTTTGCAGTGCTCTGCGGATTGAGACTGGTGATTCGACCGCTTTCCGTGCCAGCGGTTTCGTCGATGATCGCGTTGATCAGGGTCGGCCGGCCGGAGGCGATGGCCCCGTCCATGGCCTTGGCCAGTTCGGCCGGTGTGTTGGCGACGACGCCAACGCCACCAAAGGCCTGCATCATCATTTCGTAGCGGGCGTTCTTGACGAACACCGTTGGTGCCACATCGGTACCCAGCGGGTTCACGTCGGTGCCTTTGTAAATACCGTTGTTATTGAATACAACGATGCAAATAGGCAAGTTGTAGCGGCAGATGGTTTCGACCTCCATACCGCTGAAGCCGAAGGCGCTGTCACCTTCGATGGCGATGACCGGCTTGCCAGTGGTCACCGCGGCGGCCACTGCAAAGCCCATGCCGATGCCCATGATGCCCCAGGTGCCCACGTCGAGACGCTTGCGCGGCAGGTACATGTCGACAATGCTGCGGGTGAAGTCCAGGGTGTTGGCGCCTTCGTTGACGACGACAGCTTCGGGGTTCGCCTTCACCACATTGCGGACGACGTTCAGCGCACTGTGGAAGTTCATGATGGCGGGATTCAGCGCCAGCGTTGCAGCCATCTTGGCCATGTTTTTGTCTTTCCGCTCACCCACCGCCTGCAGCCATTCGGCGGGTGGCTTGGCCCAGTTGGCGCCCATGCTTCCCAGCAACGCAGACACGCAAGAACCGATGTCACCGACCAGCGGCGCAGCGATCGGCACGTTGCTGTCCATCTCGGTCGGCGAGATGTCAATCTGGATGAACTGGGTGGAAGACGGTGTGCCCCAAGTCTTGCCCTTTCCGTGTGACAGCAGCCAGTTCAGGCGAGCGCCGACCAGCATCACGACGTCGGCTTCAGCCAGCACATAAGAACGTGTGGCGGCAGCCGATTGCTCATGCGTATCCGGCAATAAGCCCTTGGCCATGGACATGGGGAGGTATGGAATACCGCTTTTTTCAACCAATGCACGGATGTCTTCGTCGGCCTGAGCGTAAGCAGCACCTTTGCCAAGAACGATCAGCGGACGCTTGGCACCTTTGAGCAAATCAAGGGCGCGCTTGACGGCATCCGCAGCCGGAATCTGGCGCGGTGCTGGGTCAATGACCTTGATGAG
>CANFJF010000125.1 GCA_947447355.1 Comamonadaceae bacterium
GGCCGCGTTCCGCTTCTTGCATGTGTCAACAGACGAGGTGTACGGTTCCCTGAGCAAAGACGCGCCGGCTTTTACAGAAGAGCACCGCTACGAGCCCAACAGCCCGTACAGCGCCAGCAAAGCCGCCAGCGACCACTTGGTGCGGTCTTGGCATCACACCTACGGTTTGCCGGTGCTCACCACCAACTGCTCCAACAACTACGGGCAGTATCACTTTCCCGAAAAGCTGATCCCGCTGATGATCGTCAACGCCTTGGCTGGCAATGCCCTGCCGGTGTACGGCGACGGCATGCAGGTGCGCGACTGGCTGTACGTCAAAGACCACTGCAGCGCCATCCGTGAAGTGTTGGCGCACGGCCGCTTGGGCGAGGTCTACAACGTCGGCGGCTGGAACGAAAAGCCGAACATCGACATCGTCAACACCGTCTGCAGCCTCTTAGACGAGATGCGTCCCAAGGCCGATGGCCAAAGCTACAGCACGCAAATTACCTACGTCAAAGACCGCCCCGGCCACGACCGCCGCTACGCCATAGACGCCAGCAAGCTCCAGCGCGAACTCGGCTGGAAGCCCGCCGAAACCTTCGAGACTGGCATCCAAAAAACCATCGCCTGGTACTTGGATAACCCCGACTGGGTCGCCCACGTGCAAAGTGGCGCCTATCGGCAGTGGGTGCAAACGCAGTACGCCGGCAGTTCGAATTCCGTGTAATATGACGTTGTGTTATCACAGCGAAAGTTGCCAATGTCCATCACAGCCAAACTTTTCATGAGCGGTCGAAGCCAGGCTATCCGGCTTCCAGCTAAATTGCGACTGGATGCCAAAGAAGTGCGCATTGAGCAGGTTGGAAATGCACTTTGGGTGCAGCCAGAGCCGACTGGCAGCACGCAGACGATGGCCGAATGGTTGAAAGATTTTTACGCAACAACCGAAGCGTTGCCAGAGACTTTTCTGGTGGACCGCAACGACAGTCCGCCGCAAACGCGTGACTGGTCCTGAGTCCAACCCGCCACAATGACCATGCGACGGACCTTGGATACCAATATTTGCAGTTACGCGTTGCGTCGCAGACCGGCCTCCATGGTCGAGCGCTTTGCCGGTCTCGACCGCGGGCAGCTTTGGCTGTCTGCCATCGTGGCGGCTGAGCTTCGGTTTGGGGCTGCAAAGCTGGCCTCTGTTAAGTTCTCGGCTGCGGTCGAAGCTTGGCTAGCCGGTTTTGACGTTCGTCCATGGCCCACTGAGGCCACCCATCACTATGCCGTGATTCGTGCGGCTTTTGAACGCAGCGGGCAACCCATCGGCGGCATGGATTTGCTGATTGCCGCGCACGCCATGGCGGAAGACTCTGTGTTGGTCACCAACAATGCGCGCGAATTTTTACGCGTGCCCGGTTTGGCCGTAGAAGAGTGGGCTTTAGAGTTATGAAAATCCTGCTCCTCGGCAAAAATGGCCAAGTCGGCCAAGCGCTGCAGCGCACGCTGGCGCCTTTGGGCGAGTTGGTGGCGCTTGACCGCACCCAGGGCAGCGACGGTCTGTGTGGCGACCTCGGTCAACCGGAGTGCTTGGCGGCAACCATCCGCCAGCTGCGCCCCGACGTCATCGTCAACGCTGCCGCCTACACCGCTGTCGACAAAGCCGAGAGCGAACCCGAGCAAGCCCCGCTCATCAACGCACACGCACCTGAAGTGCTGGCCCGTGAGGCCGAAGCCTTGGGTGCTTGGCTGATCCACTACAGCACTGACTACGTGTTCAACGGCAGCGGCACTGAGCCTTGGCAAGAAACCGATGTCACTGCGCCGCTCAATGTGTACGGACAAACCAAGCTCGAAGGCGAGTTGCGTGTGCAGACAGCTTGTACCCGGCATTTGATTTTCAGGACCAGCTGGGTCTATGCCGCGCACGGCAGCAACTTCGCCAAGACCATGCTCAAGCTGGCCCAGGAGCGTGAGCGCTTGACGGTGATCAACGACCAATGGGGAGCACCGACCGGCGCTGAGTTGATCGCCCGCGTGACCGCTGCGGCGATTCAAAAAGTATTTGCAAAAGAAGACGCCAATCACGTCGCGCTCGCCGGTATTTACCACTTGGTCGCCGCAGGCGAAACCAACTGGCACGCCTACGCCAGCCACGTCATCGCTCAAGCCAAACTGCTGCGGCCCGACCTGCCGTGGGCCGTGCAAGAGATCATGCCCGTGCCGTCCACTGCCTTTGTCACCGCAGCCCAGCGCCCGCATAATTCCCGTCTCAATACCCACAAGCTGCAGGCCGCATTCGGCATCAACTTGCCCGACTGGCAGCAAGGCGTTGACAGCCTGTTGGTTGAAATTCTGATGAAAAAACACACATGACTCAACGCAAAGGCATCATCCTCGCAGGCGGCTCTGGCAGCCGGTTGCACCCGGCCACGCTGGCCATGAGCAAGCAGCTGCTGCCGGTGTACGACAAGCCGATGATTTACTACCCGCTCAGCACCTTGATGCTGGGCGGTATTCAAGACGTGCTCATCATCAGCACGCCGCAAGACACACCGCGTTTTGAGCAGCTGCTGGGCGACGGCAGCCAGTGGGGTATGAGCTTGCAGTACGCCGTGCAGCCCAGCCCGGACGGCTTGGCGCAGGCCTTCTTGATTGGTGAAAAGTTTCTGAACGGCGCCCCCAGCGCGCTGGTCTTGGGCGACAACATCTTTCACGGCCACGACTTCACAACCCTGCTCGCCGGGGCCGATGCGCAGACTGTCGGTGCCACGGTGTTTGCCTACCATGTGCAAGACCCAGAGCGCTACGGCGTGGTTTCCTTCAACGCCCAAGGCCAAGCCAGCAGCATCGAAGAAAAACCGGCCAAACCACAAAGCAACTACGCCGTCACGGGGCTGTATTTTTATGACAACCAAGTGGTCGACATTGCCAAGGCCGTCAAGCCGAGCGCTCGCGGTGAGCTGGAGATCACCGCTGTCAATCAAGCGTATTTAGACCAAGGCCAGCTCAACGTGCAGATCATGCAGCGTGGCTACGCTTGGCTAGACACCGGCACCCACGACAGCCTGTTAGACGCCGGCCAGTTCATCGCCACGCTGGAGCGCCGGCAAGGCCTGAAGATCGCCTGCCTCGAAGAAATCGCCTGGCGCAACGGCTTCATCACCGCCGAGCAATTTGAAAAGTTAGCTCAGCCACTGTCTAAAAACGGCTACGGACAGTACATGCTGCGCTTGCTGAAAGAAGAAGTACGTGTCACCAGCGGTCTTGCATGAATATCCGTGATGATGCGATGATTTAGAATCAATGCATCAAAACATCAATTAATCACCATGCGTACAACCCTCGATATTGAAGACGATGTGCTGTCGGCCGCCAAAGACATGGCGCGTCGTGAGAACCTAACCGCCGGGCAAGTCATTTCCCGCTTGGCGCGGTTGGCGTTGACAGCGCGCCTTGACCAGCAACCGTCCGCGCCCACCGTTGGCGGGTTCAGGCCTCTGGCGGCCAACGGCGTGTTGGTCACCAACGCGCAGGTCAATGCATTGCGCGAGGCCGAGGGCGTTTGATGGTTGCGCTGCTGGACGTCAACGTGCTGATAGCCTTGCTTGACGCCAGCCATGTGCACCATGCTGTTGCAACGCGGTGGTTGGGCGACCATCTGGATGATGGTTGGGCTTCTTGTCCGCTGACTCAAAACGGATGCATAAGGATCCTGTCGCAAACCGCTTATCCCAACCGTGCGCCCGCCGCCGAGGTGGCTGCGCGCCTGTCTGAGGCGACGCTTCACCCGGCACATCATTTTTGGCCAGACGCCGTTAGTTTGCTCACGCCGGGCTTGATGGTGTGGAACAAGCTCCTCACGGGGCGCCACATCACAGACGCCTATTTGCTGGCACTTGCCGTGCAAAATAACGGCTGTTTTGTCACGCTAGACCAAGGCATAACGCTGGCAGCCGTGCAAGGTGCGCAAGCCAAACACTTGGTCGTTCTGAGCCCACTCAGCCACTGAGCTGCGATTATGAAAACCACCCCCACCGCCATCCCTGGCGTGCTCATCATCGAACCCAAAGTATTTGGCGACGCACGCGGTTTCTTCTTTGAAAGCTTCAACCAAAAAGCCTTCAACGACGCCACCGGCACTGACCATCAGTTTGTTCAAGACAACCACAGCCGCAGCGCCAAAGGCGTGCTGCGTGGCATGCATTACCAGTCCACCCAGCCTCAGGGCAAGTTGGTGCGGGTGGTGCGCGGCGCGGTGTTTGATGTGGCGGTCGACGTCCGTCCTGAATCTCCCGCCTTCGGTCGATGGGTTGGTGTTGAGCTCACAGAAGACAACCACAAGCAAATGTGGGTACCGCCCGGCTTGGCGCATGGGTTTTTGGTGCTGAGCGACAGTGCTGACTTTGTGTATAAAACCACCGACTACTACGCGCCGGAGTTTGAGCGGTGTATTGCCTGGGACGACCCAGCGATTGGCATTGAGTGGCCACTTGAGGGGCTTGCGCCCAAGCTCTCGGCCAAGGACATGCAGGGCCAATCACTCGGCGCAGCAGGCATTGATAACGTCAACGGCGACAAGTCGGGCAAAGCATGACCACTCTCTCCGTCATTGCGAGCGCAGCGCGGCAATCCATCCCCGCTCCCCAGCAACCCATGGATCGCCACGTCGTACCTCCTCGCGATGACGTTGAGATGGATCGCCGCGTCGTACCTCCTCGCGATGACGCTACGCCCGTCACCCCCGTCGTCCTCTGCGGCGGCTCTGGCACGCGGCTTTGGCCGCTTAGCCGCAAGAGCTTCCCTAAGCAGTTTGTGCCGCTCATCGGCAACAAGAGCCTGCTGCAGCTCACGCTGGAGCGGGTCTCTTTATTGAGCAAGAACGTCATCTGCGTTGCCTCAGACGAACACCGGTTTCTGGTCGCTGAAGCCATGCAGGCCGCCAAGGTTCAGGGCACGGTCTTGTTAGAGCCCGTGGCGCGCAACACCGCCGCCGCCATGGCCATCGCCGCCTTGGCTGCCAAGCCAGAAGACCTGCTGTTGTTCTGCCCGTCAGACCACCACATCCCAGACGCTGCCGCCTTTGCCCAGGTCGTCAAGCAAGGCGTTGACGCAGCCCAGGCCGGCGCTATCGTCACCTTCGGCATCTCGCCCAGTTTCCCCAGCACCGCCTACGGCTACATTCGCCAGGGCGGCAATCGGGCAGACGGCGCTTTCAATGTCGAAGGCTTTACAGAAAAGCCAGCCCAAGAAAAAGCAGAAGCTTTGCTGCTCTCAGGCAGCGCGCTCTGGAACGCCGGCATCTTCTTGTGTTCAGCCCAAACCCTGCTCAGCGCATTAGGGCAGCACGCACCCGACATCTTGCAAGCCTGCCAGCAGGCCATGGACACGGCCACCCAAGACGGTAGCTTTGTGCGCCCGCAGCCGCAAGCGTTTGAAGCTTGCCGCTCAGACAGCATCGACTACGCCGTCATGGAGCACCACGCCAACGTCGCCGTGCTGCCCTTTGCCAGCGCCTGGAGCGACGTCGGCAGCTGGAACGCTGTGGCCGACCTGACCCCAGCCGACCCACAAGGCAACCGCATCCACGGCCAAGGCTTTGCATTGCATTCGAGCAACACCTTTGTGCACGCACCGCACCGCCCGGTGGTGGTCTTGGGCACGCAAGACTTGCTTGTCATCGACACCCCCGATGCCTTGCTGGTCGCGGCCAGCAGCCACGTCGAGCAGGTCAAGCAAGTGGTGGCCCGCCTAGATGCAGACAACATCTCGCAGTCAGTCCAGCACCGCAAAGTTGCCCGACCTTGGGGCGCTTACGACAGCGTGGACGTCGGCGAGCGGCATCAAGTCAAACGCATCACCGTGCGCCCCGGCGCCAAGCTCAGCCTGCAAATGCACCACCACCGCGCCGAGCACTGGATCGTCGTCAAAGGCACGGCGCTGGTGACCCGAGGTGAAGAAGAAATCTTGCTAACAGAAAACCAGAGCACCTACATCCCGTTGGGTGTCAAACACCGCCTAGAAAACCCCGGCAAGACCGATCTGGAGCTGATTGAGGTTCAGTCGGGCAGTTATTTGGGTGAGGATGACATTGTGCGGTTTGAAGACACATACGGTAGAGGTTGAGGCCGTGGATAAAACAATGGAAAAAATCTACATCGCAGGCCACCGAGGCATGGTCGGCAGCGCCATCATTCGACAGCTGCAGTCGATGGATTGCCACGTCGTACCTCCTCGCAATGACGATACATCCGTCATTGCGAGCGAAGCGCGGCAATCCATCCCCTGTGGGAGCGGCGCCCCCGCCGCGATGGTCTTAACCCGCACCCACGCCGAGCTAGACCTCACCAACCAAGCCGCCGTGCAAGCTTTCTTCGCAGCAGAAAAGCCCACCCAGGTTTACCTGGCCGCCGCCAAGGTAGGAGGTATTCACGCCAACAACACCTACCCGGCCGAGTTCATTTACCAAAACCTGATGATGCAGGCCAACGTCATTGACGCGGCTTTTAAGAACGGCGTGCAAAAGCTCTTGTTCCTCGGCTCCAGCTGTATTTACCCCAAGCTCGCCCCGCAGCCGATGGCCGAAGACGCCTTGCTCACCGGCCCCTTAGAGCCCACCAACGAGCCCTACGCGATTGCCAAAATTGCCGGCATCAAACTCTGCGAAAGCTACAACCGCCAGTACGGCCAGAGCCACGGCGTGGACTACCGCAGCGTCATGCCCACCAACCTGTACGGCCCGGGCGACAACTACCACCCGGACAACAGCCACGTCATTCCGGCGTTGATCCGCCGTTTTCACGAGGCCAAAGTGGCAAACGCCCCAATAGTCACCATCTGGGGCAGCGGCACGCCACGGCGCGAATTTTTGTACGTCGACGACATGGCCGCCGCCAGCGTGTTTGTCATGAACCTGTCCAAAGCCACGCTAGACGCCCACACCCAGCCCATGCAAAGCCACATCAACGTCGGCTTTGGTGACGACATCACCATCAAAGAGCTGGCACTGGCAGTCGGCAAGACCGTCGGTTACCAAGGCGCCATCGACTTCGACACCAGCAAACCCGACGGCTCCCCGCGCAAGCTGATGGACAGCCGCCGCC
>CANFJF010000126.1 GCA_947447355.1 Comamonadaceae bacterium
GGCGGACTCCCAGAGTTGGCTCTTCAACAAGTCGGTCAATGTGCTGGCCAGCAACGACCAGCAAATGATCAACGTCGGCGGCAACGGGACCGATTTATTTGGCGGCGTGCCTGCATCCTCTGGCAAAGGCGCCGTGGGTGTGACCTTCAACTGGCTGGAACAATCCAACCGCACCATCGCCGGCATTGGCGACTTTGTCACCGTCACGGCTCCTAGCGTAGCCGTGCAAGCGGATACGGCCACCTGGATGCTGGCCGTCAGTCCGACCTCGGGCTCGGGCGGCGGCATGGGCATGAACGGCGTTGGCGCCATTGTGTGGCTGGACAACACCACCCACGCCTCGATCAGCAAGAAAGCATTCGTCACCGCCGACGAGGTCGCCGTCGCGGCCAACCAGAGCTTGTCGCTGTGGTCTGTGACCGGCTCGATCAGCAGCGGCACCCAAGCTGGCGTCGGCCTGGCCATTGCTTACTCAGACATCTCTGCCAACACCCGTGCCTACGTGGGCGACAACAGTGCAGACCACCCGGGCACGGGCTACACCACCGCCGGCGTGACCCTTGGTTCTGATGCGGCTGGAGGTCTGATCACCACGAACAGCCTCCAAGTCGAGGCGCTGTCAGAAGGCACGATTGGCACGGTCTCAGTGGCACTTGCTGCTGCCGGCTCTAAGCCCGCAAACACGTCAGCGCCTGCCAGTGGCTCTGACAGCAAAGCCTCCGGCCCCTTGGCGGCCTTGACCGGCATGCTGGCGTTTCTGCCGGGCATGAGCGAGATGTCGGATACGGCGGCTGCGGCGCCCGCGGCGGCACCCGCTTCCGCGCCTGCACCAGCGCCTGCGCCACCACCACCGCCACCAGCACCACCGCCCAAATTCAGCATCGCCGCAGCCGGCGCTGCCGCCGTGACCATCACCAACGTCGACACGCTGGCCACCATTGACGGTGCCACCGTCCATCGCAAAGCAGCCTCCGGTGTCTCCAACACCACCGTGCTGGCGGTGTCTAACATCAACGAAATCAGCGTGGCTGGCGGCGGCGCATTGTCGATGTCAACCAACCCGGCAACCAAGTCCAACACGGGCGTCGGTGTGGCCATCAGCGTGCAAATGAACAAGGCGGGCGGCAACGGCAATGAAACCCGCGCCAGCATCGTCAACTCCACCTTGACAGGGCAGGGCGCTGACCACGTTGAGGCCCTCAGCGGTGGTGATCTGATCTCGGTGGGCATTGGTGCCACCGGGCAGTTCTCCAAACCCTCGACCTCTAACTATGCCCTGGCCGGTTCGGTGTCGGTGACCCAGTTGGCCAATGTGGTGTCGGCCACGGTCACCGGCTCGACCCTGACCGCAGCTACCGCCGGCACCACTGACCTGCTCGACGTTGTGGCCTATGACCGGACCCGTGTCGGCACGGGCGGCGGTGCGCTGACCATCGGCGGCTCCAAAGGGGCCGGCGCGGCCGTCACCTACACCGACCTGGCCAACACAGTGCACGCCGGCATCAGCGGCAGTACGGTGACAGACTTTGAAACGGTGAATGCGCGTGCGCTGAGCGACAACCGCATCATTGCCGGCGCCTTGGTGGCCACGGTCGCCTTGAAAACCGGGGCTGACGAAACGACGACCATTGGTGGTGCGGCGGTGATCAACAAGATTGCCAACACGGTGTCGGCGGCCATTGAGGGCACGAGCAGCGTCACGGGCGCGACCACGGTGACGGTCACGGCGTCGGGTGCACCGGCTGGCGACACGACTCTGGACGCCTTGATTGGCCAGCAACACGCCAATGGCGTGATGGACCTCGATGCCACCAATTCAGGCGGTGGCTATAGCACTGAATTCAAAAGCGCCGCCCAAGGCGGTGACGCCATCATCGGCGTGGCTGGTGCGATTCAGATGTCCAGCAGCAGCGTGGGCTTGTCTTATGTCGGCAACATCATCAACAACACCTATGACGCAGCGATTGATGCGTCCACCGTGACCGCCAGCGGAGCGGTCAGTGTGACCGCTCAAAACACCGCCAAGATCATTGGTGTGGCCGCTGGCCTAGGCGTCTCCACGGGCAAGTTCGCCGGGGTGGGTTCTGCCACCGCCAACATCATCAGCAGCAACGAGACCGCCGCTGTGCGCAACAGCGCCAGTGTCACGGCGGGCAGCTTGAGCGTGAACGCCGGCGCCAGCAGCAGCATCATCAGCGTGGCCGGCAGCGTGGCCATTTCCACCAAAGGCAATGCCGGTGGCGCTGCGCTGACCTACAACCAGACCGGGGCCAAGTCCCTCGAGAGCGGCAGCTACAACGCCGACACCAACGTGGCCACGCGCAACCCCAACGGCACCGCCTTTGGCGCTTCAGGCGTGCAGGCGCTGGTCGACCACTCAACCGTCAACGTGGCCGGCGGCGCCTTTGCGGTGAAGGCCACCAACACGGGTGAGATCAAAACCGTGGCCGCCACCGGTGCGGTGGCCGTCGCCGCCAGCGGCACATCAGTTTCCGGAGCGCTGACTTGGAACGACGTGGGCGACACCGCCAAAGCGCTGGTCAACAGCAGCACCATCACCGCGGCCACCAGCACGGTGCAGGTCGGTGACACCACGGGCGGCGTCAGTGCTTCTATCGCCTCGCTCGCCGGGGCATTGGCTATTTCGGGTGGCGGCAGCGGCTTTGGCGGCGCCTTTGCCATCAATGACATCACTTCCACGCGCTCGGCCACTGCGGTCGACAGCAGCTTCACATTGACGGGTGCCGCCACCTTCGACGCCACCAGCAGCGCCACCATCGCAACGCTGTCAGCCGCCGTGGCGGCCGGCAGCGGCACGGCCGCGGGCATCTCGTTTGGCCTGAACATGATCGACGCCACGCTAGAGGCTGGTACGACCGGCGGCAGCATCACGGGCGCCAGTTCGGTGCTGATCCACGCCCAAAATTCCTCCAGCATCAGTGCCACCGCCGGCGCCGTGGGCTTGTCGCTCAGTGGCAGTTCTATGGGCGGCGCCATCTCTACCAATTTGATCGGCAGCCAAGGCGGTAACGTCATCAAGGCCGGCATCAATGGTGGATCTGTCAGCACCAGCAATGGCAGCATCACGGTCGATGCTGAAGGCACGCAAACCATTGGCTCCATCGCGGTGGCCGGTAGCGGTGCCAGCTCGCTCGCGCTGGCCGGTTCGGCGACGGCCAACACCATCAACACGGCCATCTCGGCCACGATCAGCGGTGCCACGCTCGTCGCTGGGACGGGCGACGTTTTTCTGGATGCCGGCGACAACTCCAGCATCAGTTCCATGGCGCCGGCGCTGGCCGTCGGCGGGAGTAACGCTGTCGGCGTTTCCGTGGCGGTCAACCGCATTGGCACTGCCACTTCGGCCCTGCTGACCGGTGGGTCGGTGCGCTCGCGTGATGTGATCTTGGACGCCGAAGAAAACGCCAGCATCAAGACCGTGGCCGTGGGTGCGGGCGCGGGCGGCAGCAACGGCGGTGCGGGTTCCGTGGTGGTCAACATCCTCACCGGCAGCACTTCGGCCAAGATTGAAAACGGTGCCAATGTGTTGGCGCAGGGCGACGTGGCCGTGCTGGCCAATGATTCGGACCGCATCGAGGCGGTCGGCGGAGCACTGGCCATCGGCGCTGGTGCGGCGGCACTGGGCGCTGTGAGCGTCACCAACCTGTTGCAAAACACCACCGACGCGCACATCACGGGCGCCAGCACCAGCGTCACGGCCCTGTCTTTGGGCGGTCGTTCACTGACGGTGAAAAACGCCACGCTGGAGTCCGCGCCAGACCTCTCGACCATCACGGGTGTTAACCGCGCGGTGCTCGACAATTCAGCCGCTTTCGGGACGCGCACAGCCAACGGCGTGGTGGTCAATGCCACGGCCTTGCAGCGCATCGGCACGGTCGCGGTCAACGTCTCTGGCTCCGGCGGACCTGCCGCGGTCGCACTGTTGGCGTCGGTTGACGCCATCAGCGGCAGCACCAAGGCCTATATAGAAAGCGCCACGATCAACAACGGTGTCGGCACCGCCGACAGCAGTCAGACCGTTGACGTGCAGGCGGCCAACCACGCCATGGTGGCCGACTTCTCAGCCGGCGCTGCAGTTGCCTTAGACGGCGGCGGTCTCAACGCCACCGTAGCCTCGGTCTCGATTGACCGCACGACGGACGCGCACATCAAAACCGGCACCGTCAAAGCGGCGGGTGCGGTCAACGTCAATGCGCGCTCCTCCGAATCAGAAGTGGCCTTCTCCTTTGGCGTCGGTGGTGGTTTGTTTGGTGGCGTCTCGGCCAATGCCGCGAGCGCCTTGATCAAGTCCACCACCCTGGCCTACGTGGGTGACGAGGGCGCGGGCAGTAACACCACCAGTGTTCAGGCGGGTAGCTTGAACATCACGGGGCGTGCAGACAACATGATCAACCTGATCGCCGGCGGTGTCGCTGGTGGTGCGGTGGGCATTGGTGCCAGCGTCGGTGTCGGTCTGCTGGGCAGCACCGTCAAGGCCTATGGTTCGCATTTGACGACCAACGTCAGTGGTGCGCTGGCGGTCTCTGCCGACACTGAAAACAAGCTTCAAAGCGTGGTGGTCAACGCCGCCGCAGGCGTCAGCGGTGGTGCCTCCTTCATGGCGGCGGTGAACATCATCGGCAGCGACACCGAAGCCTTTTTGAACAGTGTCAGCCAAACCGGTAGCACGCCGTCCAGCATCACGGTGGCCGGTGTTGAAAACCTGACGCTGGGCAGCTTCGGCGGTGCTTTGGGCGCGGGTGGTTCGTCAGGCATCGGTGTCTCGGCCAACGTGGCCATCGCCAAAAGCACGCTGCTGGCTGAAATTTTGAACAGCTCGCTCACCAGCAGTGGCGCCATCAGCGTCACCGCTGACCGCAACGCCACTGCCAATTTGGTCACCGCGACAGCGGGCTTGTCCAGCGGCGTGTCGATTGCCGGCTCGGTCGGTGTCGTGGTTCTGGGCGGTGCGCCAGACAGCAACACCAGCAGCACGCTCGACAGCGGTGGCAATGGCACTTTGACCAAGGCCGACACCTCAGCCAACAGCAACCGTACAGGGGAATCCGACGGCGCGATGACGGCTGGCGAAACCTCAACGACCAACAGCAAGAGCAGCTACGCCGTCAAGTCCAGTGTCAATGGCAGCAATGCACAAGGCTCTACCGCGACGGTGGTGGGTTCTACCTTGCGGGGCAGCAGCTTGAGCATTCGGTCTGACGACAACAACACCATCACCAACGGCGCTGGCGCCGTAGCGGTGGGCGGCAGCGCCGGCGCCGGCGCAGGGATCGCGGTGTCCACGCTGGGCAACACCGCTAAAGCCACCCTGGTCGGTGGCTCGACCACCACCACAGGCAATGTGTCGGTCAGTGCCAGCAACGATTCCAACATCAACACCTACGCGGTCACCGCAGCGGCTTCAGGCTCGCTGGGCTTTGCGGCCAGTATCGGTGTCAACCAACTGAGCACCAGCACGCAGGCGAGTGTGTCGGGCGGAACGCTGACCTCCAGCGCCGGCTCGGTCTTGCTCAATGCACGCAGCTCAGATGTGATCAAAACAGTCGGTGTCGGTGCCGCGGTCGCCGGTGCGGCAGCGGCCGCCGGCTCGGTGGTGGTCAACACATTGACCAGCAGCACCAGCGCCTTCGTTGATTCCAGCGCCACGGTCACGGCCTACAACAACGTCGGTGTGCTCGCTTTTGCGGACGACTCGATTGAAGCCTCAGGCGGCGCGCTCGGTGTGGGCATTGGCGCGGTCGGCATTGGGGCCGTCAGCGTCGTCAACACCCTGAAAAGCACCACCGATGCGCATATTTCAGGTGCCGGAACCCAAGTCACGGCCAACGCCAACGACGCCACCTACCTCACCGAAAAAGACTCTACGCTGTCAAGCACGCCAGATCTGTCCGGCATCACCGGCGTCAGCCGCGCGGTCTTTGCCGACACGTCTTACAACACGCGCAATGCGCGCGGTCTGGTCGTCAACGCGGCCTCGCTCGAGCGCGTCGGCACGGTCGGCGTCAACGTGGCGGCCTCTTTGGGCGCAGCCGCCGGGATTGTCATCAACGTCGACCAAGTGGCCGGCAGCACCAAGGCTTACATCGACAGCGCCCGCACCACTTCGGGCAAGGATGTCGATGTTCGCGCGGCAGACAATGCGCTGGTGGCTGACTTTGCCACTGGCGTTTCTATTGGTGGTTCGGGTGCCGCCAATGGCGCGCTCAACACCGCGCTGATGTCGCGCAGCACCAGTGCCTATATCAATGGCGGCAGCACCACGGCCAGCAGCGGTGCGGTGGCGGTCAATGCCCGCAGCACGCAGGCCGAGGCTGTGCTCAGCGCCGGCCTTGGCGGCGGTGCCTTTGCCGGCGTGTCGGCCACCAGCTCGGTCGGTCGTGTCAATTCAGAGACCCTGGCTTACGTCAACAACAACACCCTGAGCGCAGGCTCACTGGACGTCAGTGCCCACGGTGAGAACCTGCTGCACATCATCTCCGGCAGCGTGGGCGTTGGTTTTGTCGGCGTGGGCGGCAGCGTCGGCGTGGCCATCTCGGACAGCACGGTCAAGGCCTATGTTGACAACTCAAGCTTGAGGGTTACGGGCGCGCTGGGCGTCAACGCCAGCACCGTGACCAGCTTGGACCAAACCGTGGTCAATGCCGGTGCCGGTGTGGTCGGTATCGGCATCATGGCCGGTGTGGCGTTGCTCAGCAACACCACCGAAGCCCGCATGCAAAGTGACACCCAGGCGGTGAACGCCAGCGCGGTCACTGTGGCGGCCAGCGACACCATGACAGTCAGCGACAA
>CANFJF010000127.1 GCA_947447355.1 Comamonadaceae bacterium
AACACCTTCCCAGCCATTTATCTTTACCCGCGATGCCACGCTGACGCTGGCTGACCTAGACGCGTTGGTGGTGGCCTTGGAGCAAGAGCTCAAAGAAGATGGCGTACAGCCGGGCGATAGGGTTTTGACTGTGGCTGAAAATTGCCCCGAGCATGTGGCCCTGGTCTTGGCGTGCAGCCGCATCGGCGCGTGGTCTTGCGGGGTGAATGCGCGCATGTCCCGGGGCGAGGTGGCCGGGTTTGCTGAGAAGGCCGACCCGCGCGTGGTGTATTTCACGACTGAGGTCTCAGAGGCCGCCAGGTCGCATGCGCAAGATGCGGGCGCTCGCCCATCTGTGCTGACAGCGTTGGCCCGGAGCCCCGTGCGCGCACAAGCGGTGGCCGAGCAAGGCGACCTAGCGCGGCGCGTGGCGGCCATTATTTTCACGTCGGGCACCACGGGCACCCCCAAAGGTGTGCTGGTGTCGCACCAAGGTTTGTTGCAGTTTGGCCGCGTGTCAACCGCGTCCCGACACCTGACAGAAAACGACCGCTCGTACGCGTATTTGCCCATGACGCATATCTTTGGCTTGGGCACGGTGCTGATGGCGTCTTTGTATTCAGGAGCCAGTTTGGTGATGCGAAGCAGCTTTCAGCCGGCCGATGTGTTCGACGCCTTGGCAACCAAGTCTGTGACGCAGTTGCAAGGCCCGCCGGCCATGTTCACCCGTCTGTTGGCTTGGCTGGACGCACACGGCATTGAGCATCCGGTGTGTCCGGATTTACGTTACGTGTACGCCGGTGCAGCGCCTTTGGACTTGACGCTCAAGAGGGCCGTGGAGGCACGCTTTTCGCACGTTTTGCACCACGGCTACGGTCTGTCTGAATACGCCGGTGCGATAGCGTTAGGGCGTATGAATGAGCACCGTGACGACACTTCGGCAGGCTATTTAGTCGATGCCGCTGAGTACCGGATCGTCGGTCCAACAGGGGAGGATTTGCCTGTTGGTGACAGTGGCGAAATATGGATGCGCGGCGTCGGCTTGATGCCGGGTTATTTCCGTGACGCAGAGTCCACCGCCAAAGTCATGCAGCCCGGCGGTTGGTATGCCAGCGGCGATTTGGGCCGTGAGGACGAGAGCGGCGCGCTCTTTGTGGTGGGGCGTTTGAAGGAGATGATCATTCGCTCAGGCTTCAACGTCTACCCGGGGGAGGTGGAGTCGGTGTTGTGCCATTTTGCAGGCGTGCAGCGCGCCGCCGTGGTGGGCCGAAAAGTGTCTGACGGCAACGAAGACATCATCGCGTTCATTGAGGTTGAGCCCGATGTATCTTTAGACATGACGGCCTTGAATGCGTACATTGCCGACAACTTAGCGCCCTACAAACGGCCTGCCCAGGTGCGGGTGGTCGACGCCTTTCCGATGACGCTGAGCGGGAAAATTCTCAAGCGCGACTTGTTGGCTTCAATCGATCTTGGCGCCTGATGCCTTGACGACGGCGGCCCAGCGCACGCTGTCTTGCTGAAGAATGGATTTCAACTGTTCGGGGGTTGACCCGTTTTCCCGTGGGTAGCGAAGTTCGCCATGCTGTTGTCCATCGCGCTGGATTGACTGCGGTAGCGGTGCTGCATCCGGCGCTCTAGCCATAGACCTTCTTTGAGCGGTAATTCCATGCCTCGGCGCGTCATCAACTTCATGGCAGCGAGTGCTCGGGCATCAGTTTTAGCCAGACCTTTCGCTAAGGCCAGGGTGGCGTTGGGGAGTTCTGCCGCCGGCACGGCTTGCATGGCCAAGCCGATGCGCTCAGCTTCAAGGCCGCTCATCCGCTTGCCGGTCAGCAGGTGATACAGACCGCGCTGAAGACCAATTTTGCGCGGCAAGCGCTGCGAGCCGCCACCGCCGGGGAGCAGGTTGCGAAGAATATGCTCGTCGCCTAACTCAGCGTCTTCCGCTACGATGACGAGGTCACAGGCCAGCGTCAGTTCTAGCCCCCCCGCCAATGCGAGACCGTGCACAGAAGCAATCACGGCTTGGTCAGCGGCTTCCAACAGCTCACATAATTCCTGCAATTTATCCTGAAAGGTCAAGAGCAATGCGCTGTCTGTTGCCCCACCACTGGTAAGCCATTTGAGGTCGGCCCCCGAGCTGAATGCCCGGCCTTCACCACGGATGACGATCACTCGAATGTCTTTCTCCGGGGATGAGCAGTCACGCACACTGGCGATCAGATGGTCAAGCAAGAGACCATCCAGAGCGTTGAGCCGCTCGGGCCTGTTCAGGGTCAGGATGTGAATCCCCGGATGGGAGTCATCGAGCAATAGCGTAGACATACTGGCCTTGGAGGTTCGACTTCAGAAAAAAGCGGCTTGTTGTTCCGCAAGCTATGTGGCTTGCAGCGACTCAAGTCTGGGGCTGATAGATTTTTGGCTCCGCAAGTTCACGCTTAGCGGCACACAATTAGAGCGGCTTTTTGCAGGCATCAAGCTACGGGTTTTCCTAAGAGATACTCGGTACTCTTTTCTAAAAACATGAGGGGACAACATGAATCTGAAATCTGTCGCTTTTCGCGCCGTGCTGCCTTTGGCCGTGCTGTTCACTTTAGGCACCGCGCCATTGGCCTTTGCCCAACCCAGCAACGCCAAGTTGGTGGTCGGTTTTACGCCTGGCGGGCCGATTGATGCGGTGGCACGGATCATCAGCACGCAACTCGGGCACGAACTAGGCGTCAACATGATTGTTGAGAACCGGGCCGGTGCGAACGCCGGACTTGCCGCCGAGTACGTGGCCAAGGCAGAGCCGGACGGTCGCACCCTTTTCCTGACAAGCACAGGCGCTGTTGCGATCAGTCCATCGCTGTACGAGAAACTCAGTTTTAACCCCGTGCGTGACTTCGAACCGGTGTCTCTCGTGGTCAGCACCGACGAAGTGTTTGTGGTTGGCGCGAAGCATCCAGCCAACGACGTGAAAGAGTTCATTGCTTATGCCAATAAGCAAAACCGAGGTGCCGCGATTGCGTCCTCAGGGACCGGCAGCATTCCCCATTTGGCGGCTGAGCTGTTTGCCGATGTCACCGGCATCAAAATGGTTCATGTCCCCTACAAGGGGGTTGCTCCAGCCATCACCGATGTGATCGCCGGGCACGTGGACGGGATTTTCATCGACATTCCCGTTGCACTGGCGCACATCAAGGCCGGTAATTTAAAGGCACTTGGTTTGGCCGCACCGCAGCGCCATGCCACTTTACCGACTACAAAAACCTTTCAAGAGGTGGGCATCAAAGGGGTCGACTCCTCCAACTGGTATGCGATTTATGCGCCTAAAGGGACCCCTGTCGCAGAGCTCGATCGCATCAATCAAGCCATCCGCCGGACCCTCGCCAACCCCACCGTGAAGAACGCCATGCTGGCCATTGGCGCCGAGCCGTCGCCTTCAACACGAGCCGACTTGGGTAAGCTACTCAAGAGTGACCTCGACAAATGGCAGCGTGTCATTCGCGACAAAAAAATCACAGCCGACTGAGGACGAACGCTATGCCTGAAGATGCAAATACACGGCGTGGGCGAAGACCCCTGCGCATCGGTGCTGGTGCGTCCTATGCGGGTGACCGGATAGAACCCGCCACTGATCTGGCCGCACGCGCCAATCTGGACTACCTTGTGTACGAAACCTTGGCGGAGCGAACCATCGCCATGGCCAATACGCTGCGCATGAAAGACCCTGAGAAGGGCTACAACGAGTTGCTTGAAGAGCGCTTTACCGCTGCGCTGCCACACTGCCGCGCCAATGGCACCAAAGTCGTGACCAATATGGGTGCGGCCAACCCACTGGCCGCCTTGAAAAAAACAGTGGAAATGATCCGCGCATTGAAGCTCGGGCCCATGAAGGTGGCCGCGGTATTAGGCGACGATGTCCTTGATTACTGCGTGCGCAACGCCGACACCTTGAAGATCATGGAGACGGGTGCGCCCTTGTCGTCGTTGGTGGGCGAGATTGTGTCGGCGAACGCCTATCTGGGTGCTGACGTGATCGTTCAAGCGCTGGAGCAGAACGCCGATATTGTGCTGACCGGGCGGGGTGCTGATTGCTCTTTGTTTCTGGCGCCGATGATTCATGAGTTTGGGTGGGCGCAGGACGACTGGGACCTGCTGGGCAAAGGGCAAGTTGCCGCCGACATGGTGGAGTGCGGGGCCAATGTGTCGGGTGGGTTTTTTGCTGATCCTGGCTACAAAGAAGTGCCTGACCTGCACAACCTGGGTTATCCATTTTTAGAGGCCAACGAGGACGGTAGTTGCGTTCTGGCAAAGCTGGACGGCACGGGTGGGTTGATCAGCCGGGCCAGTTGCATCGAGCAAATGCTGTACGAGATTCACGACCCGGCCAACTACATCACGCCCGATGTGGTGGTGGATTTCACCGAGGTCAATCTGGATGAAATTGCACCTAACAAGGTGCGCATCAGCGGTGGACGGGGTCGTCCAAGGCCAGAGCAGTTCAAGGTGTCGGTGGGCATCAAAGAAGGCTGGATTGGTGAAGCCGAGCTGACCTACGCGGGTCTCGGGTGCATGGCACGCGCCAAGCTGGCAGAGCACGTGGTTCGCGAACGTTTGAAGATTCGTGGTGTGGTGCTGCAAGAGTTTCGGGTTGACTACATCGGGCTCAACTCCCTGCACGGCGATGCCGCACCGCCCATGTGTCATGAGCCTTGGGAAGTTCGTATTCGATTTGCAGGCCGGACGCGCCACCGGGGGGATGCAGAGAAGCTGGCCAACGAAGTCGAGACCTTGGTGGGCAAAGGGCCCTGCAGCTCTTCACTGCCGCGCGTGAACGTTCGCGAAGTGCTGGCCATCTATTCCTGTTTGATACCGCGGGATGCGGTGCAGACACAGATCGTGGTTGAGGAGGTCGCTTGATGACACAGTTTTATTTACGCGAATTGGCGCATGCACGCTCCGGCGACAAGGGCGACACCAGCAATATTGGTGTCATTGCCTACCGCGAAGCGTTTTATCCGCTCATCGTCGCGCAGGTGACGGTGGAGCGGGTGAGGGCGCATTTCAAAGGGCTGGTGAAAGGGCGCATCACGCGCTACGAGTTGCCGCGTTTTTCGGCCATCAACCTCGTCTTAGAAGAATCTTTAGGCGGTGGTGTGACACGTTCTTTGTCGCTGGACCCGCACGGTAAATCTTATTCGGCCCTGATCCTGACCATGGTCATCGAGGTCGACGAAGCCAATGCGGCATTGTTGCGTGTGGCCGGGCGTCAACCTGTCGACAACTTAAACGAGAGATGAGGTTTGAATGACGACAGTGGCAACCGACACCCGAGATCATCGCGTTCATCTGAGCGTTCATGCTGCCTGGCAGTTGTCGCAGACTACATTGCTGCGCATTGGCTACACCGAAGAAAACGCCAGCATAGTCAGCGACCATCTGATGGCTGCAGCGCTGTGCGGCTACGAATACTCAGGTTTACCAAAGATCCTGGAAATAGCCGAATCTGCCAAGGCGCGGCAACCCACAAGCCCGATGCAGGTGTTGAAGGAAACCTCTGTGTCCACCTTGTTCGACGGCGGCAACCATGTGGGCATGGTGACGCTGGCGCATGCCACGAACACCGTGATTGAAAAGGCGCAGGCGCACGGTTTTGGCTTGGTGGGTGTGACCAACAGTTGGATGAGTGGCCGCAGTGCCTACTACGTGGAGAAAATCGCGCGGGCCGGCTTGATGGCGATTCACACCGTCAGCTCGGCCAGTCTGGTGGCGCCACATGGGGGTGCCAAAGCGTCGATGGGAACCAATCCGATCGCATTTGGTTTTCCGGGTGACCCCAATCCGCTGATCATTGACATGGGCACCTCTGCGTTCATGGCGACTGAGTTGGGTCTTTATAAACGTCGTGGGGAATTGCTGCCTGAAGGCGTGGCCATCGACCGCGATGGGCAACCTACCCGCGACCCGGAGGAGGCTCGCTTGGGTGCGCTGCTCTCACTGGCTGGTCATAAAGGGTTTGCGCTGTCGATGGCGATGAAGGCCTTTGGCATTCTTGCCGGTTCGCATTTGAATGCGGCGAAAGATTACGGCTTTTTGCTGATCGCATTCAAGCCAGACCTGCTGATCTCGCTGGACGAGTACAAGGCGGCATTGGCGGACATGATTGCGCGGGTGAAGTCGACTCCCCGCTTGCCAGGGGTGGACGAGATCAGGATTCCTTCAGAAAATTCGTTTCGAAATTTTGACGCCAACAGCCAGTCAGGGATTGTCATAGACCGCCACATTCACGAGAGCTTGTTGGCGCTTGGCGCGGCTTAATGGCTCAGTTTTTAATGCCCGCGTCTTTGATGACCTTGGTCCAAAGTTTCAGGTCATTCCTGAAAATTTGACCGAACTCGGCTGAGCTGTTGCCGACGGCTTCGGCTCCCATGCCCTTCAATCGCGCTGCCAGTTCTGGGGACTTGAGCGCGTCAACGACTTGCTTGTTCAGAAAAGCTTGGATTTCAGGCGAGGTTCCTTTGGGCGCCCCGAGACCGAACCAGTTGGCCACGGTCATCGGGATCTGAGACTCCCGCAAAGTGGGCACATTGGGCAGCAAGGGCGAACGTTGCTCCGATGTGACGGCGATGACGCGTAAGCGCGGGTTGCTGATCTGACTCGTGATGGTCGGCATGGCCACAAAGGTCCAGTCGACGTTGTTACCCAGCACTGCGGTCAGTGCATCACTGGCGCCACGGTAGGGAATGTGGGTCATTTGCACGCCCGTGGTCGACAGCAGCAGCGACGTGAAGACATGATGCAACGTGCCATTGCCAGGGGTACCAAAGGTGATCTCGCCC
>CANFJF010000128.1 GCA_947447355.1 Comamonadaceae bacterium
AGGATCTTGTAACCCGCGTTTGTGGCCAGCGGATGGGCCGCAGCCACGGCAAAGTGCTGGGTCGCCCAGCCGGGCTTGTCGGTGTAGCCCGACGCCTCTTCAGGTTGCAGAGGCGCGGTCTGACTCTCACTTGTCGAAGCCGCACATGCTGTCAGCAGGACCAGGAGCCCTGCTGTGACCAGAAACCTCAAAGGCGCTGCCAAATGTGTCAGTGGATGAGCCGCTAGAGAGCGACTTAACGGGGTGCCAAGCGGATGGCACCGTCCAGACGAATCACCTCGCCATTGAGCATCTCGTTTTCAATGATGTGGCGGGCCAGTTTGGCGTAGTCTTGCGGCGTGCCCAGACGTGATGGAAAGGGCACGCTGGCGGCCAGCGAGTCTTGCACTTCTTTCGGCATACCGAACATCATCGGTGTGCCAAAAATGCCGGGTGCGATGGTCATGTTGCGGATGCCGTTGCGCGCCAAGTCACGGGCTATTGGCAAAGTCATGCCGACCACGCCGCCTTTGGACGCGCTGTAGGCGGCTTGGCCAATTTGGCCATCGTAGGCGGCGACCGATGCGGTCGAGATCATCACGCCGCGCTCGCCAGTGGATTCCGCATCGTTCAGGCTCATGGCCTCAGCCGCCAAGCGAATCATGTTGAAGCTGCCGACCAGGTTAACCGTGATGGTTTTGCTGAACACGGCCAGCGAATGCGCGCCGTTTTTACCGACCGTTTTTTCGGCCGGTGCAATGCCCGCGCAATTGATCAAACCCATCAGCTTGCCAAGCGACACGGCCTTGGCGATGACGGCTTGGCCATCGGCTTCCTGGCTCACATCGCAACGCACGAACGCGCCGCCGATGTCTTTGGCGATGGCTTCGCCTTTTTCAGTTTGCATGTCGGCAATCACCACCATGGCGCCATTGGCGGCCAGCATGCGTGCTGTGCCCTCGCCGAGTCCTGATGCGCCGCCTGTGACGATGAAAACCTTGCCTGCGATGTCCATGAGTGATCCTTTGATTGACGTTAACGTAAGGTCAATTATCACGCATCGGCTGTGCCCGCTCGCTTATTTGTAGCCGACGCGGTCCAGCATTTGCTGCACTTTGGTCTGGTTATTGGCGACGGCGCTGATCGGGATGGTTTCTGACTTGAAGCTACCGCCTGTCATGGCTTGCAGTGCTGGGTTGTTGACCTTCACGCTGGCCACGACCGGCCATTCGTTGTTGCCATCGGCAAAGTAGTTTTGCGCGGCCGGGCTGGCTAAATATTCCATGAACTTCACGGCATTAGACAGATTCTTGACGTTTTTGGCGACTGCCGCACCGGCCACGTTGACGTGTGTGCCCCAAGTTTGCTGGTTCGGAAAGACCACACCGATCTTCTCAACCGTGGCTTTGTCTTCAGGGTCTGTCGAGCGCATCATGCGGGCCAAGTAATAGCTGTTGGTCAAGGCCACGCCGCACTCGCCGCTGGCCACCCCCTTGATCTGGTCGGTGTCGCCGCCTTTGGGGGCACGCGCCATGTTGACGACCAAGCCTTTCAGCCAAGCTTCTGTTTTGAACTCGCCAAGGTGCTCGGTAACCGCCCCGAACAGCGACAGGTTGTACGGGTGCGAGCCGGAGCGGGTGCACAGCAGGCCTTTGTTTTTCGGGTCGGCCAGCGCTTCATAGGTGTCCACGTCGGCCTTTTTGACCCGCATTTTGTTGTACACCACGATGCGGGCGCGGGTGGAAAAACCGAACCAGGTTGTGCCTTCAGCGCTTGGCTTGGCGCGCAGTTGGGCTGGAATCGCCGCTTCCAGTGCGGCTGACTTGATGGGCCGGAAGAGACCGTCCATGTCCGCTTTGCCGAGCCGGGCGGCGTCAACCAGCAAAATCACATCGGCGGGTGAGGCAGCACCTTCGGCTTTCAGGCGGGCCAAAATCCCGGCGTCGTCAGCGTCCACGCGGTTGATTTTGATGCCCGTTGCCTTGGTGAAATTTCCGTAAAGCGCCTCATCTGTCTGGTAGTGACGGGCAGAATACAGATTCAATACCTGCTCTTGAGCTAAAACGCTCCCACCTGCACTTAAAAGAGCGGCTGTGATGAACCCGGCAAGAATTGGTTTTGTAAGCATGGAAATGATGTGTGTAAGTTGCGATGGAATTGAGTTTAGGATAAACGCGAATGGTTCTCAATAAGTTTGATAAAAATAGAGATGCTGACAGGGGCATTCGGACCCTGCGCAACGGCGGATGGTGGCTCGCCGTGCTTTTGCCTCTGTTGCTTGCCGGCTGCGCGAGTTTGAATGTCGAACCTGCATCGCCCGATCTCTCGCCGTTGGCCAATAAGCGTGCGCCGCGTATCGGTCTGGCGTTGGGCGGCGGTGCTGCCAAGGGCTTTGCGCACGTCGGCGTCATTGCCGTGCTGGAAGAGGCCGGCTTGCGGCCGTCGTACATCGTTGGCACTTCCGCGGGAAGCTTGGTGGCAGCGCTTTATGCCAGTGGCAAGTCCAGTGCCGAATTGCAAAAAGCCGCCTTGGCCATCGAAGAAGTCGCCATCACCGACTGGATGTTGCCCTTGGTCGGGCGCGGCATGTTCCGCGGCGACGCTTTAGGTCGGTATGTGAACGAGGCTGTGGGCGGTCGCTTGCTAGACCAAATGAGCATTCCACTGGGCGTGGTGGCGACAGATCTTGGCAACGGCCAGGCGATGCTGTTCAGGCGCGGTGACACCGGCACGGCGGTGCGCGCGTCGAGTGCCGTGCCTGGCGTCTTTGTGCCGGTGCGGATCAGTGGGCGGGACTACGTCGATGGCGGCTTGGTGGCACCCGTGCCGGTGCGCTTCACCCGTCAAATGGGGGCCGAACTGGTGATTGCGGTTGATATTTCGACGGTGCCCGAAGAGAACACCGCTAACGACACCTTGCAGATTTTGCTGCAGACCTTTTCGATCATGGGCAGAAGCATCAACCAGCACGAACTCAAAGACGCCGACATCATCATTCGGCCTTCGTTGGTGGGGCTTAAAAGTGCTGACTTCTCGGCCCGACTCAAAGCCATTGAGGCGGGCCGGGCGGCCATGCTCGCGGCGCTTCCGGCGCTCCGGTTGAAGCTGGATGCGGCCTCGGTCGCGCTGCGCTAGTTCCATCAAGGGCACAAAAAAAGCCCGCACTAGGCGGGCTTTAAAACGGGTCTGGAAACGCGAGGTTTGCCGAGGACCCGAGGAGACAACTCAATGAAAATTAACGCTTTTTGGCCACTGGTGCTTTAGCCGCGTTGACAGCTGTGTTGCTCACGGCGGTGAAGTTGGCTTCAGCCATGTCGGTGGCTTGTTTGACGGCTTTTTGAACCGATTCAAAGGCGTTGTTGGCAGCGGCGACAGCGCTTTTCATGACAGCCACAGCGGTTTCAGAACCGGCCGGTGCATTTTTAGAGGCACCGTCCACCAAGCCCATGAATTTGGATTGGGCTTCAGTGGCTTGGCCTTCAAAGGCTTTGCTGAGTTCTGCGCTGGTGCTAGTAGCAATGTCATAAAGGTGGCGGCTGTAGGCCGCTGACTTCTCAGCCAATGGCTGCATCAGGCCAGCTTGCATGGTCATGAGCTCTTGCGCATCTTTGACGCTCATCAGTGCTTGGGTTTGGTTGGCGGTTTCAGCCAATGCGGCTTTAGAAGCCTGCACATTCAACTCGACCAGTTTCTCAACGCCTTCGAAAGCTTTGTTGGTCAGGCCAAAAAGGGTTTCCATCGAGGCTTTTTGTGATGTCATCATTTGTTCAGCGGTCAGCATATTCAAATCTCCTGTGAGTTAAAAAATAGTTGCTCTGCCGAATCAGTTAACCACTTAGGCCACCAATTGCTGCACTGCAACATGAATGAAAGTATAGGGGTTCAAATGGTGATTGCAAGTCATTTTTGCTGCATTGCACCATTTTAGATGCGGGCCTCTAAGCCGCGTGGGATGGACGTTCTGATGGTTTTAAGTGCGTTGTTGAGCTGTCATCGCGGTGACTGCGGCCACAATGTTGAGCTGTTGTGAATCGCTTTTAATGAGCGGAATTCTTTGTTTTGTTGACGCCCCTTTGACGGTTTATTTTGCAAGCTTTTTACTCTGACCACTTTGTTTTGCCGTTGCCGGACGGCCATCGCTTTCCCATGGCGAAGTACGCACGCCTGCGCGAGCGCATCGGCTCCGAGTTGCTCGAGGTCGTGATGCGCGAGGCGCCCAGCGCCACGGATGGCGAATTGGCACTGGCGCACAGCCCGGCCTATATCAGCGCCGTTGCCAGCGGCGGATTACCCGCCGCGGCGATGCGGGAGATCGGCTTTCCGTGGAGCCTGGACATGGTCGAACGCTCACGCCGATCGGCCGGCGCGACCGTTGCGGCAGCCAGGGTGGCCTTGGGCCTGAACAAAAGCACACGAGGCCAACCCGAGGGCGTGGCCGCTAACATGGCCGGCGGTACGCACCATGCCAGCGCCGACAAAGGCGGCGGCTTTTGCGTCTTCAACGATGCGGCCGTGGCGGCCAGGCTGATGCAGGCCGAATGGGCCCGCCGACACGGCTGTCAGCGACCGTCCCTCAAGGTGGCGATCATTGATCTCGATGTGCACCAAGGCAATGGCACGGCCAGCATTTTCCGCAATGACGCGAGTGTTTTCACGCTGTCAATCCATGGCCAACACAACTTTCCCTTTCGCAAAGAGGTGAGCGATCTGGATGTGGACTTGCCGGACGGCTGCAACGACAGCGATTACCTGCAGGCGCTTGAGCATGCGCTTGCCGAGATGGAACGGCGCTTTCAGCCGGGACTGGTTATATATTTGGCGGGGGCCGATCCGTTTGAGGGCGATCGCTTGGGCCGTTTGAGTTTGAGCTTTGATGGTTTGGAGGCGCGTGACCGGCGGGTTTTTGACTGGGCTTGGCAGCGACGTACTCCACTGGCCATGGTGATGGCCGGTGGCTACGGCGTCCGTATTGACGAAACGGTTCAGGTGCAAATGAACACTTACCGCGTGGCGTTGGCTTACTGGCAGCGGTGGCAAGACCTCTCCGCATAAGATAAGTAGACATTTTAAATAGGCATTTAATAAGCACACATTTCTGACAGCGCGCCACAGACGCTCAATGATAAAAAATCAAGGAGACAAACACACCCATGCCCGATATGTCCCAAGAAACCCCCTCAGACACTGGCAGCCAAGTTGAGGTGACGCACCAAGAGTTTTGTGCGGGTTTGCCTGCAGGTCGTTTTCACCTGATTGTGAATCCCGAAAAGGCCCAAAAGTACATCAAGCACCGCTTGTTCATCGTCGGTATTGCTTTGCCCGTCATTGGCCTTGGCACTGCGCTGAGTTGGTCGGGTTACATCTGGGCCGGCTTGCCGCTGATCGCCATCGGTTTCTTGCTGCCCCGTGTGGTCAAGGCTCATGCACCCAAAATATTGCTGCATCTCGCCCTGCGCGAGGCCAGAACTTATCGTGATGCACTCGAATTCGAAATTCTGGAAATTCGTTTGCGCTAAATTGCCCCCTCAAGATTGGACAGCCTCAAGTGAGTACAAGCCCTTCAAATACGGTAAATACCGTCAATTCAGTCGATCAAGCCATCATCAGCCGGGTCTCGACCCGGGCGTTTTTACCCCAAGCGGTTGACCGGCAAATCATCACGCACTTGCTGGAGGTCGCCAGTCGCGCGCCCTCGGGCACCAACACTCAGCCATGGAAGGTCTATGTGTTGCAAGGGGCCAGCCGCGATGCACTGGTCAGCAAGGTTTGCACTGTGCATGACGCGATCCGTGCCAATCCGGAACTTGGCGCGCAGTACGAAGAAGATTACCCGTACTACCCGAAGAAATGGGTCTCCCCCTACATCGAGCGGCGGCGCGAAAACGGCTGGGGCTTGTATGGCGTGCTCGGTATTGGCAAAGGCGACAGAGACAAAATGCACGCCCAGCACCAGCGCAATTTCCGCTTTTTTGACGCCCCCGTCGGACTCGTCTTCACCATCGACCGCGTGTTGGAACGCGGCAGCCTGCTGGACTACGGTATGTTTTTGCAAAGCATCATGGTGGCAGCCCGCGGTCAGGGTCTTCACACCTGCCCGCAAGCTGGCTGGAATGATTTTGCCAAGATCATCTTGCCGCACGTTGGCGCCGGCGCTGACGAAATGCTCGTCTGCTGCATGGCGCTGGGTTACGCCGATGAGTCGGCGTTGGTCAACACATTCCAAGCGACCCGAGTCAGTGCTGCGGACTTCACCACTTGGGTGGGCTAAGCCAAGTCTGAATCAGCGGCGCCGCTCGGGAAGTTAAACCGTGGGTGCAGGTTGCGGGTAAAGTCAGGGGTTGTCCTTTTAACTTTCTTTGAAAGCGTTTTTCATGACCATGACCACCACCCCCTCCGGCCTTCAGTATGAAGATACGGTGCTCGGCACCGGC
>CANFJF010000129.1 GCA_947447355.1 Comamonadaceae bacterium
AAACGGTCCAAGAATGCGGAGTCATGGAACGACTCGGGCAGCGGGTCAAACAAGTCAGAGTGCTTGAGCATGTAAGGCACGGTGTGGTCCGTATTGCCCACAAACACCATGCTGGCCTCGGCCCCCAAGGTTTCCACACCGCGTGAAAACGTCTTGTTGGCCATGTAGTTCTTCATGATGTCCACCAACGCTTTGTCCACCTTCTTCTTTTTGCCAGCAAACTCGTCAAACGCCACGGTGTCCCAATAACCCACCAAGCCCAACTTGCCCGAACTGTTGTTCACAAACAGCTTGGGCACGCTCACCTCGCCACCCGAAATCAAAATGCCGTGCGGCGAAAACTCCGAATAAATGTGCGACTTGCCCGTTCCCTTTGGCCCTAGCTCCACCAAATTGAAGTTGCGTTCACAAAATGGTACGAGACGCACGAGCTGGCTCATCTTGTTGCGTTTGCCAAACATCTGGGGGTTAAAACCCACGCTCTGAATCAACAGGTCAATCCACTCCTCAGTCGTGAAGTGCTTGCGTGCCGCCAGATAGCCCTCAAAGTCAAAGTGAGACAACTGAATGGGCTTGATGGAAGACAATATCCAGGGCGTTGCAGTCTTGTCTTCGGTGAACAGGTATTCCAAGTCCGCAATGCACCACACACCGCCAACCAGTAATTTAGGGTGTGCCTTAACCGTGGCTGAATCCATCACGACTTTTTTGATGCCCAAATTAGCGAATTCAGCCTCGTAAGCATCGGTTTTGTCATTCAGCTCCACGCTGATGCGGTCAATCACTTTGTGACGACCTTTTTCCTTGATGGTGGAGCGAACCAGCCCAGCCTCATTGCGGTGCACATAGTGCTTGCGCAAGATCTCTTTGACCGTGTCGATCCCCGACTCAATCGTCGCCTCGTCGTCTGTCGCGCAATACTGGCCCAGCAAGTACTCCAGTACATACGAGGGCACGATGGCGTTACCCTTAACAGTTTTCACCAAATCCTTGCGCACCACCAGGCCTGCAAAGTGTTGATTGATCTTGGCATCCAGCTGGCTCATGGCGTTTCTCTTTAAAAGTCAAATTCGCTCGTGAACGAACGACGTAAGGTGTAACGAATGGCTTTGTACTTGGTGAAATGGGTGGTCCCGTCCACAGGCTCATCCAGGCGCAGCTCCACCTGCTGGTTATTCACCGAATCGGCTTTGCGGCTCAGGATGAACTTGACAGGAATCTCACGGTCACGCGGGTTGTCCGAACTCATGTCAAACGTGAACTCGTGTTGGTCAGACAACAACTCACCCTCTAAGCTGTAAATGCCAGCCCGTAACTTGCGAGGCTGCAGCTTTTCGTTGGCCGCTTGCATTTGGTAGAACATCACAGCCACCTGGCCGGTGGTGATGTTGCGCCCTACGCCTGAGACGATGTCGATCTCCACACGCCCAATATCGCTCTGACGTTTCTTGTTGATGCGAATCACCGGGATCACCACCTCCTGCAAAGTCGCCCCGCCGTGAACAAAGCGGCTGCCCGAGCCCTGCAAACGCAAACGGTTGATCGATTTGGGGATCTGAATTTCAGGCCCATTGGCCAAGCCCACCTGCACAGGCTCAAACGTACGAAAACTGCTTTGCGACTTGAGCCCACGCCCCAGTACAAAACGGCGGTCTTTGTAGAGAATCTCGGCCCCCTCAGGCGCAGCACTCAAAAAGTCGCTCTCAGCCAAAGGCTTAGCTTGGTAAATAAAGCCGTGGTCAGCCGTCACCAGCAAATTGGTCGCGTTGGCGTTGGTCAGTTTTTTCACCAGCTTGATCAACTCATCGAGCGTCTGCTCTGCTGCATCAAACACGCGCTCTTCGGTATCGCGGGTGTCACCCGTCTTATCAATCAGGTTGTGATAAACGTAAACCACATCGTTGTCGCGGAACAAAGCACGCGACTCATCGCGGCCCATCAGAATCAAATCCTTGGCCAGCACCACGCTTGAAGCAGGCACCGTGGCCGCCAAAATACGCGCCCGGTTTTCAGTGCCTTTGGCGCTTTGTCCGTCTACCACGGCATCACCCGAATCGTTCATAGCAATCGCCAGCTCGGTGTTCGGCAACAGGGCTGCCATGCCCAGCTGGGTGTAGCTGGGCAACATGCTTAAACCCGGCAACAACTCGGCCTCGTAGCGGTCTTCCTGGCGAATCAGGGTGGCCATTTCTTCGCCCACCTCAAACCGGAATGCGTCAGAGATCAGCACGCACACCTTGTTCTTGCGGTCCAAGTACGGCTGTACCATTTGTTTGAAAAAGTCGCGTTGCAGCAAGGCGGGCGCGGCCTCCCAATTGAGCGCAGCATCCACCTGCGTCTGCCAGCGGTCATTGAGCTGCACCAAATAACTGTTGGTGTAATGGTTTTCCACCAGGGCCGACAAATCACCCAAGAGCGAGGCCTGGCCCGACTGGCGCAAGTGGTACACAAACTTGCGGTATCGCTGGTCCAGCTTGAACCAGGTCTTGGCGTACTTTTGCACCCCATCCGCAAACGACACCATGTCAAAAGACACTGCATCGAGCAACTGCAAAAACTGCGCCCCATGCTCAATCGCCTGGTACACATGCGCAAAACTGTCATACCAATGGCTCTGGCGGCGCACACGCACCCACAGTTCCACCTCTTGCGCTGACACCGTCCGGGCCACTACGGCTCGCACCATCTCGCTCAAAATCTTGCGGTCGATCAGTTCGAAGTAATCCAGCTCCATCAAGGTCCGGAAATCCATAGCCTGCAGCTTGTCGTCCATCTGCAGCAGCTCGGCACACTGGGCCGACAGCACCTCAAAAGCCTCTTGCTGCTTGCGCGAGTCCTTCCAGCGCTTGTGAAACACCCAGGCCTCGCTAGACAAGCTAGATGGACGCGACGCATCCACCCCAGTCTCAAAGCTATTCTTGAACAGCTCGATCACAAAATCCATCGCGCACGGCTGGGCCGACTGGTAGCCATACACCTTGCGCACCTGATCCCACACAAAGGTGCTCAGCCCGCTGCGCTCCAGCAGCTTGGCTTTGGTGTCATCGCCCTTGGCCAGCTCGGCCAGCAAGGCCTCCAGCACCATGTCCAGTTGCGGCTCGGCCCCGGCGCACACAGCCACCATCTTGCGCAGCAATACATCGCCGTTGTCACCCTGCTCCAGCAGCTTTTTGAGCCCCTCGCGCCGCTTGGCCCCCTCAAAAAAGTAACTGTGCTGCTTGACCCGCTCATAGCACTCCGGCCCCAGCTCCAGCTCGGCCAGCCACAGGGCACTTTGATCGGTACGAAAGGTCTGCCCACTGGCCAGCTGAACATCCAGCAGCCAGTTGTCTAGGCGCTCAGGCTCAGCACCTTCGCGGTACAGCAAAAATTTTTGCTCAGGCTGGCCGCGCAACACGCGGTGCTTCACACCAAACTCGTTGTTCGAGAGTTCAACTTTTTCAACATCTGGTAAATCGAGGCCAGCAAAGGCTGAACGAAATTCGCGTTGGTCGTCGTACCAAAAAACGATGCGTTGCTTTTCAAAGAGATTCGTAAGCGCCTGGCTGATCTTGGAAGGTTGACTCATTTTTTTATTCTTTCCCCTGAACAACAGCCGCCCCAGCGGGCGTCAGGCGGTACTTCTGCAAACGGCTGTTGGGTTTGTCTGGAATCGTGCGCTCAATCAAACCTAGCTCGACAAGTGTCAGCACATGGCGCTGGTAATTCACATACACACTGGCCAAGCCTAAAGCGCTTAAAAGCTCTGCTTTGGACTTGGGTCCGTCAGCACATGCCTTCAAAACGGTTAAAACTTGCTCACTGACTTGCTCACTGACTTGCTCACTGACTTGCTCACTTTCCAATTGAGGGCCCAGTCGAGTCACATCAGATGGAGCACTTTTCCGCCGCCGTGACTTCTCAGGCGCCAAGGGCAATATCTGCGCCAGTCGCACAGTAAAGCGCACACGCCCAGCCAATTCTTCAATCGTAGGTTCCGGCAAGTTTTCTGCCTGGGCTTGCTGAAAAATGCCTGGCACACCGCTGCCCCACTGTTCCACCAGCTCCAGCTCGCGGAACACCCGGGCAATCACCGGGTTGCGGATCTGCGAGACACCCAGCTTCATGTCGGCCACCGTTAAGCCCGGCATTAGCAGGCCGGGGCTTTCCACCTCGATGCGGTCGTCAAAAAACGCTACCCGTGTGGGCGTCCCCCGGTGCGAATAATCGGCATGCACCAGTGCATTGATCACCACCTCGCGCAAGATATTGAGCGGAATGCTCCAAATGTCCTTGCGTCGGAACTCCGAAAAATCTGCCCCGCGCATCGCGTGCTTTTTTAGGAACAGCATGATCGCGTCCACCGCCTGCGGCAGCGGCACCTCCATGTCCTGGTGGTCAAAAATGTCCAGCTTGTCGGTGCCCATGAAACGGCCACACTGCACCCATGCATCGTCAAAATACTGCCGCCTGTTCTTGCCATACAGCAGCACCCCGCCATGGCTGGGTACCAACCGCCCCTGGTGCTTCACCAAAAGGCGCAAGCTCTGCAGCATCGCCTCGTCCACAGGGCGCTTACCTGCAAAGTCCTGCGCCATCGCCTGCATGTCCAACACCTCAGGCGTCAGCTCAGGCATAGGCAAGGCATCAAAACTGACACCCGCAACACCACGCTGCAACTCGGTGATCAGCTGCGCATCCGCTTGGCGGTTGGTAGAGCCCAAGCGCACATACACGCCAGCATCCATCCCTTCGGCCTTGAAAAAGTGGGGCCGCGTCCCACTCACAAACACCTCAGCCACCAGCATGGTTTTGCCTTCAACCGTCACCAAATCCACATTGGGCACCAAGCGGGGCGAAATTTGGTCTGCGATCAAATTGCACAGACGCTCTTCTTCGGCCAGCGGATCTTCTACACCCCGCACCTGGCCATCGTCAGCAACACCCACCACCAGCTTGCCACCTGCCGAATTGGCAAAGGCCACCAACGTTTTCAACAAATTGCGGGGTGACGACAAGTCGCGTTTGAACTCCAAAGTCTTGCTCTCTGGCATTTGCAGC
This sequence comes from Comamonadaceae bacterium, assembly GCA_947447355.1. Taxonomy (GTDB): domain Bacteria; phylum Pseudomonadota; class Gammaproteobacteria; order Burkholderiales; family Burkholderiaceae_C; genus Polaromonas. The sequence continues at coordinate 5,041 of CANFJF010000129.1, forward strand.
AGCGTCTGAATGGGAATGCGCATGGTTCAATCCTCTTCCTTGGCATCCAGCCCCGTGATCTTCTTGAGCGCGGCACCGAGCTTGAGGTAGTTCACCTTCACGCCATCGTCAAGATCCAGCGCCACGTTGGCCGTGGCCAGCGGGTACAGGGTGTCGTTTTCGTAGTCCTGCAGCTCGATGATCTGCTTTTTGAGGCTGTCGATTTCTTTCACAGCCTTGGTCTTTTCGCCCTGGCTGGTGGCAGGGCTGATCAGCACCTGCTCCAGCGTGGACTGGCGGGCTGCCAGTTTGGAGCGGAAGTCGCGCAAATATTGCAGCACCACACTGGCGGTGTCGGGGCGGTAGCGGTGCAGGTAAATCAGCGCGTTGAACGTACCCTTGGGGCTGCTGAAAAGCCAGTAGATGGGGCGCTTTTTGTAGCGCTTGACATGGTCGGTATAAAACTCACCCAGCATGTAATCGCGCAGCGTGAAGTTGCGCTTGCCCTTGGGGTTGAGCGCCTGCTCAATGAAGGCCAAGTTTTCGTCGTAATGGTCGTCGCCAAAGGTCACGCGCAAAAACGGGCGAAAGCGCTCAGTCACATCGTCGGCAAACCATTCGCCGTCCAGCAAGGGGATCACGTTGTCGGCATCGGCCTCAAAACGTGAGTTGGGCACCAGGCGGCGGTAGTCATCAATCGTCTCGCCCTGGTTGGCCAACACCAGACCCGGCTTGTCGAGCGCATAGCGGCCAAACATGCAGCCCACGGCGTAAGAGATGAACTCGCGCATGGTGTCGGCCAGCAGCAAGGTTTCCAGCTCTTCTTCGGTCTTGTCGCCGCCGTAGCGGTAGTGCGGGTTGCAGGTCAGCGTGATTTCATTCAACGGCACCTCGGGTGCCAGCTCGTCTTGGAGTCCGTAAGCGTCGATGAAGATACGGTTGTTTCCCAGCTCCAGACGCCGCATCTCCATCGTCATCTCGCGCCACTGGGCGCGAAGCGTTTGGTAGCTGACCTTGAGCATGCACTCGGCGTGTCCTAAATTGAGCAGTGGAAAACTGCTGAAATCCCAGGAGGTCTCAGAGAAATCCCAATCCTTACGAGCGATCTGAACTAACTCTTTCGCGTTTCGCCCTACCTCAAGCGGCAAGGACTTTGCTATTGGCAGTCGCCCTACCGGACCCTCGTGATAGTCGAGAGTCGGGGAAAGCGCTGCCAAAAAATGATTGACCAGCTTGGAATTGCAGAATCCGAGGTAATCCATTAGATCCTCATG
>CANFJF010000130.1 GCA_947447355.1 Comamonadaceae bacterium
ACCACGTAGGAGGCCCGCCCTCTGGCCGATTCCCATCCATCGAACAATTCACCCACGACCCGTAGGAGGCCAGCCCTCTGGCCGATTCCCATCCATCGAACAATTCACCCGCGACCCGTAGGAGGCCAGCCCTCTGGCCGATTCCCCCGGCTTCACACCCAAACCGCATCCCAATGCGAATATTGGCCGGCCTTGCTGACCAAACCGGCGCGCACGGGGTTGTTGACGATATACCGGCCCATCGCCGGCAGGTCTTCTTCGTCTCTCACGGCGTGGTCATGAAACCCCTGCTGCCAAATCTGGCCATTCAGTTGATGCGCCACCACCGACTTGACGGTGCGCACCACTTGCGACAGCGACACCGTTGGTCCCAATGTCAACAACCAATGAACATGGTCCGGCATCACCACGTACGCCAGCGTCATGGCGCGGCCGGCGGTGTGTTCAATTTGCAGCGTTCGAACGACGCAGCGGGCTGAAGAAAAACAGTCAAACACCGGCAGACGGTCATGTGTCACCGTGGTCACCAAATACACGCCACCCGGTTGTGAAAAACGTCCCTTGCGCAAATCAGCCGAGTGTGGGGCACGGGTTGTGGGTGGTGGTGAGGATGCGGTGGGCATGGGTTGTAGTTTGGTTAGGAATTTGGGGTAGGGGGATCGGCCAGAGGGCTGGCCTCCTACGGGGATTTGGTTGCTTCGATGGTTCGGCCAGAGGGCTGGCCTCCTACAAGGATCAGGGTCCCGGACCTCGTAGGAGGCCAGCCCTCTGGCCGATCTCAGTTTTCCAGCCTCTCCCCAACCCCGGCTCTCTATGCGATCTCGACGATCACGGGGACGTGGTCGCTTGGGCGCTCATTCTTGCGCGGTAATTTGTCTATCACGCAACTGCGCACCTGAGATTTCAGCGGCTCGCTCACCAGAATGTGGTCAATCCGCAATCCTCTGTTGCGGCGAAAGGCGAACTCCCGATAGTCCCACCACGAATAGCTTTTTTCCGGTTGATCAAACAAGCGAAAAGCATCGGTCAAGCCCAAATCCAGCAAACCTTGGAAATGCTCGCGCTCTAGTGTGGTGTGGTGGATCGTTTCGCGCAGACCTTCCGGGTCGTGCGAGTCGCGGTCGTCAAAAGTGATGTTGAAGTCTCCCACCAGCACCAGTTTTGGCGTGCGGACAAGTTCCTCTTCTATCCAGTGGCGCAGGCCAGTCAGCCACTGCATCTTGTACTCAAACTTCTCGCTGCCCGGCTCTTGACCATTCACAAAGTAGCCGTTCACGAGGCGCAACGCGCCTTCTGGCGTGTCAAGTGTTGCAGAAATGAGACGGGACTGATCATCGGTAAAACCGTTGATGTTCTTGCTCACATCGCGCAATGGCAGGCGACTCAAGATCGCCACGCCGTTGTAGGTTTTCTGGCCAAACACAGCGCAATGGCTGTAGCCGGCCTCTTGCAGGGCCTGCAGCGGAAACTTTTCATCCGGCAGTTTCAGCTCTTGCAGGCACAGCGCGTCAACCGGGTTGGCTGCTAGCCAGTCCAGCACCTGCGGCAGACGAACCGACAGTGAATTCACATTCCAAGTGGCAATTTTCATTTTTTTGACAACGTTAGTAATTGACTAAAGGGAAAGTGTAGACGCGTCTGGGGAGCAATTTGCACATTGTAAAAAATGGCAATCTAACAACATTCGGCAAATAAATTACAAAATTTAACGTAACGGATAAAATGATAAATATCAATTTTGTCGAATAGATTGCCTAAACGCTACAATAAATGAACTTGACGATTTGGAGTGTTATTTCGGATGGATGAACTTATCAATAAGGTTGAATTTGACAAGGAATTTTCTTTGAAGGGCTCATGCTTGCTCGATTTTCGAATTTTTAGTCAATGGCTTGCCGTTTTTTCAATATCGTTATTATCGTTTTTACCAAGCTCGGTGATGGCTCAGGTTGCTTCGATGCCGCCTGCCGCAACGCAGTTACAACCGCTAACAGCCCTTTTCCAGTCGACAGACTTTTCCGCTATGGTGCGTTCCTATCGTGTCGATGACACCTTGGGGACTGGTCTGTCGCAGGCGTCTGAATCCAGTTTCAAAGCGCTGGTGCGCGAGGCTGTTGTTCGGCACCCTACATTCCGTTCTGCCCAGGCACAGGGTGAGCGGTCCAAGTTCGCCATCGATGAATTGCAAGGCGCGCTGTGGCCTCAGGTCAGCGCCGGTTTGGCTGGTGAATCGCCCATCAGACCGCGCGCGGGCGTGCAGTCGGTGTCCAGCTTGAACAGCAACGCCTACGTTGGTGTCAATCAACTGATCTATGACGGCGGTGCTCAGTTCCGGCGCATTGACGCGGGACAGATGCGCGCCAAGGCAGACCTCACTGCCGCAAAAATCTCAGCAGAGGGCTTGATCTTGCGCGCCGTCAGGGCGTACGCAGAGGTGACTGCTTTGGCGCACAAAGTTCGCTTGGCTGAGCTCAATTTGCAGCGCCATCAGACGCTGCTCGACATGGTCAACCAGTTGGTCACCGGTCAAGTCAGCTCGCGTGCCGATTTGCTGCGTGCGCAGGGCCGGTATGCCCAAGTGCAAGTCGCGTTGTCTGATCTGCGTGGCGAGTTGGGTCGAGCGGAGGCCGCTTGGCGTGAGTTTTATGCTGCTCAGCCGGTTCCGCTGGTGCCACTGCCTCTCAGGGCTGACCAATGGGCTGATTCACAAAAATGGTTGCCCCAGTCTGAAGAAAACAACCTTGAGCTGCAGCGTTTGCGTCAAGTGGTCAGCGCCACGCGTGAAGACCTCGCGGCCGAGAAATCCACCCGCGGTCCCAAGCTCGCATTTCAGTTGAATACACGGCAGTACCAGCTGAACAATTTGGGCGTCAGGGACCACGATGTGGCCGCTGGTATGCAGTTGACCTACCCCTTGTTCGATGGCGGCGTCATCAATGCCCGTGTCAACCAAGTGGCGCAGCGACTGAACCAAGCTGAGCTCGACCTCGACGCGGCGCTGGGTATCAGCGACCGCAATCTGCGAACCATGTTGTCCAAGTCGGCCAGTCAGCGGCAAAGCATCAAAGCCTTGGAGCTTTTTTTGCAAGCGGGTGAAGCGGCGATGGGCACTTACGTTGAGCAGTTCGCCATTGGTCGCCGGCCACTGATTGACCTGCTCGATGCCCAGCGCGAACTCGTCGCTTCTGCCAATAGCTTGATCGATGCCCGCGTCGAGCTCGACCAATCCCATTTCACCGTGGCGCAAGGGCTGGGCGAATTGCTCGGCTACTTCGACTTCGATTTGTAAAGAGAAATGAAAGACATGTTGACCGGTCATGATTCTTTAGAGAAGTGTCTGCTCCATTTGGCGCAGCACTTTCAGTTGCCTGTGTCGGCCGCCACCGTGCGGTCGTTTGCCGTGGGTATCAACCAGGGCATGACGGTTGAGCAGTTCATGCAGGTGGCACAGCGTCTGGGGATGGGGTGCTCGCTGTCGCCGCAAGACTTGGAGACGGTGACATCCAATCAGTTGCCGCTGGTGTTGATGCAGCAAGACGGTCACGCGCTGGTGCTGATGCAGCGACTGACAGACGACGTGTTCGATGTCATGGACTCCCGCTACGGTGACCGTTCAGTCGAGTACACGTTGGCGCAGTTGCAAGCCGACTACAGCGGCATGGCGATTCAAGTGCGTTCGTTGGTCAGCCACACGCGACCTGTCAGTACGGCCGCTGCCGAGGCCCAGGGTCACTGGTTCTGGAGTGCCCTCAAACAGAGCAAGTGGTCTTATGCGCAGGTTGCCACGGCGGCCGTGTTGACCAACTTTTTGGCCCTGACCACCTCGGTCTTCACGATGGTCGTTTACGACCGTATCTTGCCCAGTCAGGCGGTTGACTCACTGGTGGCGTTGACCTTTGGTGTGTTGGTGGCGCTGGTGGTGGACTTCATGATCAAAAGCCTGCGAGCGGTCTTCATTGACGATGCCGGCCACCATGCCGACCAGCTGATTGGGCAACGCATTTTTGACCAGATGCTCGACATGAAGCTGGTCAACCGCAAAGGCTCTGCGGGTGGTTTTGCCAACACCCTGCGTGAATTTGAAACCCTGCGCGAATTCTTCACCTCGGCCACGTTGGCGACACTGGTGGACCTCCCCTTTGCGATCTTTTTCCTGGTCGTTATTTACATCGTCGCAGGCCCTCTCGGCATCGTTCCATTGATCGCCGTGCCAGCCATCATCCTGCTTGGCGTGGTGGTCCAGCCGCTGCTGAAGCGTTACACCAAAGAGGCCTACGAGCAAGGCCAAAGCAAGCAGGGCGTGTTGGTGGAAGCCATCAGTGGCCTGGAAACCGTCAAGACCTCCGGTGCTGGCCCGCTGCTGCGCGAACGTTGGGAGAACTGCATTCGTGAGCAGTCCACCACCGGCATGCGCAGCCGCCGTGTCTCTCACCTGGTGGTTAATGCTGCGGGCTTTATCCAGCAAATTGCCCAAATTCTCATGGTCGTGTACGGCGTCTTCCTGATCGTCGGCGGGCAAATATCCATGGGCGCGCTGATTGCCTCGACCATGCTGTGTGGTCGGGCGCTGGCACCTTTGGCGCAGCTGACACAAATCTTGACCCGCATGAACCAAGCGCGGACCTCGTACAACTCGCTTGACAGCGTCATGCGCTCCGGCACCGACCACGCGGCCGGTCGTCACTACGTCAGCCGCCCGCACTTGAGTGGCGCATTGGAGTTGCGCGACGTCAGTTTCCGTTACCCAGACCAACAGCAGAACGCGTTGAACCAAATTTCGTTGCGCATTCAGCCGGGCGAAAAAGTCGCCATCCTTGGCCGCATTGGTTCTGGCAAAAGCACAGTGGCGCGCTTGCTGCTCGGCCTGTATGAGCAAGACGAGGGTTTGGTGTTGGCCGACGACACCGACCTGCGTCAGATCAACCCTTCAGACCTGCGCGCCAACATCGGCGTGGTTCAGCAAGACATCTGGCTGGTCTCGGGCACGCTGCGTCAGAACATTGCCATTGGTGGCTACCGCCCCAGCGACGCCGCCATTTTGGAAGCGTCCACGGTGGCGGGTGTGCATGAGTTTTCCAGTCAACACCCATTGGGTTACGACATGCCGCTGGGTGAAAAAGGCGAGGGCCTGTCGGGTGGCCAAAAACAAGCTATCACCATTGCACGCGCCTTGGTCGGTAATCCGCCCATCCTGGTGATGGACGAGCCCACCAGCATGATGGATGTGCAGACCGAAAAACAGGTCCTGCAATCCCTCAAGAGCCACTGCGCCGACAAGACCCTGATCATCATCACGCACCGCACCAGCCTGCTTGAGCTGGTCGACCGCGTGATCATTCTTGACAAAGGCAAGGTCGTCGCCGACGGCCCTAAAGCCATGGTCATGCAAACCCCCACAACCCCAAGTGCTGCCACTGCCGGCGCTATCGCTGCTTCACCCGCCTATGTCTGATTCATCCACAACCGGTTTTAAGGCCCGGCTTTTAAAGCTGGCCAACAGCAGCGGACGTCCGACGTCAAGCATGTTGTTCGTCGTCATTGCTGTCTTTTTTGTTTTCACCATGATTTGGGCCACCTTCACTGAGCTCGAAGAAGTGGTGCGCGGGGAAGGCAAGGTCATCCCCAGCGGCAAGGTGCAGCAACTGCAAAGCTACGACGGCGGCATTGTCACCAAAGTCCATGTCCGTCGGGGCGCCTTGGTGGAAGAGGGTGACATCTTGATGGAATTGGACACCACCCGCACCACCAGTGACCGCAACCAGATGCAGCAACAGCAAAACAGCCTGAGCGCAGAAATTTATCGGCTCACCGCCACAGCGCGTGGTCAAGAGCCCCGCTGGCCAGACGAGCTACGCAAGTCCGCGCCCGCCGTGGTGTTGGTGCAGGAGCGTCTTTATTTGGCGCGCAAGATTGAGTTTGACGCTGACCTCCAAGTGCTGCGCCAGCAGCTGTCACAGCGTCAGTCTGAGCTCGCTGAATCCCAAGCCGTCATGAACAATGCGGGCCGTTCACTGGTGCTGGCGCGCCAAGAGCAAGCCTTGGTGGAGCCGCTGGTGAAGAAAGGCATTGAGCCTGAAAC
>CANFJF010000131.1 GCA_947447355.1 Comamonadaceae bacterium
GCCAAACCCGCAGTCAAATCGGTTGCCGCAGCACCGGTGAAAGCCGCACCCGCCAAAAGGGCCGCGCCAAAAAGCTTGGCTGCTAAAACGGCTGCACTGAAAAAGCCGGCAGCGCCAAAAGTCGCCGCCAAGCCAGTCGTAGCCAAGAAGGTCGTGGCCAAGAAGGTACCTGCTAAGAAGGTCGCGGCCAAGAAAACTCCCCGGAGCGCATGAGGCTGCAGATCGTCGCAGTCGGGCAACGGGTGCCCGACTGGGCGCAGACCGCCTACGACGATTACGCCAAGCGCTTTCCGCCTGAGCTCAAAGTTGAGTTGAAGGCGGTTAAGACCGAAGCCCGCGCTTCTAAAACGCTTGAAAATTTGCTCGCCGCAGAGCGCACGCGCATTGAAGCGGCGATCCCCAAAGGCATGCGCGTCGTCGCCCTTGACGAGCGCGGCACGAACATCACCACCGTCGCTTTGGCCGACAAACTGCGGCTTTGGCAGCGCGAAGGCGATGACGTTTCCATCGTCATCGGCGGCCCTGACGGACTTGACCCCGGCTTCAAACAAGCCGCCCATGAACGCATTCGCCTGTCCGACCTAACGTTGCCTCACGCCATGGTGCGTGTGCTGCTCATCGAACAGCTGTACCGCGCTTGGAGCATCACGGTGAACCATCCGTATCACCGAGAGTAGCCATGTCTGATTTCATTTACCTAGCCTCGCAAAGCCCGCGTCGGGCGCAGTTGCTGGAGCAACTGGGTTTGGCTTTCACGTTGTTGTTACCAGATCCGACTGAAGACGCCGAAGCGCTGGAGACCGTGCACGGTGCTGAAGCGCCTGCGACTTACGTCAAGCGTGTCACCCGCCTCAAGTTGCAAGCGGCGGTGGCGCGCATGAAGCGCCAAGGTTTGCCGACTGCGCCGGTGCTGTGCTCTGACACCACGGTGGCCTTGGGTCGAAGCATTTTGGGCAAGCCTGAAAACGATGCAGATGCGATCCGCATGTTGACGCTGTTGTCAGGCGCGACGCACCGCGTGCTGACGGCGGTGGCTGTGCAGCACGGTAAAAAAACTGTCGAGGCATTGAGCATTTCGAACGTCACATTTGCCCACATGACACGACTCCAGATTAAGGCTTATGTCGCATCCGGTGAGCCCATGGGCAAAGCCGGGGCTTATGCGGTGCAGGGCAGGGCGGCGGTTCACATCACCCGCATCAACGGCAGTTATTCAGGCATCATGGGTTTGCCTTTGCATGAAACCTCTTTGCTCTTGCGCGCCGTTGGCGTGAAGATCTGACACTAGGACCGCCCCCATGTCACAGGAAATCCTGATCAACTGGTCGCCTCAAGAAACCCGTGTCGCCGTGGTCGAAAACGGCGCGGTGCAAGAACTCCATGTGGAGCGAGCCCTTGAGCGCGGTTTGGTCGGCAACGTTTACCTCGGCAAGGTAGTCCGTGTGTTACCGGGGATGCAGTCTGCCTTCATCGACATCGGTCTAGACCGCACGGCCTTTTTACACGTGGCTGATTTGATGAGCAGCATCAACAGCCGCCACGCAGAAGCAGAGCCCGGCAAGGCTGAAGCGGCGCCGGCGTTGCCGATTGAGAAGCAGCTGTTTGAGGGCCGGGCCATCATGGTGCAAGTCCTCAAGGACCCGATCGGCACCAAGGGGGCGCGGTTGACGGCGCAGATCAGCATTGCCGGCCGCTTGCTGGTATTTTTGCCGCAAGACAACCACATCGGCGTGTCGCAAAAAATCCCACCCAAGCAACGCGAAGAGTTGCGTCAGCGCTTGCAAGCCCTTGCCGGCGAGTCCGGTGGCGGCTTTATTTTGCGGACGAACGGTGAAGAAGCGACAGACGCTGAACTTGGCGAAGACATTGCGTATTTGCGCAAAACCTGGGCTCGTATCAAAGACGCATCGTTGCGCCTACCGCCGACCTCTGTCTTGCATCAAGACCTCAACTTGTTGCAGCGAGTCTTGCGCGATGTGGTCTCGGAAGACACGCAATCCATTCGTGTTGATTCTCGTGAGCAGTTTGCGAAGCTGCAAACTTTTGCCACTGAGTTCATGCCCGCGACGCTGAAGAAAATTCAGCTCTACGCCGGCGAGCGTCCGATCTTTGATTTATTGAACATTGACGAAGAAATTGCCCGTGCATTGGGGCGTCGGGTGGAGCTCAAGTCGGGCGGTTATCTGATCATTGACCAGACCGAAGCGCTGACCACGGTCGATGTGAATACCGGCGGTTTCGTTGGTGCGCGCAATTTCGACGAAACTATTTTCAAGACCAATCTTGAAGCGGCGCAAACCATTGCCAGGCAACTCAGGCTGCGCAACCTGGGCGGTATTGTCATCGTAGACTTCATTGACATGCTGCGTGACAACCACCGTGACGCGGTGCTGGTCGAGTTCAAAAAACAGCTGGCGCGTGACCGCATCAAAACCACGGTCAACGGATTTTCAGCGCTGGGTTTGCTGGAAATGACACGCAAACGCACGCGTGAATCACTGTCTCATCAATTGTGTGAGCCCTGTAGCGCGTGCAGTGGTAAGGGCGTGGTCAAGACGGCGCGCAGCGTGACTTACGACATCTTGCGAGAAATACTGCGTGAAGCACGCCAGTTCAATCCGCGTGAGTTTAGGGTCGTGGCTGCGCCGCAAGTGATCGAGTTATTTTTAGATGAAGAAAGCCAGCATCTGGCCGATTTAAGCACCTTCATCGGCAAGCCGATTTCTTTGCAATCCGAAGTCGCCATGGCGCAAGAGCATTACGACGTCGTGCTGCTTTAAAGTCAGTGCGCCTTGCTGCTGGCGTTGAAACCCAGCTGGTAAAGGTGGCTGTAAGCGCCGCCTTTGGCCAGTAACTCAGCATGCGTGCCAGACTCTAGCAGTCGCCCACTCTCCAGCATGATGATTCTGTCGGCATGTTGAATGGTTGACAGACGGTGAGCAATCACGACCGAGGTTCGATCGGTGGTCAACCGCAAGATGGCTTGTTGAACGGCTTGCTCAGACTCCGTGTCCAGTGCCGAGGTGGCTTCGTCCAGGATCAAAATTGGCGCATCTTTATAAAGCGCTCTGGCAATGGCCAGTCGCTGCCTTTGTCCGCCAGACAACTGCATGGCGTTGTGTCCGAGCAGGGTGTCAATGCCTTTCGGCAGGTCAGCCAACAGTTTGTCTAGATTGGCGGCTTGCAGGCAGTCCAGCACGCGCGCCCTGTCAATCGGCTGCCCGAGGGCGACATTGGAGGCCAGTGACTCGTTGAGCATCACGACGTTTTGGCTGACAAACGCAAACTGCTCGCGCAGAGATGTCAGGCTCCAACTTTCCAGTGGCACGCCATCCAAGCTGATGACGCCGGAGGACGCATCTCTAAAGCGCGGCAGCAAGTTCACCAACGTGCTTTTGCCGGAGCCGGAGGTGCCGACAATTGCGATGGTTTCACCCGGTTGGATAGTCAGGTTGAACTGGTTCAGTGCTGGATGGGCCTCATCGTTATATCGCACCGTGACATCCGAAAAAGTGATGGCTCCGAGGGCTCTGTCTTTGGTGAAGGTGCCGCTGGTTTCGTCATCAATGTGGTCGAGCAGGTTCAGCCCTCGCTCCAATGCAGCGATGCCGCGGGTGATGGGCGTGGCCGCATCCGACAAACTTTTGATGGGTGCAATCAGCAACAGCATGGCGGTGACAAATGCCACAAAACTACCGACCGTGGTGGCGCCATTAGCGCTTTGCAGCAGCGCAATAGTGACCACGGCGGACAGTGCCACGGCGGTTAACAGCTGCGTCAGGGCGCTCATGCCTGCGTGCGCCACAGTCGATTTGGTGGACAAATGCCGGAGCGACAGACTGAGCTGATGGAAGCGTTTGGATTGAATTTTTTGTGCCGCGTACAAACGGATGTCGCGGTGCGCCAAGACGTTTTCTTCAACGACATACGCGAGGTCGTCAGTGGCGGCTTGGCTTTCTTTGGTCAGACGGTACAAGCGCTTGGAGAGTATCCGGACGACAGCGATCACAGCAGGAAACACCAGTGCCACCACCAGGGTCAACCGCCAGTTCAAGTACAACAGGTAACCCACCAGAGCCAGCATGCTGAGCACGTCGCGTGCCAGTCGCATGACGGCGTTGACAAGCAAGCTGGAGCCATTCTGGACTTCGTACACCACGGTGTTGGCAATGGTGCTGGAGGTCTGCTCGGTGAACAGACTGAAACGGGCGCTCAAAATTTTGTCAAACATCGCTTCGCGAAGTTTTTGCAATCCTAGGTTGGTGACCCGGGCCAAACCAAACTGCGCCAAAAATCCAGCCAGCCCGCGCACCCCAAAAAGGAGCATCAGGAATACAGGCACTTGCCAGAGATTGAGCGAACCGCCAGACTTAAAGCCCCTGTCTAGCAAAGGCTTGAGCAGGGCCGGCACCATGGGCTCAGTGGCCGACGCCATGAGGGTTGCGACAATCGCCAGAATCCAGCCACTTTTTGAGCTGCTGAAGTAAGGCCACAGCCTCACGACACTGTCAGGAAAGGTTCTTTTCTTCACCGTAGGATTGGAAACAGGTGCGGCTTGAGGTGAAGTCGATGAATTGTTCAAGGGCGTTTTCCGTGTTGCCTGCTTGATCTACATTATCAGCGGACTTCCCCCACTTGAAATCAGACCAGAGTCTACGTGGTTTGACCTATTCGGCTGGTTCAAAGAACATTTATAGTTGCGAATTGTTTCGTTTAGACCTTCGTGCCGTGTTTTGTCTTTGGCTGTGTGTACTATTCACGCTTAAGTCGTATCGGTTAAGTAAGTGGTGTTGAACTGTTTGGGTTGTCAAATTGATAAATGATTTTCGTTTTGTAAATCTTCTAAAGCGCGGTGCACTCAAGGCCTTGTGTTGCGCGGCGCTTTTGGCTGCCACGTCATTGCCAGCCTTGGCTCAATTTCGCGTTGAAGTGTCTGGCATCGGCTTGACACAATTGCCGATTGCATTACCCGCTTTTAAAGGTGAGGCACAAGCTCCTCAAAAAATCAGCGCTATCGTCAAGGCCGACTTGGAGCGGAGCGGCATGTTCCGTTCAGTTGACTCTGCTGGATTGCAGGCGGACGAAACCACCCAGCTGGACGCCACGGCTTGGCGCCAGCGCGGTGCCGACTCTGTGGCTACTGGCAGCATCACCGCTCTGGCGGATGGTCGCTTTGATGTCCGCGTTCGTTTGTGGGACGTGGTTCGCAGCCAAGACTTGGGTGGCCAGAGCCACGTTGTATCAGCCGGTGACCTGCGTTTGGCTGCACATCGTGTGGCCGACTTTATTTACGAAAAAATCACGGGTGAAAAAGGTATTTTTGCCACCCGCATTGCTTACGTGACCAAGACTGGGCCGCGTTTTAACTTGTGGGTTGCGGACTCTGATGGTGAAAATGCCCAGTCTGCGCTGACCAGCCCTGAGCCCATCATTTCGCCGTCCTGGTCACCCACCGGTGCTCAGTTGGCTTACGTCTCCTTTGAGTCGCGCAAGCCGGTGATTTATTCGCACGATGTGTCTACAGGCAAGCGCCGCTTGCTGGCCAATTTCAAAGGTTCCAATAGCGCTCCCGCCTGGTCGCCAGACGGACGCCAATTGGTGGCCACACTCAGTCGGGACGGTGGGTCGCAAATTTTTGCGATCGACAGCAATGGCGGTGAGCCGCGCCGCTTGACGCAGTCTTCCAGCATTGACACTGAGCCGACTTATTCTGCGGACGGCAAAAATATTTATTTCGTGAGTGACCGTGGCGGCGCACCCCAAATTTACAAGATGTCCCCAACCGGTGGTACGCCTCAGCGAGTGACATTCACAGGGTCCTACAATATCTCACCTGCGCTGAGCCGTGACGGGCGTTGGATGGCCTACATTTCCCGGGTCGGCGGTGCTTTTAAGTTGCACTTGATGGATTTGACCAGTGGTGCTATTTCGGCCATCACGGACACCAGCGCTGACGAGAATCCCAGTTTTTCGCCTAACAGCCGTTTGGTTTTATACGCGACGCAACAGCAAGGCCGAGAAGCTTTGATGACCAGTACGCTTGA
>CANFJF010000132.1 GCA_947447355.1 Comamonadaceae bacterium
CACGACCTGGTCACCGATGCGAATCTGTCGGGCTGTCCGGGGGCCCGCATGGTGCTGAACGATCCGGCGGTGGAGGCTGCGGTGATGGAGATGCCCCGCAAGGGCTTGCTGGTTTTTGGCCACGCTTGTGACCGCTATGACGTGGCGGCTTTGCTGAATGTGCAGGACGACCACATTGGGGTGGACGGCATCGCCAGCCTGCAGGCCATGGCTGAACTGAAAGCGCAAGTATTGCAGCGCGCAACGCAGGCGGTGGTGATCAACGCGGATGACCCGCTTTGCATGGCAGTGCGTCACCGGGCCGGGACACAGCGGTATATCTTGGTGGCGCTTGAGGGCGACAACCCGGCTGTACGGGCGCACCTTGCTCAAGACGGCGAAGCGGTTTTTATTCAACGGCATCAAGCAAGTCCGTGGGTGGTGCTGGCGAAAGGCGCAGTGCTGACGCCGTTGATGCCTCTCTACGACATTCCGGCGACGATGAATGGCCTGCTGCGTTTCAACGAAAGCAATGCTTTGTTTGCAGCGGCCTTGGCGTGGGCGCAAGGGGTTGAACTGGCGGTGATCCGTGCGGCGCTGGGCTCGTTTGCCAACACGGCAGAACAGAACCCGGGGCGCTACAACGTGATTGAGGGTTTTCCGTTTCAGGTGTTGCTGGATCACGGGCACAACCCCGATGGCGTGCGGGAGCTGTGTGAGGTGGTGTCGCGAATGCCGGTGAAAGGCCAGCGGCATTTTTTGAACCAGAAATTAGGCAATCGCCACAAAGCGCATTTCATCGAGCTATCTCCGGATTTGTCAAAGACCTTTGACTATTTTGTGCTCAGTTGTGACTCCGACTTAGTCAAGAAATGCCTGGATTACGCAGGGGATGACCCTGTCAATGTGATGTTCTCTATTCACGCTCAAGCCCTGCTCAGTCAAGGCGTCTCGACGGCTCGGATTGCGCAAGACAGCGATAAAAAACTGGCCATGTGCAAAGCCTTCGCCAGGGCCAAACCCGGTGACCTGGTGGTCTTGCTGGCTGACCCCTTGACCGCACTGCCGTGGCTGGAGGCGCAAAAACTGACCTTCGGCACCCGTGCGTTGGCAGCATGATTGCGTTGCGCATGGAGCGGGTCTTCAAAGGCCCGTCGATTCATGGCGTGGAGCCGGTCTTGGTTGGCCGCCTGCGTTTGACCGACCCGGAGATAGACCCTGAAGCAGACCTGACAGGAGCTTGCGCCAAACTGCAACTCGCCTACCCCGACTGGCCACTGGCGCAGGACCTGCCGTTTGGCGTCACGCCACTGCAGCGTGCGGGACACACGGCAGCGCGTTGGGCCTTGTGTGCGCTGAACGAGGTGCGGGGTTTTTTGCACTGCGCCGGGGTGGTGACGCAACACGAGGACGTTGCCACCGCGGCAAATGAAGCTCGCGTGTTTCTGGCCTATCACCATGAAGGCTTGGCGCGGGACGTGTTGCAGTTAGCCCTCACTGCATTAACAGCCGCAGCGCGAGATCCAGGCTTCAGCCGTGACACGGTGTTGGAGAGGCTGGAAAAACGCTGGACCTTGTGCCGGGTTCACCACCCCGACTACCAAGCCCGCATCTTGATGCAAGGCGCGCGGGCACTGGACATTCCGGTGATGCCGGCTTGGGGCATTTCCCGCTATTGGCAGTTTGGTTGGGGTGAGCGCAGTCGGGTGATGTTTGAGTCAAGCTCGACCGACGACAGTCATCTGGGTGCCCGCGTGGCGGCCGCAAAAGCCGCCACCAAGGCGGCGATGCTGGCGCTGGGAATACCCACGCCGGCGTCGGTGCTGGTCAGTCATGCGTCGGAGTTGACGGCCGCGATTGAACGTGTGGGCCTGCCCTGTGTGACCAAGCCCTTAGACCGTGGCGGCGGCAAGGGCGTGAGCGCGGGCTTGAACACGCTTGACGCTGTGAAGGCCGGTTTTGAGTACGCCAAAACACAAACGTCGGGCCCGGTGATGGTGGAGCAGTTTTTGCTTGGGAGCGACCACCGCTTGATGGTGGTGGATGGTCGCGTTGTCGCCGTGATTCGGCGCGATGCTGCCCAAGTTACCGGCGATGGCCAGCGCCGTGTGAGCGAGTTGGTCGCCCAGCAAAACGCCAAGCGTTCGCCTACCAATGTGGTGGGGAGTCATTATTTAAGACCCATCGTGCTGGACGCGCCTGCACGTCAGCACTTGGCCCAACAGGGGCTGACGGTGGATTCCGTTTTACAAGTGGGCCAAACCGCCAGTTTGCGCAGCAACGCCAATCTGTCCATGGGCGGGTCTTGTACCGACGTGACCGCACAGCTGCACCCGGAGGTTCGTGAGATGGCAGAAGCTTTGGCGCAGAGCCTCGGGCTCAGCGCTATGGGGGCCGACTACATCACCACGGACATCAGCCAAAGCTGGCAGGCGGTGGGCGGTGCTTTCATTGAAACCAACACCGTGCCGGGTCTGGATGCGCTGGTCGTGGCGGGCTGGGACCCGGTGGAGGTGGCCAGGCTTGCGCTTGGAAAGAAGCCAGGCCGCATGGCGCTGTTTTTAGGGGTGGTCCCTGACGCAGATTTAGCCGCGGCACGGGCCAGTTTGGCTGCCCATGCTTGGCCTGCGGGGCATGGCTGGGCTTGCGCTGGCGCCGCGGGCTTGGGTGCCATGACCTTGAAGTCGGCCGCATCGGCAGACCCTTGGAGCGACGTTCGGGCGCTGCTGGGTCATCAAACCTTGAAGAGCGCTTGGCTGGTGTGCAGTGCCGGACAAATTCAACAACACGGCTTGCCGGTAGACCGCTTTGAGCGTGTCGTGCTCTGCCGCAGCACTTTGTCAGAACCCTGGGAGCGCTTGGTCCGGCAGCAGGCCAAACACACGGACATAGCGACTGACTGGCGCTTGGTCTCAGATGCATTAGCGCCCCCCAATGACCAAAGCAGTGTCTGGCGCAAGCATTCTGTGCAGTGGAAAAAAACAACAGGTGCGCCGCAGCGCCCAAGCGAGCAAGACGGTGCGTTGATGATGGCCGCCGTGAGCGCCGAGCTGGGCCAGACACCAAGCCATGACGTGGTGGTGTTGGGCGTGACGCAGGAGATCGTTCAGTTGCCTTGGCCGGAGTCGGTTCGGCTGCTGGCTTTTGACCACAGCGCTGAGATGATTGCTTCGGTCTGGCAGCCGCATCCGTGGGTGACGTCGTCGGTGCAGCAGGCGAGTTGGCAGTGCCTACCCATGGGCGGCCGCTCGGTCAGTGTGGCGGTGGGGGATGGCTCTTTCAATTCGTTGCCCGATTTGCGTTGTTACGCCGACGTGCTGCGCGAACTGGCGCGCGTGTTGCAGCCGGGTGGTTTGTTGTGTTGTCGTTATTTCGCCTTGCCGCTTGTGCGCGAGTCTTTGCCGGCGGTGGCAGAGGCCGTCAAGGCGGGTGAGGTGCAGAGTTTTCATGCGCTGAAGTGGCGGGTGGCGATGGCGGTCTGTGAAGGACCTGCTTTCAGTGTGGCGCTGCCAGAGATTCGGTTGGCTTTTGAGGCGCTGTTCCCCGACCGTGACAGCTTGGCCGCAGACACCGGCTGGCCGCGCGAGGTGATTGACACCATCGACGTGTATCTGGGCGTGCAAACGCGCTACACCTTTGTCGGGCTGGACACTTTGCAAGCGCTGTGCGCGCCGTGGTTCACGCTGGAAGCGGCGTCGTACGGCGACTACGAATTGGCCGAGCGTTGCCCAACGCTGAGCTTGCGGCTGCGCAGCAGTTTTGAAACGCAGACTGAGGACGCTTGACGATGAGCGGGTGGTCTCTACTTGGATCCGTGCGGTGGCTGAAGGGTTTTGGCTATGGCAGTCGCTACCCGGCCCTGCTGCTGGTCGTTGAAGGCCAGCCGCTGACGCTGACGCAGCGTGCTGCGCTGGCGGCTGTACTGGAGCCGTTGTTTGCGTCGCCCCCGTTGCTGGAGGCGGCTGCAGACAATGGTTTTGCGGCGGCCTGTGACTGGTTGCTGCTGGCCGTGCAGCAGATGCAGCAGGCCGCTGGTGTGTCGGTTGAAGATCGTGGTCGGGTGTTGGCCCGCAACGCGACGCAGGCGCGGCTGTTGCTGCCAAGCAGCCTGCGCAGCGGGCAGGCACTGTTGCCATGTGTGCAGGCTCTGGTGGCCTTGCTGCACAGTCAAGCCACCGGCCAAGACCTTGAGGCGCCTAGGGTGCAACTGACATGGGTATTGAAGGGACTGACAAATAGCCGGGCCAGTGCTTCGAACAGCCCTCGCTTTGTGCGCGCCGCCATGGCCTTGGGGATGCCGGCGCAGGAGTTGCCTGGCGGCGTCATTCAATATGGTCATGGCCATCTGGGGCGATGGTTGGACAGCTCTTTCACCGATGTGACACCGCAGGTGTCGACCCAGCTCGCGCGCGACAAAACCCTAGCGGCCAGCTTGCTGCGCACGGCTGGCTTGCCGGTGCCGGTGCATCAACGGGCCGGCACCGTGGAGCAGGCTTTGCGTATCGCCAACCAGCTGGGTTACCCGGTGGTGATCAAGCCGGTGAGTCTGGATGGTGGGTTGGGTGTGGCGGCGGGTCTGCAAAACCCGGCAGAAGTCACTGCGGCTTTTGAAGCGAGCCAGCGTCACGCCAAAGACTGCTTGGTTGAAATGCATGTGGAGGGCCGTGACTACCGGCTGGTGGTGTTCCAAGATGAACTTATCTTGGCGATTGAGCGTGTGCCCGCTGGCGTCACTGGGGACGGTGTGCACACGGTGCAACAGTTGCTTGAGCAGCTCAACGCAGACCCACGGCGCGGTAGCGATGTCCATGCGTTGTTGCAGCTCGTGACGATGGACGACGAAGCGCAGGGCTTGCTGCAGAGCGCTGGCTTGACGCCTGACTCTGTCCCCGTGCCGGCGCAGTGGGTGCGTTTACGCCGCACGGCCAATGTGGCGACCGGGGGTATGCCGGTGTCGGTGCTGGCGCAGGTGCACCCCGACAACCGGCTGCTGGCGGTGCGTGCCGCCCAAGCTTTGCGCTTGGACTTGGCCGGGGTGGATTTACTGATACCGGACATTGGCCGCTCTTGGCGGGAAAGCGGCGCAGGTATTTGCGAAGTGAACAGCCAGCCGTCGCTGGGACAAATCACCTCGGCCCCGGTGTATGCGCAGATTTTGCGTCGGCTCGTGCGCGGCAATGGCCGGGTTCCTATTTTGCTGGTGCTGGGTGCGGCGTCGGACAGCCGCTGTGCAGCAGACATCGAAGCGGCCTTGTTGCAGGCCGGTGTGTGTGTCGGTTGCCATGACGCGGCGGGTGCGCGCGTGAAAGGTGTGCAGATGCTGGAGGCTGGCGCAACGCCGTATGCCGCTGGCAGGCTGATGGTGCTGGACCGCAGCGTCGAGATGCTGGTGCTGAGCGTCAACGATGCCAGCCTGCTGCAAACCGGTTTGCCGTTTGACCGTTTTGATTTTTTGCTGCGAGCGGGATCGCATGTCTTGAAGCTGGAGGCTGTGCTGGAGTTGATCATGCCGGCTTGCCGCGGGCAGGTGCTCTCGCTGGAGGATGCCGGGATGACGCCGGCCGCATTGGTCGACTGGGGCGTTGCCTCGCTGATGACACTTAACAAGAAGAATCATGAACAGACTGACTGATTTTTCGGGCATCGACCCAGAGCGCACGGCCGTTCGCATTGGCGCAGAGGACTTGTCCTATCGGCGCTTTGACGACGACATCAACCGGATGAGCCACTGGCTGGTGCAGCAAGGTTTGCAGCCGTCGCAGCGCATTGGCATTTCCCTGTTTCCAGATTATTGGAACTGGGTGCTGCATCTGGCGGCATTGCGGCTCGGGCTGGCGGTGTTCAGTTGCCGGGATATTGAAGTGACCGCGAAGCAGCACTGGCTGAAGTTGGATGTGGTGGTCAGCGACCATGCTGCGGTGCCAACGGGGGATGCGCCGTATTGGCGGCGGCTGGTGCTGGACTCGTTGTTGCCGCTGTCGCAGCAATGGGCTGGCTCGGTGGCGCTGGTCGCTGTGCCGTCAGTCGAGACGCAAAGCCGCCGCTTGG
>CANFJF010000133.1 GCA_947447355.1 Comamonadaceae bacterium
GAGCCATGCGCTGGCTTGAACAATTGGGGCCCAAAGCCTGTTTACTGGCTTGGCTGCCGGCAGTGGGCGACCCGCTATGCGCGGTGGCGGGCTGGCTGAAGTTGCCGTTTTGGCCGTGCGTGGCCTACATGGCGGTGGGTAAGTTTTGCCGCTACCTGTTGCTGACGGGCGGACTGGTGTGGGCTTTTCCGGGTGGCTTTCACTTGTCGTAAATCGGCGTTTCCCCCTTCGATGAAAATTCAGTCATTGTGCGTAGAGATGCCTGTCACTGCGAGCGCAGCGCGGCAGTCCAGAGTGATACCAGTCACTGCGAGCGCAGCGCGGCAGTCCAGAGCCCGAATTCGCAGTCATAGATTGCCGCGCTTGCGCTCGCAATGACGGACGATTGCGCTCGCAATGGCTCTAGAACTTCTCGTGCGGCAGCAAATAGCGCCACTGCCCGACGGGCAAGCTGCTCATCGCGACGCGGCCGATGCGGATGCGCTTCATGCCCTCGACTTGCAAGCCGACGCTTTCGCACAGAAAGGCAATTTGCCCTGGCCGTTCGCCCTTGAGCGCAAAGCGCAAACGCTTTTCACTTTGCCAACTGACCTTGGCCGCACCCAACAAAATGCCGTTGAAGGTGTAGCCGTGGTCAACCCGGTTCAAGCGATCCAGACCGCCAGCCTTGATCTCGCCGCTCACTTCAACCAGCACTTCGTTTTCCATGACGTTCGCGTCTTCGCTGAGCTTGCGCGCCACGCGCCAGTCTTGCGTGAACACCACCAAGCCACTGGCGCGTGGGGCGAGTGGGGTCACCAACACTTGGTCAGCGAAATGTTTTTTCAACGGGCTGAGTTCTGAGCGATCGTCTTTCCAGAGATTAGCCGGGAGCAGCAAGCCGGCAGCACTTGCGGCCCCCCGCTGCGCACCTAAACCGGATTCGACGTCCGCCGGCTTGTGCAACAGAATCGTCACCGGCATCGCGGCCAACAAACTGGCGTCAGGGCTGACGTCAATTCTCTGGTCTTGCACGCGGAACTGCGGCTCTTCAATCACCACGCCATCAACGCGCACGAAACCGCCAGTGATGTACTGCTCGGCCTCACGGCGCGAGCAAGGCATCATTTCTGCCAAGCGTTTGGCCAGGCGGGTCGGCTCAGTCATGTCAACCATCTTAAAAGGCTGCGTTGATTTAGGAGCTGAACAAAAAGTTCATCACGTCGCCATCTTTGACGACGTAGTCTTTGCCTTCAGCGCGCATTTTTCCGGCGTCTTTAGCGCCCTGCTCACCCTTGAAAGCGATGAAGTCTTCAAACGCGATGGTCTGCGCACGGATGTAGCCTTTTTCAAAGTCGGTGTGAATCACGCCGGCAGCCTGAGGACCTGTGTCGCCCACGTGAATGGTCCAGGCACGGACTTCTTTCACGCCAGCGGTGAAGTACGTTTGCAGGCCGAGCAGCTTGTAGGCGGCGCGGATCAAACGGTTCAGGCCCGGCTCAGTCTGGCCGAGTTCTTCCAAAAACATTTGGCGGTCTTCGTCACTCATCTCCGACATTTCGGCTTCCATCTTGGCGCTGATGGCGACCACAGGCGCGTTTTGCGAAGCGGCATACGCCTTCAAGCGGTCCAGAAAAGGGTTGTTCTCAAAACCATCTTCAGACACGTTGGCGACAAACATCGCCGGCTTGGCCGTGATCATGAAGAACTGCTGCAACAACGGCAGCTCTTCCTTGGTGAATTCGAGTGTGCGCACCGGCTTGGCTTCGTTCAGCGCAGCTTGGCACTTCTCCAAAATAGCCACCAGTTTGACCGACTCCTTGTCACCCGAGCGTGCCAGCTTGGTGACACGGTGCAGGGCTTTTTCAACTGCGGTCAAGTCGGCCAGACAGAGTTCGGTCTGAATCACTTCGATGTCGTCAATCGGGTCGACCTTGCCAGCCACGTGAATCACGTTGTCGTCCTCAAAGCAGCGCACCACATTGATGATGGCGTCGGTCTCACGAATGTGCGCCAAGAACTTGTTGCCCAAGCCTTCGCCCGTGCTGGCACCGGCCACCAAGCCTGCGATGTCAACAAACTCAACAATCGCGCGCTGCACCTTTTGCGGGTTGACGATGGCAGACAACGCATCCAAGCGTTCGTCTGGCACTTCAACGATGCCAACATTCGGCTCAATGGTGCAGAAGGGGTAGTTCTCCGCCGCGATGCCCGCGTTGGTCAAAGCGTTGAACAAAGTTGATTTACCGACGTTGGGCAGGCCGACGATGCCGCACTTCAAACTCATGAAAATATCCTTAGAAATCAATGTCCCAATTGCACCATCGAGCCGAATCTCGGCATCGTTGAGGTGCCGAATACGCTCCATGAGCCTATGGCGCGACCGGCAAGCAAACCCGAAAAGCGGGTGGGAAAACGCAGGTTTTGCGAGGATTTTGTCCTCGTTTTGCCTAGTGTGAACTGATGCCGATTGTACTTATCAGCGAAGCCCTGCTGCTTCGCAGCACGCTTTCAGACGGGCGCATCCTGCGTGACCGGGTGCTTTGCGGCTTTTGCGTCCGGATGAATGCCAGAAAGCGCAGCTTCAAGGTGGCTACCAGTGTGGCGGGCAAACAATTCAGAATGGTTTTGGGTTATTGGCCTTTGATGAGTGTGGATGAAGCTCGGGCTTTGGCGGCTGATGTGTTGAGGGAATGCAGGGCGGGTCGAACGCCGAGCAGGGTTAAAACTGTTGCGGCGGTGTCGCCAACCTTGCGATTTGCTTTGCTGGATTACTACTTGGCTAAGAAGATCAAAGCCTCCAGTCAGAAGCGTTATGAGTCCTTGATGCGAACCCACTTTGGGGAATGGCTTGAGGAGTCGGTTTCTGAATTGGGTGGACTAGCGTTTGCAGCGCATTGCCGTGCTTTTGCTAATTCGAAAGGCAGCGCACTGGTTGAGGTCGGGCGGGGAATTCTCAGTGCCTTGATCAAGTTTCTGAACGCGGTTCACGGCTTGCAGCTTGAATCGCCGTTTGTGAAGTTGTCTGCGGCTGGGTTGATGCCGGAACGCTCCCAGCCCCGTGCCAGAGTTTTGCAGGAGGCTGATTTACCTGCTTGGCGGGATGCTGTTCAAAGGTGTTTCTGCTGAGCACATTCACAGCATGGCGATGCGGTTGGGTGCGCCACGGTTTATGTTGCATGACCTTCGAAAGCTGGTGGCAACCGTTGGGGAAAAGCTTGGGCTTGGGGACGCTGTGCTGCGGCGGATTCTGAACCACACCGCGCCCAAGTCAGACGTTTTGCATCGGCAGTACGTTGGGCTGAATTTAGGCGATGTGGTTGGGGCGCTGGCTGGGATTCAGCAGGGTTTGATTGAACTGATGGGCAATGCTAAGCAAGGTGACTAGGCGGGGCTTGTGGGATTTTTGATCTGACAGAGTTGGCTGACTTGACTGGGTGGTTTAAATTGAAGCCAAGAGTCTGGGAAGATGCTCGCCACCACCGGGAATGCCTTGCAACTTCATGAAGTCAGATTCCCCGCGAAAATCATTTAAAGAGTGATTACCAATTAAATAAATGTTTACAAAATGATACAGGTCATTTCTAATACAAGTAATGACCTCCGCATCAAGCCAAAATGAACAAACCAAGTCGTCAATGTGGGCTGTAGTTCAATTTTGGCTAAAAACCAATTGCCCATCTTTTTGTTTACCGCTTTTCTGCCTTGCTTTGGCAGTTGCCATTTTCGTGATATTTTCAAAACAAATGGGCACTCGCGCCCCTTTGCTGGTGTTGATACTGCCAGTCGTGTTGGCGGCAATGTTTTACGGTGCTCGATCTGCGTTGCTTCTGACCTTCCTCGGCGTCATAACCGTAGCTTACATACTTGGCTTAGGGCGTGGAGGGGCATACGATTTCCTAGCCCAAATGCAGATCTGCATGTTTTTAAGTGTCGGGTTGACGATTAGCTGGTTCGGCAGTAAGCACGACAAGATACAAAAAAAGCTGGCTGCAATGGCCCTTGAGACGCACAAAAGGAATGACGAGATTTTGGCCTTGCTTGGCCATGAACTCCGCAATCCTTTGTCTGGCATCAGCTCTGCCGCTGGACTGTTGACGCGTCCCGGGCAAGATCATCACAGCATAGAGAAGAGCGCCAAGATCATTCAGCGACAGGCCGCATACATGACCAATATGATGGCCGACATGCTGGACATTTCGAGGGTACGTCGAGGGCAACTCGAGTCCCATAAAGTCTCAGTTAACTTGGTCAGTGTGATGCACTCCGCCGTCGAACAGTTGAGCGCATTGGTCGACCAACGTGAACAGCGGATTGTCTTGAACTTGCCAGCTTCACCGGTATGGGTGCTCGGCAACGAAACCCGCTTGGTCCAGGTGATTGCCAATTTATTGGCCAACGCATCACTTTACACACCGCACAAAGGCTTGTTGACATTAACCCTGTCGACAACCCAAGACCAAGCGCAAATGAGCGTGCAAGACAACGGGATTGGCATCACCCCCGAGATGGCCGTTAGCGTATTTGACCTTTTTACTCAAGCTAAACGCAGCACCAATGGCGTGATGGGCGGCTTGGGCTTGGGGTTGGCCTTGGTCAAGAGTGTGGTCGAAGCGCATGGTGGCAAGGTTAGCGTCTACAGCTCAGGGCTGAGTCATGGCAGTACCTTCGGCGTGACTTTGCCACTAATTAAAGCTCCGCATGCAGCGGCGCAGAAAAGCATCAGTCCGCCTGCTTTGCCGAATCTGGTTCAGCCTGACAGGCTTGCTAATCCTGTTGCCGATGGCCAGTCACTGGACATTTTGTTGGTCGAGGACAACCAGGATGCCGCGCAAACTCTGGCGATGATGTTGGAGTTTTCTGGCCACCGGGTGGTCATTGCTTACAACGGCAAGGAAGCCTTGCAACAGGCCCAAGATAAGCGGTTTGACGCTGCCATTTTGGACATAGGCTTACCGGACACGGACGGCTACACCTTGGCGCGAAAGTTCAGAGCAATGCCGCATCTGGCGACCACTAGGCTGGTCGCGGTGACAGGTTATGGCTCAGCCGAGGACAAAGCCAAGGCCCGTGAAGCGGGTTTTGATCAACACATCACAAAACCCATCATTGACTGCGACATGCTCATAGCGGCACTTCAACCAGTCGGTCAACGGGTCGCACCTGCTTTAACAAGCTGACGACCTGCGCAAGCTGATGGCGACCGTGGGTGAAAAGCTTGGGCTTGGGGATGCTGTGCTGAGGCGAATTCTGAACCACACCGCGCCGAAGTCAGACCTTTTGCATCGGCATTAGGTTGGGCTGAATTCAGGTGATGTGGCTGGGGCGCTGCCGCAGATTCAGCAGGCTTTGATTGAACTGATGGGTCGCGCTCACCAAGGTGTCTAGGCGGTCTTTTGGCTGCGCTGCATAGCGCCACAGTACATTGGCTTTTGTCGCAGGAAAGGCCAAAACTGACGAGGCCAGATTCCCGACATGCTCAGCATCCATGTGCGTCCGCCAGAGATTGAAGGCCGGCAGTTGCCGGGACACTGGGAAGACGACCTGATTAAAGGTGAGGTCAAAGCCAGTGCGGTGAGCACACTGGTCGAACGCAACAGCCGCCTGCTAATGCTCATCAAGCTCCCACATCCCAAGCGCGCAAGCGCGGCCAATATGCTGCAAGTCTTCACTGACAAACTGCTCAGCGATGCGCAACCCATGCAGCTGAGCATGACCTACGACAAAGGCCGTGAGTTAGCGATGCACGAGAAGCTTAGTGAGCAAACGGGGATTCCCGTGTACTTCCGCGATCCACGAAGCCCGTGGCAGCGAGGATCCATCGAGAACACCAACGGCTTGGTGCGTCAGTACTTGCCCAAGGGCACGGATTTGTCGGTCTACAGCCAGCACTCGGCCCTCATTAACTACCGGGTGTTGCACTTCACTTGTGAATCCGCC
>CANFJF010000134.1 GCA_947447355.1 Comamonadaceae bacterium
CCAAAAGACGGAAGATCACGTCTGGTTGGCGGGATATTTGTCCGTCTACAACTATTTAAAATCAATCACATTGCAGATTCTGGGCAACTCCAATTTACTCAGTGCGGAACTTTGGGTAAAGAGCTATTGCGAGCAAAACCCTCTAAAAGACATTGGCGATGCAGCGGAAGCCTTAATGGTTCAGCTCTACCCAACGCGAACCCTCAAGGCACAAAACTAAGGCTCACCACCGACTCGATCAGGTGGGCCGGGCAGATTCAAAGGGGTCTGAAATTTACTAAAACGGAGATCGGCGCCAACGTCATCACTGGTCTGGAGGCTGGCGATGAGGGTGCGAAGCCAACGATTGCCAGGGTCGTTTTTTTGCCTTGCATGCCAATGCTGCATAAAATTCATGGGCGGAATATCAAACGGCAATCTCACCTTTTTGAGGTAACCATGCCGCATCACCATGTCTGCCACTTGGACTGGCGTGGTCATCAGGTAGTTGGTCCTCATGAGAATCGCTGCAATGCCCGTAAAACTTGAAAGGTTTGTGGCAACTTTTCGGCGAATTCCCAGCGTCTCAAGATGTTTGTTGACTAAATTGAACCCTGTGGAACCGCTCGACACTGTCAGATGTTTTGCGTCCTCATACTCTTGAAGCGTCATTTCTTCACCCGTGAAGGGATGCTCTTTCGATATCAAGCCTGTGAACGACCACGAGACTAAGTGTTGTTGATACAGGTCGTTATTGACTTGAAATGTGATGCCCAGTGCAAGATCAACAATTCCACCGGAAAGCTCCCGTTCTATATTTTGGGCGATGCTTGAAATTTCCAACGAAATTCCGGGAGCTTCTTGACAGAGGTGCTCCAAAATATGTGGGAGCCAGATGAGTTGCCCGAAGTCAGACATGGCCACGCGGAATACACGCTCTGACTTCATCGGCTCGAAGTTCAGCTTGAAGCTTAAAGACGCCTGCAAGTCTTGCGCAGATCTATGGAAAGAGGGATGAAGGGCTTGAGCCAAAACCGTCGGCGCCATTCCCTTGGGCGTGCGAACAAAAAGGGGGTCGGCAAAGTGATCCCTCAATCGCTTGAGAGCCAGACTCACACCCGGCTGCGACATTTTTAAATGGCGCGCAGTTTTGGACAAACTGCTGGTTTCATAAACTTGAAGAAAAACAAGTAGTAAATGAAGATCAATATTCAACATTTGAATAATCCGAAGTTATGAGGTCAATAGGCGATGCCGTCTTGCCCAACACGAAATCTGACGCAAAATGTAACCTATAAATATTTCATCAATTTCATATGTTTATTTCAAAATCATTGTTTTTTATAGTTCAGATATTTTTGGCATTTCTTGCTGATGTGATGGGGAAGGACATATGGGTGCTGTCCGATGCCCCTTCGAGAGGCCTGTTTGATTTCGAGCGGAGGCAACATGGTCGACAGAGTTGCGAGTATTTCGGACTTGGGCTGCACCTGATCGTCTTGCCGCGTCGGGTGCCCCCAGCAAGCGGCAGTGATCTTGGCAGCAAACTGACGAATTAACCAATCAGATGGCGTGGACGTTTTTCTTTCGGGCTGAGTGACCGCCCCCCTCCGTCCTAGCTAAAGAGACATTGAACGCGATCACGGCGTTCTGCTCTGGTCGCTGCAACAGGCCTCATCCACGGCCTAAAGAGGAAGCAGCCAGTGGCCCGGATGGAAATACCTGCAGCTTTGACAGCACTCATTGAGGCTGATGCGCCTCAATTTTCATAAAAAAAGCCGCAGTTTGAATTGCGGCTTGTGAAAAGGCCTTGGAGCCCATCGAAAAAATAAATCGATCCAACAACTTCTTAGAAGTCGTAACGCATCCCCAATGAGAAGCCTTCGCTGTCTTTACCCAGGCTGCCAGCAACGTTTGTGGAACGTCCTTCGGACCATGGTGTCACAGAAGCCGCAGCGCTGTTAGAAACGACGGCGTAGTTAGCGTAGAAACGAAGCTCTTTGCTCATGATGCGGTCGATGCCAATAGCTGTCAATTTAGAGTCTGAATTGACTTTGTTGGCCGAGCGATCCATCACATGTGCGCGCAAGTGGGTGTGGTTAGGAATAAGTTGATACTCCGCGCCAAAGCCTAAAACTTTACTGCCTTGATCAACCGCAGCAGTTGTTATGTAATTGGCTTTTTGGTAGAAACCTACCAATTTCAAATCGTTCATCACCTTGTAGGACAGCGCCAAACGTGTGCCATCGCGTTCACCATCTTTGGCATTCGCTTGGTAATTTTCTCTCCCCAAAGCAGCGCTGAAATCACCACCTTGGTAAGTCAAGGACATGCTGGTCAAGGCGTTATTGGTTTCCACACCGGTCGTTGAATTGGTCACCGCTGTGGCGCCTTCGTGTGGTGAGTAAGCAAAAGCAGCACGCATACCCGCCAGCACAGGCGATTGGTATTGAATGATGTTGTTGGCACGTTCATCAAACCTTGCGCCTGAACGCGTGATATTGCGCATGTCACCCAATTGGTCGCCAAACAAGTTTGCGGCTTCCCGCGCCAATTTCATGGGGGTGTCGAACTTACCTATTTTGACTTGACCAAAGCCACCTTCGATGCCGGCAAATGTATCGCGCGTCGCCAAGCGGTTTTTGTCGTCTTGAGCGGCACCAGCGACGCTGTCAGAGGTCTTGGTGAACAACACTTCAGACTCAATCTGCCAGATGGCTTTCAAATCACCAATTTTTTTGTCACCACGAAAGCCTAGGCGAGAGGAGTTGCTGGATAAGTTCGCACGGTTGTACAAATTACCATCATTCAGTGAGTCAAGGGAAAAGTGCGCACGACCGTAAAATTCCCAGTTCCCTGCAGTTTTGAGTTGATTTTCTTGGGCCGCAGCTGAAAATGCTGTGGCGCCCATGGTCATGGCAAGTATTACTTTATTTCGCACGATTGAAATTACAATTAGTTTATAAGTTTTATATTTTTGCCATTTTTTGTGTAATTTCAGTGACAATTTTAAGAAGTTTTAGTGACTCCTGGCGGCGCTGGAAGGTCAACGAATTTGAAATAGAGCGTGCAAAAGTGAAAAGTACTTTTGTTTTGTCAATGGTTGATCTCCCACTAACGCAATGCCAGTAGTTCACTGCGGGGCATGGCAGACTCCAGTGCAAGGATGACCACGGGGACGGCATCCACGTATGACGCCTGTCGGGTTGGCTGAGTCGCCTTGCGCACCAGTGCCACCGGGTTATTTGCATGAATGCCCCGCGCTCTGCGCCCGTGATTGATGATGCTGGAAAGGGAGGCCAGTTCTCTAACCACGGTTTCCGGAGCGACTTCCGTGATTCGCAGGTCCCTGTACTCTGCAATCTAGGCAGGCGTCAAAGACGCAATGTTGTTTTCTGGGCCTTCGATGGGCTGCTGTAGCCGCCTCGGTCCATCTCCGACTCGGCGGACCTTGCCCTGTAACCAGCTACTGGCGCCACACAGTGCAATGTGGCACATCGCTTGTTCATGGGCGCAATCTTTAACTTAGTGCAGGTGAGACCGGTTGATCCGTTGGCTGCAAAGCCGCTAAGAGTCGGTCGCAGTCCGCAATGGGCTTGGTGATGTGTTGATCAAAACCCGCGTCATAGGCCTTTGCTTTGTCTTATCTGGAGCCATAACCGGTCACCGCGACCAGCCTTGTGCCTGATTGCAACGGAATCTCTCTGAACCTACGCGCCAAGGTGTAGCCGTCCGTGTCGGGCAATCCTATGTCCAAAATTGCCCCATCAAACCGCTGCCGCTCAGCCTGTTCCAACGCCTCTTTGCCGTTGTAGGCAATGACCACCCTGTGTCCTTTGAACTCCAGCATCATCGCCACAGTTTGCGCGGCATCTCGGTTGTCCTCGACCAACAAAATATCCAATGAATTGTTCTTTGCTGCTGGCTGTGAAAACGACTGTGGCTGCGCCAACGGCTGTGGCTGTGGCTGCGCCAACGGCAGCGTCACACTGAAGGTGCTGCCGTGACTCAACCCAACGCTAAACACGCTAACCTGGCCACCATGCGCCTCGACCATGCTCTTGACCAAGGCCAGTCCCAAGCCCAGCCCACCCTTCTTGCCATCAGTGCTGCGGTGAGCCTGCGTAAAAACTTCGAATACGACTGGGATCATCTCTGGCGTAATACCGATCCCGCTGTCTTGCACACTCAGCTGAGCTTGGCCTTGGGTCGTCGACAGCGTTAAAGTCAAAATCCCACTGGTTGGCGTGTAACGAGCAGCATTCACCAGCAGGTTGCTGACCACCTGCACCAAGCGTGTTTTGTCGCCCAGAACCCACACTGGCGCAACTGGCAAGTTCAAGATCAGCCTGTGCTGTTGGTTCTCAATCAGGGTGCTCACCTGTTCGACGGCAGATTGCATCACCCTGACCAAGTCAACCGAAACTTTCTCAATCTCGACCTGCCCTCGAGTCACACGAGAAACGTCCAGCAGATCATTGATCAGAACCGTCATGTGTGCGGTCTGCCGTTTGATGATTTGCAGGCACTCCGTTTTGCGATGTTGATCTATCGACGCATTCATCAGGAGCCCAGTGGCAGCGCTGATACCAGACAAGGGGTTACGCAGCTCATGGCCCAGCATGGCCAGAAATTCGTCTTTACGTTTTTCTGTTGCTGCGGCCAATTGCGCCAGCTTGGTTTGCGAGCGTATTTTCTGCCCCCCCAACAAGCTGACCAGCGTTCCGCCACTCAAATAAATGACCAGCCGTATGAGCTCGGGGTAGTCAATATGTCCCCAGCTGACGCCAAGAAAGTAAGCGAGTAGCAAGCAGCCAAGCACAGTGACCAACATCGCAGGCCGGAAACCGAAAAAGATCGCCGAGATCACGAACGGCATAGCCATAAACCCTAAAGGTGTATGGATACCAAAGGGCAAAAACAAGGTCTGTTGGACGAAACCCGCCACAGCCAGCATCAAAAGCGGCAGGCCGTATCTGAACCAAACTGTCGTTGGTCGTGTTTGGGCGACGAACCCTTTTTGCGACTTGCGCTGTTTACTTTTGCGAGATTCTAAATTCATTCCAAGATTTGAAATGATCCGTATCATTTTGTAAACAAATATTTAATGATTGTTTCGATTGAAATGATTATTAAAAACGTTGAGGCTGCGTATCCTTTGTGAGCCTCATGTCTAACAGCGCCAACACGGGGTGACATCGACCAAATAGCGATCTATCAGTTGGCTGAGGGTCGTCTTTTGCACATCGGACTCGTCGCGATAGACCCCTCTCAGCTGCTCGTTGTCTTTCTCGTTGGCCCAAACTTGGGCAGACTTTCGGGAGTCAAAAGACCGGACTAATGTGGGTAAGCCGGTGACCCAGTCGGCGAACTCGTGCCTGCCATCTGTTGCTGCGAAAACGAAAAGTAGCCATTGCCAATCCTCAGCGGGACAGGAATGGGACAAGCTCTCCAAAAAATACAAATCAACACCTCAAAAGCCAAAAAAAAGTCAGCGTTCACTTCTCAGCAATGAACGTCCCCGACTTGCCGCCATGCTTTTCCAGCAGCTTCACATCGGTGATGGTCATGCCCCTGTCGACGGCTTTGCACATGTCGTAAATGGTCAGCAGGGCGAGTTGGACGGCGGTCAGGGCTTCCATTTCGACACCAGTTTGGCCGACGGTTTCGACCGCCGCGTTGCAGATGATGCAGTTGGCTTCTTCGTCGGCATTGAACTCCACGGCGACCCGTGTCA
>CANFJF010000135.1 GCA_947447355.1 Comamonadaceae bacterium
AGTTGAGTTGGTTTTTAGCCCCTTGCAGGGCTTTTTACGGCCAGTTAGAGCACTCATCACTGCGCTCCATCAGTTTTCCGCGGACCAGTCACAAGTTCGACAGCGCAAACAGCGCAATGCGTTGAGTGATGCTCTTTCTTAAGTCGCTAGAGTCATAGAAGCGATAGGCAATATGGCCCCAGTACCACAGTGACCTGCAACGGTAAAAGCCAGCGACCTACGCAGAGACTCTCACCCCACTGACGTGTACTAAATTTGTCATAGCCGAACGTGCAGATATTTCAACGATCTGCGGAGTGTCTTATGGCCTCATTTTTCAGGGCTCTACTTTTGGTGATGCTCACCCTGACCGCCCACGCAGAAACTGCTGGCAATGCGATGACGGCGGCGGCAGCTGACACGGCATCAACCGCCGCGGCACTTTCGTCCGGGTTGACTGAGTTAAACCCACTCGGCTTCGTCGGTACAGTTGTGATGAAAGTCGCGACGATCGCATATATCAATCAGCTGCCCGAAGAAGACCGAGCACACCCCTACGGTTTGGTGTCCTCTTTTTGGGGGGGTGCTGCAGCCAACAACCTGTGCTGGCTCACTGGTGCCGGCCCGCTGTGTTTTGTTTTGGGCATCGTGACAGGTGGCTACCTGTGGAACAGCGGAGTAGAAAATCGCCAGTTTTGGGCCAGCTGCAAATCAAAGCGTTTGAACAGCCCGGACACACCATGCTCAAGCTCAGAGAAAAATCTTAACTTTGATACTGAACCTGTAGTGTCCCAACAGTTTTCAGAGGAGCGAGAGCTGCTGAGGCTCAAACTCTGAATCTGTGTCGGGTGTGATTGGCGACAGTAGTTGATTTATGGGGGTTGTTTCAAACATGGTCAAGCTCAAGATTCGCAGATTGGCACTCGCAGTAGATGTACACGTTATTGCCATCGACGAGCGCGAACAAATGTTTCCTTCGTTTAAAGCAGCGTGATGTCGGCGCTGCCGCTCAGGATCGGTTGGCACAAAATTTTGTAGCCGTCAGTGTCAAAGCCGACGTCTATCACATCCAACTCACGAGCCTTTGACAGATCGCTCACGCTGCCTAAGTAGAACCAGTTGCGGATGACGTGAATCTGGCACTTGTCTTCATGCGGATCATATTGGTAGCGCTCAGTCAATCCGATGGCCCCGGGGTAAGGCCAACAGGCCACACGCACCCCTTCCAAACTTGCGCGTAGGCGTTGGCTATGAGCCTCAGGGCTTTCTTCGCCGCGGCAGACGCCGCCGCACAGTTTGATGGTGGCCCTGAAACAAGCGCGGCCGGGTTTGAGCTTCTCCAGCCCCAGTGAACCATAGCAAAGCTGGTGCCGGTCTGCCAGCTGATACAGCTCCTCCATCGCAGCGTGGCGACTGGCATAGAGTCCGTAGAGGGACGGCTCAGTGGCGAAATTCACGTCTTTGGAATAGACAACTTCGGGCAAGCCATGCGACAGGCGCAATGAGCACAACTGTCGGTTGCGCCGCAGCCTCTGGTTCAGCAAGGGTTGCTGCTGCTTGATCAAACTGGCCTCAAGCAAAAGTGCGCCAATCTCGCCGGCCGTGCGGATGTTGGTGATCCGCCGGGTCTGCCGTATCAAGTTAGCCTCGTCGGGGTTGCGCAGGTGCGATAGAACTCGGCTGCGCAGGTTGATGCTCTTGCCGATGTACAGCGGCAGATCGCCCTCCTCGCCATGGAACACGTAGACCCCGGGGCTTGATGGCAGGTCGGCCACCAGTTCACGCAGGTGCGTGGGGTACTCGTAAAGACGAGACGGATCGGAATCTGGATGATGGTTGACCGGCATTGTCTGCGCTTAGGTTTTGAATTGTGTGATAGCTCCGGGTTTGAAAACAGCTGAGACCCAGGCAAGAAATCGGCATGCTCTATCGAATCAGTATCACTGTACGGGCAAGCTGAGGCCCGAAATACTGCGCCGCAAGACTGCCTATTTAACCTGTTGCAGCCAACATCATATGTTGATACCATGCGATCTTTCCTAGGCTGAACAAGATGGCGCATTACAAAAATCTGTACGGACAAGTGCTTGACGAACTGGGTCGGCAAATCGTCTCGGGTAGCGTGGCGCCCGGCGCTGCACTGCCGTCAGAGCCTCTCCTTTGCGAGAGTTTTGGCGTCAGTCGGGTGGTGGTGCGTGAAGCCATCAAGTCACTCTGCGCCAAGGGCCTTGTGACCGTGGGCCCCAGCATCGGCACCCGGGTGCAACCACTTGAGCAATGGCGAATGCTTGATCCAGACGTGCTGTCTTGGCACGCCAGTGGGCAGTTCAGCCCCAAGCTCATCGCCGATCTGATCGAGTTGCGCCGGATCATTGAACCCCAAGCGGCACGCCTTGCTGCTGAACGTGCGAACTCGACGGACTTGCTCGCTATCAGGGCAGCCTATAGCGAAATGGTCGAAGCAGTGGCGGGCCGCGGGGACTACATCACCGCTGACGCAAACTTTCACAGCGCAGTCCTAACCGCATCACACAACCAATTTCTAGGGCAATTGCAAAGTGCGCTGATTCAAATCCTGAAATTGAGCTTCTCGATTTCGGCCCAGCATCCAGACAATGCGCAGACCAGTCTGCCGTTTCACGAAGCTCTGCTGCTGCGCATTGAAGCCAAGGATGCCAATGCTGCCGCGGCCATCGTCGAGACCATGATTTCCCGCAATGACATTTATCTGCAAAAGATGATGGCCAGCTTGCAGCCAACCCACCATTAAGAACCCAAGCCCATGAAAATCACTCGCCTCCATACTGAAGTCGTCAAGCTGCCCTTGGCCAAACCGATCCCGAGCGGTCGTATGACCATCCAGTCGATCGACTGCATCCTGGTCTTTCTTGAAACAGATGAAGGCGCCATTGGCGAGGGACTTGTCTTCACGCTCAATGGACATCGTCTGCCCGCACTCCACGCCATGCTGCAAAGTCTGGCGCCTTTGGTCATCGGCGTGAACCCTGATGAAAACGCTGCCTTCTGGCTGCGGGCTTACGCCGACCTTGGCTTCCTCGGTCACGGCGGGGCCACCATGGTGGCTCTCGCTGGGCTGGACATGGCGATGTGGGATTTAAAAGGTAAAAGCGCGGGTCACAATGTGTCGAGTCTGCTGGGGCGCTGCCACACCTCGCTTGCCGTTTACCGCAGCGGTGGCTTGCGACTGTCCTCCTCAATCGATGAACTGCAGAAAGAGGCAGCGGGTTTTCTGAAGCAAGGCTTCAAGGCCATGAAGATGTCACTCGGCAAGGTGAATCCCGTCGAAGACCGCGCAAGGGTTGCGGCGGTGCGTGAAGCGATTGGCTTTGAGACCACACTCATGACCGACTGCAACCAGCAATTCACCGCGCCGCAAGCCATCCGGCTCGGCCGCATGCTTGAAGAATTTCAGTTGGCATGGATCGAAGAGCCTGTCCCCTACCACGACCATGACGCATCAGCCAAGGTGGCTCAGGCCCTCGACACACCGATAGCCAGTGGTGAAAACGAATACATGCGCCGCGGCATTCTCGACATGATGCGTGCTGGCGCGGCCGACATCTTGATGCCAGACCTGCAGCGCATGGGTGGCCCAACAGAGCTGATCAAGGTGGTTCACTGCGCGGAATTGAATGGTATCCCCGTGTCACTGCATCTGTTCAGCGAGATGAGCTTGTCTCTGGCCGCGACGATGCCCAACGTGAAGTTTCTGGAATACATGCCTTGGTTTGCGCCGCTCTACACACAGGCACTCGCACCAGACGCCAACGGCCAAGCTGCCGTACCAACCGCAGCGGGCTGGGGTTATGCATTCGATTTGGACGCGGTCGCAAGGTTCAAGGTTTAACCCCCCGGCAGCAACTTCGGGCGAAACAAGGAGACAAAAAAATGATTTCACGCCGACAACTTTTACAAACCGCGTCAGCCGCAGGACTCTTAGCCTCCGGCGCTGCTTGGGCCAAATACCCTGAGCGTCCGATTCGACTGATCGTGCCTCTGGCAGCTGGAGGCAACGGGGACATCATGGCGCGCCTAGTGCAAACGCTGATGAGTGCATCCCTCAGCCAGAGCATCGTCGTTGACAACAAGGGCGGCGCTGGCGGCGGTCTTGGGACGGACCTCGCGGCCCATTCGCCGGCCGATGGCTACACCTTGCTCTGGGGTTCGAACGGCTCCATGGTCAACAGCCCGCTGATGCTGCGTAAACCACGCTACGACCCGCTCAAAGACTTTCAGGCCGTCGGCCTGATGTCGCTGGTACCAATGGCGTTGGTCGTGAGCAAGAACATACCGGCCACCAACCTCAAGGAATTCGTGGCCTATGCGGCCAAGTCAGGCAAAGGTCTGAATATCGGTACCTCGGGAATCGGCGGTGCCAACCACATTCCCCTAGAACTTTTCAAGGCTGCGACCAAGGCGAATATCGAGCACGTGCCCTACAAAGGTGGCGGATCGGCACTGCCCGATTTGATGAGCGGGAATGTCGACGGCCTATTGACAGAAGTCTCCACCGTCATGGACATGCACAACGAAGGGCGAGTTCGTATTGTTGGTCTTGCGGCAGATCAACGCTCGCCTTTACTGCCCAACGTTGAGACCTTTATGGAGTTCGGATTGAAGGACTTCACGGCCTACACGTTCAACGGGCTTTGGGCCCCTGCCGGCGTCCCTGCCGACGTCATCCAGTCACTTCAGGTGGCGCTTGCAACGGCAGTGAAGGACTCGAACGTGATCGCCAACGTGACCAAACGCGCAGCGCTGATAGCGTCTGCTGAACTCCAAACACCCGCCGGCGCGCGTGCATTTTTAACCAAGGAAATTGCCCGAGCCAAGCAGGCCATGCAGATCGCCAACATCCAGCCCGAGTGACCCGATGGCGCCAACCACATCTTTACAGCAACGCAAGCCCGAGTACCACTTACCCGCTGGGGCCTGCGACACCCATTGCCATATATGGGGACCGTTGGAGCGCTATCCGTTTGCAGCGCAGCGAACTTACACGCCGCCCGAATGCGACAAATATGTTCTGCGCGCAATGCATCAGCGGCTGGGAATTTCACGGGTCGTGGTGGTGCAACCTATCGTGCATGGCACAGACAACCGCGTCACGCTAGACGCTATCGCGGACGATCCGACCAACTACCGAGGCATCGCACTGGTCGATGCAGATGTCAGCGATGCTGAACTATTGACGCTGCACGAAGGCGGCGTCCGCGGCATCAGGTTCGGTTTTGTCAAACACCTCAAGGCACGTCCTGATCTGGGTGAGTTCCGCCGCATGGTTGATAGGATCGCACCGCTGGGTTGGCACGTGTTGATCCACCTCGACGCTGCCGATATCGAAGAGCTGCGCGAACTTCTTTGCGGATTGCCAGTGCCCGTGGTGATTGACCACATGGGGCGCATTGATGCGGTAGGCGGCATAGAGCAGCCTGCGTTTAAACAACTGCTGGCGCTGGCGACCCAGCCAAACTGCTGGGTCAAGCTCTCGGGCGCTGACCGGGTGTCTGCAACGGGGGGAAGCTTCATGGACGTCGTGCCTTTCGCTCAAGCCTTGATGCGAGTCACACCTGAGCGTGTGTTGTGGGGGACCGACTTCCCACACCCTAATCCACGCCATGCCATCAGCGACGATGCCGATCTTGTCAACCTGCTGCCGCACTTCGGTGACCCGCTTGCATTACGCAA
>CANFJF010000136.1 GCA_947447355.1 Comamonadaceae bacterium
AACAGACACAGCGCAATTTCAAGCATGGCCAGGTAGTTGCCGGGAGCCGCGTCGCTCCAGGCGCGGACCACGCCTTCGGTGAAGTAAAGCCACACAAACAAGCTGAGCCAGCGGTAGGTGTACATGCGGTTTTTGAGCACGCCGGCTAGGGGCAAGACCAGCGGCAGCACTTTGAGCGCAAGCAGTGAGCCGCCGGGCCTGATGGGCGCGAGCCACATCTCCCAAGCCAAGCCAAGGGCGATCAGCCCTGTCAGGCAGGCCGTGGCCAACCAGCGTGTGAGATCGATTTTTCGGGTTTTGTCCATGAGGATGGCATGATACCGGTCATGAAATTGCCGCAGCTTTTAGCCGACCTATCTCATTTCCCCTGGCGGGATACAGCGATCACTCTGCGCAAGCGTTTTCGGGATGACCACATGGGCTTAACAGCCAGTAGTCTGACTTTCACCACCTCGATTGCGCTGGTGCCGTTTTTCACGGTCGCACTGGCCATCTTCACGGCTTTCCCGATGTTTGCCAAGCTGCAGGGCTCTTTACAGGTGTGGCTGGTTGAAAGCCTGATTCCAGACAACATTTCGCGGCAAGTGTTGGGTTATCTGACGCAGTTCAGCCGGCAGGCTAGCAAACTCGGTGTGGCGGGCTTGGCGGTGCTGGTGATGACGGCTGTGGCGATGATTTTTACGATCGACCGCACCTTTAATGGGATTTGGCGTGTGCGTAATCCACGGCCTTTTGCGCAGCGGGTGCTGATTTACTGGGCCGCCGTGACGCTTGGGCCGTTGCTGTTGGGTGCCAGCTTGGCGGCCACTTCGTATGTGTTGCCGTTCGCCCGTAACGGCATGCCCGGACCGTCAGAGTTACTCCAGTTTCTGCTGGATTCGCTGGAGTTTGTGGCCTTGGCGTGCGGCATGGCATCGCTCTATCACTACATGCCGAACACTTATGTGAAGTGGGCGCATGCCTGGACCGGTGGGATTTTTGTGGCGCTGGGAATTGCACTGGCCAAGAAAATTCTGACCATCTACTTGAGCATGGTGCCGACGTATTCCGTGGTCTACGGTGCCTTTGCCACCTTGCCGATTTTGCTGGTGTGGATTTACGTGGCTTGGGTCATTGTGTTGATGGGCGCGGTGATTGCGGCTTATCTGCCCAGTCTTTTGGCCGGCGTGGCCAGGCGTGCCAGCGCCCATGGCTGGCGTTTTCAGTTGGCGCTGGAACTGCTGCAATTGCTCGACACAAGCCGCCGCAGCATGCCGCGGGGTCAGTTGGCCACGGACATGGCGCAGTCGCTGCGTGTCGATTTACTGGAACTCGAACGGTCGATCGAGGCCTTGATTCAGTTGCAATGGATTGGCCAGCTGGCAGACACGGACGAAGACAACGAGCCGCGTTACGTCTTGCTGGTCGACCCGGATCAAACAACCCTTGAACCGCTGGTGAACGAGTTGCTGCTTGACAAGTCGGAAGCGACGCACAAGCTCTATGCCAGTGCCGGCTGGGCTGAGACCCGGCTGCGCGAGGTTCTTTGAGTTGTAGGACAAGACTCTGATGTCTGTCATCCAATCGCTCAAGCGTGAGCGGATCGCGTTGTGAAGCCCTGCTTTGGGATAGCATGAATCTTCATACGCCAACAGGAGAGAACACGCTATGCAAGTCCAGATCAACACTGACAAAAACATCAAAGGCGGCCAGCCGCTGAGCAACCACGTGCAGGCCTTGCTGGAAACGCGACTACGCCGTTTTCGTGATCGGCTGACCCGCATCGAAGCCCACTTGAGTGACGAGAATGGTCATAAGCCGGGCTCTGGTGGTGATGACAAACGCTGCGTCATGGAAGCCCGGCCGCGTGGCTTGCAGCCGCTGGCGGTGACCCATGTCGCCAACAATGTGGACCAGGCCTTGACCGGCGCCTGTGAAAAGCTCGAGCGTTTACTTGACAGCACCTTGAGCCAGATCGATCATCCGCGGGGCAAACCTACGGGAACAATTGACTAACTGTTTCAGTGTGAAGCGCGATTCTGGGCTATATTGGCAAAGCATAAAAACATCAGGAGTCGAGTCATGAAAGTCGCAGACATTTTGCGGGTGAAGGGAAACACCCTTTACACCGTACAGCCCGATGAACCATTGGCGAGCGCTACCAAAACCATGGCTGAAAAAGACATCGGTTCTTTGGTTGTGATGTCCTCCGGCAATCTGGCGGGCATGTTGACTTTTCGCGAAGTCATTCAGTGCATTGTTAAAAACGGTGGTGAAATTGGCAGCGCGCTGGTCGGCAAAGCCATGGACGACCAGCCGCTGACGTGCACGCCGGACACCGAAATTGACGAAGTTCGTCGGATGATGTTGGACCACCACGCGCGCTACTTGCCCGTGATGGACGGGAAAGTGCTGATGGGCGTGATCAGTTTTTACGACGTTGCCAAGGCCGTGGTCGACAGCCAGAATTTCGAAAATCAGATGCTCAAAGCCTACATTCGCGATTGGCCGGCTGAAGACGAAGCTAAACAGGCCTGACTTGCCTCATGAACCCTGACTAACCTTGATTGGCGTGAATCATCTCGCGCACTCTCGGGTAAATTTGCTGGTTCCATTTGCGCCCACTGAACACCCCATAATGACCGACACCGGTTTGAATATGGTGCGTTTTCAGGGAGGGGCGCAGACCGGTGCACAAGTCCAGTGCTGCCACGGTTTGCCCGACTGAGCAAATATCGTCCCTTTCACCTTCGACCGTCATCAACGCCGTGCGCTTGATGGCTGCTGGTTTGACGGTGCGGCCCCGGTAGTGCAATTTGCCTTCAGCCAAGTCGTAGGTCTGAAAAACTTTTTCTACCGTCTCCAAGTAAAACTCCGCTGGTAAGTCGTTCACCGCGAGGTACTCGTCATAGAACACCCGGATCATGTTGGCTTTCACCTCATCGCCATCGACCAAGTGCTGGTAAAGGTCTTGGAATGACTTTTTGTGGCGCTCCGGGTTCATGCTCAAAAAGGCACTGAGCTGCACAAAGCCAGGGTACACCCGGCGCATGTGGCCGGCGTGTTGCATGGGCACGCGGCTGATCAAATTTTTTTCAAACCATTCGATTGGCTTGCTGGTGGCGAGCTTGTTGACTTCGGTGGGATTGACACGGCAATCGACCGGGCCAGCCATCAGCGTCAGGCTGCGCGGCTGCGCGGGGTCGTTGTCTTCGGCCATCAGGGCTGTCGCTGCCAAGGCTGCCACACAGGGCTGACAGACCGCGACCAGATGGGTGCCGGGTCCGATGGTCTGGGTGAAGCGAATCATGTGGTCGATGTAGTCATCGAGCCCAAAGCCACCATGCGAGAGCGAGACGTCGCGGGCGTTGTGCCAGTCGGTGATGTAGACGTCGTGGTCTTGCAGCAAGGTGCGCACGGTCTCGCGCAGCAGTGTGGCAAAGTGCCCCGACAGCGGCGCCACCAGCAGCACCGCCGGCTGATGCGGGCGATCAGCGGCAGCTTCTTTTTTGAAGCGTAGCAGGGTGCCAAACGGCAGGCTCAACACGGTTTCTTCCGTCACGGCCAGTTCGCGCTCACCGATCTTGACGGCGCTGATGCCGTAAGCCGGCCTGGCATGGGTAACTTTAAGACGCGAAAAAACGTCCATCGAGGCGGACATCTTGCGCAGCCAACTGCCCTCGGTGTCGCTGAACCAAAAAGCGGCGCTGGCACTTTGCGCCATCTGCCGAAACGGTGACATCAGATCGGAATGAGCTTGAAAGGCTTGGTACAGCATGGGCGATCTTCAGGTGGCGGGCTTGTGACCCAGATGGTGCATGAGCAGGCAAGTTACGGGCCAGCTCATGCATTGGCGTGACTTGGCACAACCCTTGCAAAAGATGCTCATAGGCACTGCGTTGAAGGCGCACTTCGGGCAGTGCAAAAGTTTCAATTCACGACTCTTTTGGAGGCCGCATGGCTAAAGCCGTTTTGACGATCAGCAGCAAAAACTATGGTGCGTGGGCCTTACGCGGCTGGCTGATGGCCAAGCTCGCCGGGCTGGCATTCACTGAAAAAGTGATTTCTCCAGACGACCCCGCCATGAAGGCGGAAATGTTGCTGTTGTCATCGAGCATGTTGGTGCCGTCCTTGCAGCACGGCAGTGTGAAGGTGTGGGACACGCTGGCGATTGGCGAGTACCTCAACGAGATCAACCCCGACGCCAAATTGTTGCCCGCCAACGCTGCCGCCCGGGCGCATTGCCGTGCTATTTCCGGCGAAATGCATTCCGGTTTTGCCTCCATGCGCTCGGCCTTGCCGATGAACATCAAGGCGCATTTCCCAGGCTTCAAGGTGTGGTCGCGGGCTCAGGCCGACATTGACCGTGTGCTGGAGATCTGGACAGAGTGTTTGGGCCAATACGGCGGCCCGTATTTGTTTGGCAAAGAAGTCTCATTGGCGGACGCGATGTACGCGCCTGTGGTCACCCGATTTTTGACCTATGACATACCACTGGACAAAGTCTGTACGGCGTATGTCAAGCGCATCATGGCGCTGCCAGCCCTGCAGGAATGGATCGCCGAGGCTCAGAAAGAGCCCGACGACATCGACGAACTGGATGCTGAGTTTTAAGGCCAGTCAAGTCGTCCAAGGTGTGGGCGCCGGAATGGCGCAGACCGCTGGCACATCGATCGACTTGAAGTCCGCTGGCGAGACGATTTCCAGGTACTCCATGTCGGGTGAGTAGTCGAACAAAAAGTGACTGATGCCCGGGCGCTGATGCACCACGTCACCGGCTTCGACCAGGGTTTCCTTGTCGTCGTACATGAAGCGCGCCCAGCCCTTGATCATGATGACGATTTGGAAATCTGCTTCATGACGGTGCCAGCCAGTGCCTGTTTCTGGCGCCATATTCGCCTTCACCAGGTGCGCGATGACTTTGCCGTGGGTGGCGTCGGCGATGCCGAGGTCGCGGTACAAAAAGAAATCGCGCAAGCCGCCCGGTAAAAACGCGGTGTCGGCGGGTTTGACGTGTGAAAACTCAGTTGCGGTGCGGTCCAGCATGGGGGCTCCTGTTGAATCAAATGGAATAAACATATGAAATGGTGCAAAGCAGCAAAGCACAAACTGTTCCAGAAGAGCGGGTCGAGTCAGGGATAATCACGGCCCATGAGCGGCAACACCTTCGGACATCTTTTCGCAGTCACCAACTTTGGTGAATCCCACGGCCCGGCCATTGGCTGCGTGATTGACGGCTGCCCCCCCGGCATGGCGCTGTGTGAGGCCGACATTCAACACGACCTGGACCGTCGCCGCCCCGGCACCAGCCGGCACGTGACGCAGCGCAGCGAGCCCGACGCTGTCGAGATCCTGTCTGGCGTCTACGAAGGCAAGACCACCGGCACGCCGATTTGCCTGCTGATCAAAAACACCGACCAGCGCAGCAAGGACTACGGCAACATCCTCGACACCTTCCGGCCCGGTCACGCGGACTACACCTATTTGCACAAATACGGCCTGCGCGACCCACGCGGCGGCGGTCGTTCGTCGGCCCGTATGACGGCGCC
>CANFJF010000137.1 GCA_947447355.1 Comamonadaceae bacterium
GATTGCGGATGAAGACTACTTGGGGTTCGGCTTAACGGGTGAAATCTCCGCCATCATTGCTGAAAACTTGGACACTGTTTCCCTGAAGGCACCGGTGAAGCGATTAGCCGTTCGGAACGTGCCGATTCCCTACAGCAGACCGTTGGAGCAGTTCGTGATTCCACAGGTACAAAACATGGTACTGGCCGTTCAAGAATTGCTGCTCCAGAAAATGGCTTGTGTGGAACCCGCATGATCGAGCTCAAGTTACCCGACGTTGCTTGGGAGGGCGCGCAAGATGGCGTCGAGGCCTTGCTGGACAAATGGCTGGTCGCAGAAGGAACGCCTGTGGTGAAAGGACAAGTGCTTGCATCGGTGATGTTGGTCAAAGCGGCCATCGACATTGAGGCACCAGAGAATGGATCGCTTCACTCTATTTTTGTCAAAGATGGCGAAAGTTTTGCGGCAGGCAAAGTGCTGGCTAATTTTCAAAAACTTTAAATTTTGTCGGTTTAAGTTTGGGCTAATGCAAGCACGAAGTGCAACACGGGACATTGATTGATGAAAATACTATTTATGTCAATCTACACCGTGCAGGCGCCGAGGCGGTGCAGCCCAAACGTCAGCGCAAGGTTGAAGCCTCAAGGAGTGCTGCGTTGGCTTGGGTCCAAGCTGCATAGTCCTGCGGGTAAGCCCACCGAAACCGCGTCAAATAAAACTCGGCATCTGCGCGCTGGCCCGACAGCAAGGCACTGGTGATGAGTTTTTCAACCACCTTGGCTTCAGACGCATTGTGCAAGACGCTCTGTGCCAATGCGTGCATGGACGAGGCGTTGGTCGGTGTGACCTTGTTCATCATCAGCACTGCGAAAAGAACTTGCGGCGCAAACAGCCACGAGTCTTGAACTTTAGCCAATGTGTTCTGCTGATAGGCTGGCCACCGTTTTGCGGAAGGCACATAGAGTTGTGTGATGCGGACGTAGTCAAAGCCAGCATAGACCAAGACCAGCAGCACGGCAGCGGCGACAGCGGGCCTCTTTTGGCCCGCCAGCCAAACGGCTGTGCTTTTCTGCTCTGCGTGCCCGCTGGACGGCCTGGACTTGTGTACCGGCAGGATCTGCCGCGATTGCCATAACCACGCCACGCAACACAGCACAGCCAACTGAAACGGGCCGTACCAAAGCGGGTATTCCAACAGACTGTGCACCCCGATCACCCCCAGGACAGCCCACGCCATCTGCCGCCCTGGATCGGTGTCACGCCATGGCGCAGCGCGAAGTACTGCCCACGCCAAGCCAAGGCACGTCAGCAAAGCCATAGGAACGCCCATCTCCACCGCGAGCTGCAGCGGCAAGTTGTGTGCGTTGTCGAAGAATTCCATGGAGCGTGCGCCGGTGTAGGCGGTGATGAAGTGGGCGTAGCCCAGTTCACCCCAGCCCCAACCTAACCACGGCTTTTGGGCAATCAGCGTCAGTACGTTGTCCCACAACTCTCGCCGGCCACCGACTCCCTCTTGCAGTCGCCCCAGCAAGCCATCGCTGCTCATGCCCGTCACCCACTCCCGAACCATCGGCAGAGCGGCCACCGCTGCGCCATACATGAGCAGCGCCAACAAAGCCAGGGTCGCCAATGGCCGACGGTTAGAGCGGTTCCACCACAGTGCTAAAACCAGCACCAGAAACCACTCCAACAAGCCAGTGCGGGAGCTGCTGGCGGCATTGCCGAGGGCCAGCAGCAACGCGCTGGAATAGGCCCAAACAGGAAGCGATGGACTCAACAGCGGGTGACTCACCCCATGAGTTGGGTCAATAGACTTGGCCGGTAGCGTTAACGTTTTCTGCAAGACCACAGACGCCAGCAGCGCCACCAGACCGATGCTGGTGAGCGTAGCGAACAGGTTGGGTTGACGCAGGTTGGCAAATGCCTGGCCGGGCAAAGCAGGACTTATCCAAGGGGCCATCCCCGCAGCCATGCCAAAGTACTGCAATAAGGCGATCAAGCTGCTGATGAGCGCAGCGGCCAACCAGGTAAACGCCAGCAACCGGGCGCTGACGCGGCCCCAACCCAAGGCGACAAACACGCCGCAAATGACCGACACCAGCCAAGGCCAAAAGTTGGCGATCGGGCCTGCGTAGTAGCCATTCAACCAAGGGAGAATGAGGCAAACCGCCAGAGAGGCGGTGAACTTGTCAGGCGCTGGTGAAGGCGGGTTTGAAGGCGGCATGAGGGAGAAGCTTCTCCGCCGTCAAGGCGCCTTACAGTTGGCAGGGAGGTATTTGGCGTCGATGCCGGAGTCACCGGTTGGCGCAGCGCAAACCCAGATGAGTTGCCCAGTGTCCGGGGTGTACGTTCCGGTCAAGGTAAATATTCTGCCATCGAGACGCGGGTCGGTCTGACCGGTCACCGTGATGACGCCGATGGATGGTACCTTTGCATCGGTGGACGTTCCGGCGTAAATCACCGACTTCACGTAGCCCGAATTCGGTTCATTT
The DNA here is from genome assembly GCA_947447355.1 of Comamonadaceae bacterium. Classification (GTDB taxonomy): domain Bacteria; phylum Pseudomonadota; class Gammaproteobacteria; order Burkholderiales; family Burkholderiaceae_C; genus Polaromonas. The sequence goes on from CANFJF010000137.1 coordinate 2,472, forward strand.
TGAACCTCTGTTGACGCCAAGTCAGCCGTGGTCGGCATCACACCTTTGATCTGCACGCTCTCGGTGGCAGCCAGCTTCGCCGGACCCGCAGCCAGTAGCAATTCCGACACTTTGGCCCGAACCGTGTAGTCCTGATAACGCGGCAAAGCCACCGCGGCCAAAATACCGATGATCGCGATCACGATCATCAGCTCAATCAGGGTGAAACCTTTGGCACTTTTTGGCACAGTACGATTCATGGAAAACCTCCTTGGGAAATGTTGGGCAAGAAGCTTTTTAGCAGCTTCACAAATGCAGAGGAGGGAGTATCTACCATCAACGAACAAAGCACGGCTTTGACCGTGCTTTGCGTAGATTCAAGATGAAGAAAAACTCAGGCGGCGGTGTCGCTGCTGTCGTGCGAACGGCCCATCCATTTACCCAGCCCAACCACCAACAGCGCACCAACAACCCCGGCGATCGTGACCGAGTGCTCGCTCATCACGCCCAGGTATGTCGTCACGGCCGGGTCGGTCAACAGCATTTCGCCGGCCAGAAAGCCGAGCAAGGCTGCACCGATGGTGATGATGATGGGGAAGCGCTCCATGACCTTGGTCAGCAGCGTCGCGCCAAAAATAATCAGCGGGATACTGACCAGCAGACCGAGCACCAGCAAAGGCACATCGCCTTTGGCCGCAGCGGCCACCGCCAGGACGTTGTCCAGGCTCATGACCAGATCGGCGATCAAAATAGTGCGGATGGCTGCGGCCATGCCGTTGATCTCTTTGCCTTCGCCGTCGCCTTCTTCTTCACCGCGCAGCAGGTCAACGCCGATGTAGACCAGCAGCACCGCGCCAATGAGTTTGAGGAAAGGCAGCGTCAGCAACTGAATCGCGACAATGGTCAGCACAATCCGCATGACGATGGCGGCGGCGCTGCCCCAGAAAATAGCTTTGCCGCGCTGCGAAGGTTGCAGCGTGCGGGCGGCCATGGCGATGACCACGGCGTTGTCGCCCGACAAAACAATATTGGCCAGAACAATGGAGCCAAAAGCGCTCCAAAAAAGAGGTGAGGCGAGGTCTAATCCGAAAAACATGGCGAGCTCCGTTGTTATAAATTTAAAAAACGCTCTGGGCGCTTTTTTGGTGCCAGAAGAGTGTAGACCTCTGCCAGTGGCCGACTCGTCCGTATTAGCCCTTACCCAAACTCCAAAAAAAACGGGCCCAAAAGGCCCGTTTTGATCCGTGCAAAAAGCGTTGCTTAGAGCAAAGCCTTCAGCAGCTTGGCCATCTCGGAGGGGTTGCGCGTGACCGTGAAGCCGCAGGCTTCCATGATCGCCAGCTTGGCATCTGCCGTGTCGGCGCCGCCAGAGATCAAGGCACCAGCGTGACCCATGCGTTTGCCGGCAGGCGCCGTGACGCCAGCGATGAAACCGACGATGGGTTTCTTCATATTGGCTTTGCACCACAGAGCCGCTTCAGCTTCGTCCGGACCACCGATTTCGCCAATCATGATGACGGCGTCGGTGTCCGGGTCGTCATTGAAAGCGCGCATCACGTCGATGTGCTTCAGGCCATTGATCGGGTCACCACCAATGCCGACGGCGCTGGACTGGCCCAGACCGATTTCGGTCAACTGAGCAACCGCTTCGTAGGTCAAGGTGCCGGAGCGCGAGACCACGCCAATGCGGCCCTTGCGGTGAATATGACCGGGCATGATGCCGATCTTGATCTCGTCAGGCGTGATCAGACCCGGGCAGTTAGGGCCGAGCAGCAGCGTGCGCTTGCCGCCAGCAGCTTCTTTGGCTTTCATGCGGTTGCGCACTTCCAGCATGTCGCGGACAGGGATGCCTTCGGTGATGCAAATCGCCAAGTCGAGGTTGGCTTCAACAGCTTCCCAGATGGCAGCAGCAGCGCCAGCAGGCGGCACATAAATCACCGACACCGTGGCGCCGGTGGCGCTGGCAGCTTCAGTGACATTGGCAAAAATAGGAATGCCTTCGAAATCTTCGCCGGCTTTCTTCGGGTTCACACCTGCCACGAAGGCATTGCGGCCGTTCGCGTACTCGCGGCACATGCGCGTGTGGAACTGACCGGTCTTGCCGGTGATGCCTTGGGTGATGACTTTGGTGTCTTTATTGATATAGATCGACATGTTTTTTTCCTTCGACTTTAGGCGTGGCTGACGGCTTTGACGGCGGCTTGCGCGGCGTCGGCCATGGTGTCAGCGGCGATGATGGGCAGACCCGAATCGGCCAGCATTTTCTTGCCGAGGTCTTCGTTGGTGCCCTTCATGCGCACGACCAGCGGAACCGACAGGTTGACGGCTTTGCAAGCGGCAATGACGCCGTCGGCAATGGTGTCGCACTTCATGATGCCGCCGAAAATGTTGACCATGATGCCCTTGACGTCAGGGTTCTTGAGCATGATCTTGAAGGCTTCGGTGACTTTTTCAGCTGTCGCGCCACCGCCGACGTCCAAGAAGTTGGCCGGCTCGCCGCCGAACAATTTGATGGTGTCCATGGTGGCCATGGCCAGACCGGCGCCGTTGACCAGGCAACCGATGTTGCCGTCGAGGCTGATGTAGGCCAAGTCGAACTTGCTGGCTTCGACTTCAGCAGCGTCTTCTTCGTCCAGATCGCGGTAAGCGACGATGTCTGCATGGCGGAAAAGCGCGTTCGGGTCAAAGTTGAACTTGGCGTCCAGTGCCATCAACTCGTTTTTGCTGTTGCGGTTCAGCGGGTTGATTTCAACCAGCGACGCATCAGTGTCCATGTAGCACTTGTAAAGCTTTTGGAAGATGTCGACGGCTTGGGCGGTCGACTCAGCCGGCAGGCCAATCGCGTTGGCGATTTTGATCGCTTGGGCTTCGCCCAGACCCGTCAGCGGGTCGATGAACTCGGTGATGATTTTCTCGGGCGTGGAATGAGCCACTTCCTCGATGTCCATGCCGCC
>CANFJF010000138.1 GCA_947447355.1 Comamonadaceae bacterium
GAAAGCACGCTAATTGGTAGCTGCAAAAGGGTTGGAAGTGCTAATTCAACTGTTGATAGAGTATGGCCAGCACAAAATGTTTATGACGCAGCAGTCTGGGAGGCACGAAATAAGACATCGGCAATGGGTGGTGATTCAGTAGTTATATTAGGCTCCACAAGAACTACGAACGGCTTGGCAAACATCATTACCGTCCAAGCTGTTGCGTTGAGTTGCAATTAATTCAAGAAGACATGTTCTGGTTAAATTAAATTTAATGAATCTAATTAAATATCTTATAGCTGTCTTGCTGTCAATTGTTTGTTCTGTTTGGGCTGGGGATTTGGAGGATGCAAGTTCAGCACTGAATTCAAAAGACTTCCCAAGGGCACTAAATTTATTGAAACGTGCTGCATCAAAAAATGACGCATTTGCACAGCTTCAAATTGGGAATATGTATAACGAGGGCCTCGGTGTTAAGCAAGATTATATTGAAGCAAGTCGGTGGTACAAGCTGGCCGCTGTCCAGCGCAACGCAAGAGGACAGTTGTCTATTGGATATGCATACGCAATGGGACAGGGCGTTATACAGGATGATGAAACAGCAGTTTTTTGGTATAAATTATCTGCGGTACAAGGATACGATATTGCTCAAAATAATCTAGGCATGATGTATGGTAGTGGCCGTGGGGTTTTAAAAGATGATGTCGAAGCGGTGCACTGGTTTAAGCTCGCGGCGGATCAGAAGTATGCAACGGCACAGTTTAACTTAGCAAAAAGCTATGACGGTGGGTTAGGCGTTATACAGGACTATGTTGCAGCTATATATTGGTATAAATTGGCTGCATCACAAGGAAATTCTAGTGCTCAATCAAACCTAAGCGTCCTTTACAGCCAAGGACAGGGGGTTGCTCAGGATTATGTTCGTAGCCACATGTGGAGTAACTTAGCTGCTGCCAGTGGCAATATATTTGCAGTAAAAAACAGAGATATTATCGCAGCAAAAATGACACTACAGCAAATTGCAGAAGCCCAAAAGCTAGCACGAGAATGCTTGGCTAGGAACTTTAAGAACTGCGACTAGTGACGGCAGGAAAATCAAATGAAGTTCATTAATTTCGCTGTCTTCTTCTCTTCTATGTTCCTTGCCTTCTCTGCCCAAGCTCACGGTGGCGGGTTGAACTCCGATGGCTGCCACACGAACCACAAGACTGGTGATTATCACTGCCATCGAGCACCGGCTGCCAAGCCTCAGCAGAAGCAAGTAGAACCCTCAAACGCCACAGGCAACCCCAGTGCCCCAACTTGCTACACAGGGCCTCGTGGGGGGACTTATACGATCACGCCAAGTGGTCGGAAGAACTATAAGGGGTGCTAGTGCTGATAAGTTGCCCAAAATTCAAGCTATTAAATACTCCCGTGGCGCTCACTCTTTCGATTTTCATTGGTTGATTGTCAAAGTCATTGACTCAGCAATTATTAGCCCTAACTCGATAAAAATGAAGAAAATCATCATTGCTTTACTTTGCCTTTCGTTTTATATAACTTCGGCTCATTCGCAATCTATCCTTGCGTGTCAGTTTAATGATGCGACTGGTTTTATACATAAATCAGGAAAATGGAACAGAACTGGATTCAATGTTGAGAAGCCATTTTTTATGAAAATAAAATCCAACGGAGTTATTGATGAATCATCGTTATCAGGGGTTGGGATGACTTCTAGCGTCCAGTGCTCAAGTATATTTAGCAACTCAAAGTTAATTAAATGCAATGGAAATACGATTAATCTAGCGTTTAATTTAAATACAATGACCGGAGCTATGTCATCGCTGTACGGTGCGATCGATGAGGAAAAGGTAAAGGATACATTAAGTGTGAGTATTTTTAGTTGCCAAGGAATGTGATTGAGGTTGATAAATTTCGGAATAAATTTTAGTTAAAGGCTACTGGTGCTGGTATTGGCTTAGATATTGACTTGCTAATTAGCAATTATTTATGCAGGACTGCAGCGTCATTAACGCTCGGTAAGAATGAAATCCCAGTCCTCTCCACAAGTTCCCCATAGCTAATCGGTGGTGAAGCTTTCGACCCATCTGAATTCTCTTGCCAGTAGGCCCATGCCTTGCCCTTCTGCTCGTCATAGACCAGCTTGAAGAGGTAATTGGGAACTCGTACCTGTCCACGGCCAATGCTTGGACTCTCAGCAATGCTTGGGACATACACAGGGCCAGTGATGACGTAAACATCGCCTGTGGCACGTGACGCATATTTCCTTGTGGCAGCCTCAACTGACTTGGCCCATACGCCTCTGTTGTGCTCTGGAGCTTGCGGAACCATGTTCGCTAACGAGAAGCTTTGAGCCATAGCCTGAGCTGTTGGCATGTCACCAGCAGGGGCCATGTGACCACGATCAAATCCGCTGCCCTTGTAGTCATCGAGTGAGGCTCTTTCAGCAGACCGAAGACGAGCATCTGGAAAGAATTTGTTGGTTCGCTTTTCACCTGTGTCGGCTATGGATGCCCGATTGAGTCTCTGAGCAACATAGACAGGAGTTTTGCTTTCGCCCGAGTGCAGAATGGCAAAGGCGTCATAGCAAAGAGCGCGTTGCATTGGATGCCTCTCAACTACTGGCGGTGTTCCGTTTGCGAAGAACTGAGGGCAAGCTGCGAAGTCATCAGCGGCATGGCTTTGTGTTGCTCCGAATGCCAGTGCGAAGGCAAGGAGGCACGATTTGGCAGATGATGGAGCGAAGGTCATCAGCAATCTTACCCAGCATCAGAGTCGGCAAGTGCTGTGATCATTTAGGACGCAAAGCACAACACGATGGAAAACTAACAATGCAAACCGTACTGGTCACCCTGTTGGCCGTGTTCTTGACGGTCTACTTTGGAGCCAAGCGTAAGTACCTTTTGTCGGCACTGAGCCTTGCGGTTTTCTTTGTCTTGTTCAGGCCGGAGGGCTTGACGTAAATGCTTGATGGCGTCAATGCACTCAAAGAAAATGGAACGTTGACTGAGAAGGTTGAAGGAGATTGAGTGGATAGAGCAGCATCAAACTCAGCCTAACCCGCTAGGTTTTTTGTTGCCAACTTTTGGACACGAAGAAACTTCCTATTCATTTTTCGATAAGGCAGTACGATACAAAAAGCACCACGCAGCAGTGACGAACAGGATCAAAAAAGAGCATCCAAGAATATTCCGAATAATTCCAAACCATTTCCCAATTGGTTCAAAAGTATACCAATCGGAAGGCGATAAATCATATAAAGAGCTAACTGTATTGGGAACAAATCCCTGAATCATCCCGGGAGGAAATTTTCTCCCTGACGCTATGTCCATTTCATATTTAGTTTTTATTATTTCAATCTCGGCCTGAGTTATAGGTCGACTGGTGCTTTCTTTCGTTATGTACCCGCTCCAAGGAGCATGGAGCAAGACTAACAAGGCTATTAGTGCGGTAGCAATAAAAATTGCGAGGCGCTGTTTTTCGTTCATGTTGTTTCTCAATGTGACATCCCCCCCAAATCAGTAGGCAAGCTTAATACTCCGATTAGACGTAGTTCGAAGTCATGGGCGCTGCTTATCTGTAGTCCTCAATTCATTGATGATCGAGGAAATTTAATGAGAGGCCCTAGGTTGGTAAAGTGCTCAGGTGCTCTCATAGTGCCCCTTGCTAGGGATGACATGACGAACCCCACCTCTGGGGCTTTCGACATCCCCTTGGCGTCTCGGTATCAAATGCACGTGGCAGTGAAAGACTGTTTGTCCTGCAGCCTCACCACAGTTCATGCCGACATTGAAGCCGACAATCGTTGGATCAGCTGACTCAAGCTGCCGTTTCTCCACAGCCATGAGTTGGTTGATGGCGTTAATCTCCGCCTGAGTGAGTCCGAAGTAGTCGCTGACGTGCCTCTTTGGCTTGAACAGAGTGTGCCCAGCAGTGACCGGAAAACCATCACGGATTGCATAGGCTAAGTTGTTCTCAGCGATGATCCGTTGGCGATCATTGATCTGAATATCGCAGAAGAGACAGCTCGCCTCACGGTGCTCATAAAGCTGCTTGAAGCCTCGAAAGTCGGTGTCATCAGTGTTGCGTTTGGCTGCGTTGCATGAATAGCAGAGAGCTTGAAAGTTGCTCAGATCGTCAATCCCACCGAGTGACTTCGGATGAATGTGGTCAACCTCGATGCTCTTTTCGTCAGCAGATATCCCACAGAGTTCACACCGGAACTTCGCACGACTTAAAACTTCATATCGCACTGAACCAGAGATCGGTCGATGGCCTCGTTTGCGATGCTCCCACACGGCCTCACCGCGCTCTCCCTCGAAGTCTTCAATTCGTTTCTCACAAAGGGCAATGAGTTCTGCTGCTTGATCTGGTGTCAATGCCTCTGAACCGGTGAGCTTGTACGTGTTGCCAGTCTTTGAAGTGATGCCACGGCTCTTCGTCAGAACTCGCCCGACCATGTTCTTGACGATCTCGGTGAAGTACTCGATCTGCGTTGGGTCTTTGTTGAGGATGGCTTGAGCGATCTGCGTGACCGTTGCTTCACCACCGTTTTTAAGCAGCTCCATAAGCATTACAGGCTGGTAGACCTGAGACATTCGCATGTCTTCGCTGATGAATTTCTGAAGCTCGGTGAATGTGCTCATGTCAAAGTTTTCAATGTGCTCTTGGCGAGGTCTGTCACGTCGATTTCATCATCACCAACCTCACCATTTGAGCCTTAAAGGTATCTGATCCAAATGACGACGTTTGATCATGTTGGCAGGGCTTCCCCCGTGACCCCCAACTGCGAACCGAAGAACGACACGATGAAGGTAAAAGGATCAACTCGATTTCCACGTATCTGGTTTTACCGAATGCGGATTAGCTCTTTAATTTCGTAGTCTACAAGGCCAGCGAGGAGATCGTCCTTCGCGGTCTTGATCGTTGGGAACAGCAGAAACTTGGTTAGCAAGGCATGAATCCGTTGTCGCTCAGGGCTACCTAGCTCGTATTCGTGCTGCGAACGCTGGTTGCACCCAAACGTAGCGCCACTCGAACACGGGCAATGTGATCTCGTGCACGGGTAAAAAAGCAGCGTCCAAGTCATTGCGCGACTTCAAATCAAGATGTGAAAAATGGCTAGAAAACGTGAGCACCAAGTTTATTAGTTAAGAAAATAAGAACATTGCGTAAATTTGATACAAAATCGTTATGAATGTAACGTCCGGATAAAGTTCACTTTGAGGTGAGCGGTGACCGCCAATTGGAATTGCACGTGATTGGGAGTTTTATGGAATCCACCGCAAATGGACCTGCTGATAGCCTGCGCCAACCTTTTATTGACCTCGCCATTGAAAGTTGGCGCTTCTCCAAGCTTTTCAGCCGCGTGCTTCATAAGCTTGAGCCTAGCGAAGCGGTTCGTTATTCCAACCAGCA
>CANFJF010000139.1 GCA_947447355.1 Comamonadaceae bacterium
AGCCGGCGCGACGAAGTGGTGGAGCGCATTCGCGGCCAGTTGGCCGAAGGGCGGCAGGTGTACTGGGTCTGCCCTTTGATCGAGGAAAGCGAAGCGGTTGACCTGACCAACGCCACCGAAACCCATGAGTCGCTGTCGGCGGCCTTGCCCGGCACGCAAGTAGGTCTGCTGCATTCGCGCATGCCGGTGGCTGAGAAAAAAGCCGTGATGGCGCTGTTCAACGCCGGTCAGATCGGCGTGCTGGTCAGCACTACCGTGATCGAGGTCGGTGTGGACGTGCCGAATGCGTCGCTGATGGTGATTGAGCACGCCGAGCGCTTTGGCTTGTCGCAGTTGCACCAGCTGCGGGGTCGGGTCGGGCGTGGGGCGGCCGCGTCGGCCTGCGTGTTGCTGTATTCGACGGGCGACGGCCCGCGGCTGGGCGAAACCGCACGCGCCCGGCTCAAAGCCATGGCCGAAACACAAGACGGCTTCGAGATTGCCCGGCGTGATTTGGAGATTCGTGGCCCCGGTGAATTTTTGGGTGCGCGACAGTCGGGCGCACCCTTGCTGCGCTTCGCCGACTTGGCCACCGACACCGAGTTGCTGGCTTGGGCGCGCGCACTGGCACCGCTGATGCTGGACCGCCATGCCGACTTGGCGCAGCGTCATATTCTGCGTTGGCTGGGCGGTAAAGCTGACTATTTAAAAGCCTAAATGAAGGCCTGAATTTATGCGCTCAAGCCCGTCAGGCAAAACCAGCACAATAAGCCCATGACGCTCACCGAACTCAAATACATCGTCGCCGTGGCCCGCGAGAGGCATTTTGGCAAGGCCGCAGAAGCCTGCCATGTCTCGCAGCCGACGCTGAGCGTGGCCATCAAAAAACTCGAAGAAGAGTTGCAGGTCAAGCTGTTTGAACGCAATGCCAATGAGATCACGGTGACGCCGCTGGGCGAAGAAATCGTGCGTCAAGCGCAAAGCGTGCTGGAGCAGGCCGACAGCATTCGCGAGATCGCCAAACGCGGTAAAGACCCGCTGGCCGGCGCGCTGCGGCTGGGCATCATCTACACCATTGGGCCTTATTTACTTCCAGATCTGGTGCGCCAAGTCATCACGCTCAGCCCGCAAATGCCCTTGATGCTGCAAGAAAACTTCACCGTGAAGTTGCTTGAGGAGTTGCGCACGGGCGAGATTGATTGCGCCATTCTGGCCGAGCCTTTTCCCGACACGAATCTGGCGATGGCCCCTTTGTACGACGAGCCTTTTGTGGCGGCGGTGCCCAGTTCGCACCCGCTGGCTCAGCGCGACAACATCACTGCCGAAGAGCTGAAGAATGAAACCATGTTGTTGCTTGGCAACGGCCATTGCTTTCGCGACCATGTGCTGGAGGTGTGCCCCGAGTTCGCCCGTTTTTCCAGCAACGCCGAAGGCATCCGCAAGAGCTTTGAAGGCTCCTCGCTGGAAACCATCAAACACATGGTGGCGTCCGGTATGGGCGTGACCTTGGTGCCCCGGCTGAGCGTGCCCAAAGGCGCTTTGGAGATGGTCGGCCAGCCCCAAGCGGGCGTCTTTGATGATCACCCGTTCATTCGTTACATCCCTTTTGAGGGCCATGTGCCGACGCGCCGTGTGGTGCTGGCGTGGCGACGCAGCTTTACCCGCTACGAAGCCATTGCGGCCTTGCGCAATGCTGTTTACGCCTGCGAATTGCCGGGCGTCAAGCGGCTGTCATGAGCGGCTTCGGCCATTTCCGCGCTGCTGCACCGATTACCCCTTAAGCAACGACTTCTGCGGCCATCCCGTAGAGTGTTGGTTTACCTCAAGGAAATTCATGTCCGATAAATCATTTCCGCATCCTTCTGCAGGCGCCCCTCGCATCAACATCGGCATCAGCGACGAGCACCGCGCCGCCATTGCCCAGGGGCTGAGTCGCCTGCTGGCCGACACCTACACGCTGTACCTGACCACCCACAATTTCCATTGGAACGTCACCGGGCCGATGTTCAACACGCTGCACCAAATGTTCATGACACAGTACACCGAGCTGTGGGCGGCGGTTGATCCGGTCGCTGAGCGCATCCGATCGCTCGGCCATCCAGCGCCTGGTTCGTACGCGCAATTTGCGCATCTCACCTCCTTGCCCGATGTACCGTCGACCCCGCCCAAGGCGTTGGAGATGGTGCGCATTCTGGTGCAAGGCCATGAGGCCGTGGCGCGCACTGCCCGCAGTCTGTTCCCAGAAGCAGAGCAAGCTGGTGACGAGCCGACGGCCGACCTGCTGACCCAGCGCCTGACCATCCATGAGCAGTCCGCTTGGATGCTGCGATCGATGCTGGAAGAGTGAACAGCGTGGGGGCCAACTACCTCCAATTGATCCGCTGGGACCGGCCGGCTGGCTGGCTGCTGCTGTTGTGGCCGACGCTGTCAGCACTGTGGATTGCCGCAGGCGGCTTTCCCGGTTGGCATCTGCTGACGGTTTTCACGCTGGGCACCTTTCTCATGCGCAGCGCCGGTTGTTGCCTCAATGATGTGGCTGACCGGGACTTTGATCGCCATGTGAAGCGCACCGCCAACCGTCCTGTCACCAGCGGTGCAGTCTCTGTCAAAGACGCTTTGTTGTTGGGCGCAGCGCTGGCGTTGGCGGCTTTTGCTTTGGTGCTCACCACCAACACGGCTGCGGTGGTTTGGTCGTTTGCGGCGCTGGCTGTGGCGTTGGTCTACCCCTACGCCAAGCGTCATGTGGCCATGCCGCAAGCGGTGCTGGGCGTGGCCTTCAGTTTTGGTATTCCGATGGCTTTTGCGGCGGTGCAAGGGCAGGTGCCTTTGTTGGCTTGGCTGCTATTGCTCGGTAATTTGTTCTGGGTGCTGGCCTACGACACCGAATACGCCATGGTCGACCGAGATGACGACCTGAAGATCGGCATGAAAACTTCGGCCATCACGCTGGGGCGCTTTGATGTTGCCGCCGTCATGCTGAGCTATGGTTTGTATTTGCTCATCTGGACGCTGGCGTTGGCGTTGCTGTCGGGGCTGGCGTTGAACGCCGCCTACGTTGCCGGCGTGGCGCTAGCTGCTGGGCAAGCGCTGTGGCACGGCTGGTTGATTCGGCACCGCGAACGGTCAGGTTGCTTCAAGGCTTTTCGGCTGAACCATTGGCTGGGTTTCGCTGTCTTTTCAGGTATTGCCGTGTCTTATGCTTGATTGGCGATGCCAGCCAGGGTGACGGAAATGAGGCGCCTCAGTTGGGTTCTACGCCAGCCTTGATCAACAAGCCCCCCAAAATATCGATTTCATTTTTCAAATGAGCAGCGAGGGCCTCGGGTGTTGCCCTTTCAACGCTGACGGCCGAGATGCCCATGGCGTCCAAGCGGTTGCGAACCTCAGGGTCTGCCACCGACTGTTGCAGTGCCGCAGTCAAACGCGCCAGCACGGGTTTTGGGGTTCCTTTGGGCGCATACAAGCCAAAAGAAATGCTGATGTCAAGGTTGTCCACACCCACCTCTGAGATGGCTGGCGTGTCAGGCAGGGACGGCAAGCGTTGCTTGCCTGCTATGGCATAAGCCTTGATCTTCTCCCCTTTGACCGAGGGCACCGTGCCTGAAGTTTGGTCGCACAAGACGTCCACTTGGCCACCCATCAAGTCAGCCAAGGCGGGGCCTGTGCCTTTGTAGGGGATCTCGTTGAGCTGAACGTTCAAGGCGCTCATCAGCATCAGGCCGCACAAATGCGATGCTGAGCCCACACCCGCATGTGCCAAGTTGACTTTCTTCCCGTAGGCTTTCAGGTAGGCCACAAACTCGGTCAAATTCTTGGCCGGAAATCCGTTGCGTGCGACGATCAACATCGGACCATGGGTTGCTGAGCCAATCGGTTCAAAATCTTTGACCGGGTGGTAGCTCAGCTTCTTGTACATGGCCAAGTTGGTGGCATGGCTCACGTGAATCATCAACAAGGTGTAGCCATCAGGGTTGGAGCGCGCCACCTTGGCGGTGCCGATGCTTCCCGACGCGCCGGCAGTGTTGTCGACCACGATTTGTTGGCCCAAAATTTTCTGCATGGCACCGGCATACACGCGGGTGATGGTGTCCCCCGGGCCGCCCGCCGCGTAAGGCATGACCATGGTGATGGGTTTGTTCGGGTAGCTTTGGGCCTGGGCTTGCAGACTGAGCGCAGCCAAGCTTAAAGCCGACAAACTCAAGGACAGAAGCGAGAAACACCGGCAAATTTTCAACAGCATGGAAAGTCCTTTTGGAGAGCGGCGGCTATTCGGTTTGAATGAGTTCGCTGATGGCGTCAGGCCAACAAACGTTGCCTGATGTCCATCGTCTCCAGCCCTTGGAGCGGTAATGCGTCGTCAGAGATGGGGGCAAGTCGTTCACATTCACGCTCGCATTATTAAGGCCGAGGACAGATGGCAAGAGGCGGGAATACCCGAACTCGGCTGTCAGCACTGGCTCGGCGACTGCTCGGTGCAAAGCCCATCAACAGACGTGAAAAAGCCCGCTTGAAGCGGGCTTTTTCAACGGCCAGAGCCAGTCTTCGATGACCGACCGTTAGCGATTAAGCGGCTGGCGCAGCGGCTTTGGCTTTCGAAGCGCGTTTGCTTTTCTTGGCTTTCTTAGCTTTAGCGGTGCCTTTGCTGGCAGCAGGGGCTGCTTTTTCAGCAGGTGCTGCAGCGGCTGGTGCAGCTGCAGGGGCTGCGGTCACAGCGCCAGCCGTTTGAGCTGCCACCGGAGTGGAAATCACAGCCAAAGGCATGGCGAGAACGGCAGCGCTAGCGAGGACGGTCAGAAATTTTTTCATGGTGATTCCAGTGGTTGAAGGTGAGTGTGTCTAGTGAGAACTTATCTGAACTCAGTGCATTGCGGCCCTGAGTACAACCATTCAACGTCGCGAAGGTGTTGGCCGTTGACGTGGTTTCAAATAAATATTTTGTGGCGTTTACATAGATTGCGTCTCAGTCGGCACCAAATTCATCACCCAGCTCTGCGGCGCGCTCACGGGCGGCCTGCATGGCTTGTTTGAACTGTGCTTTGACGCCGCTGTGCTCCATCGCCGTCAGCGCGGCATAGGTGGTGCCGCCTTTGGAGGTCACGCGTTCCCGCAGGGTTTGCGGCGCCTCATTGGAGGCTTGGGCCAAGGCCGACGCGCCGACAAAGGTGGCGATGGCGAGCTCTCTGGCTTGGGCGGCGTCCAGGCCCATCTCGGTGCCGGCTTCCATCATGGCTTCGATGAAATAAAACACATACGCAGGACCTGAGCCCGAGAGGGCGGTGACGGCGTCGAGCTGTTCTTCGTGTTCCAGCCACAGGTGTGCACCGGTGGTTTGGACAACCGATTCAATGACTTGGCGGTCGGCCGCTGTCACCGCAGGGCGCGCCAGCAAGGCGGTCATGCCCTGGCCAATCAGGGCGGGTG
>CANFJF010000140.1 GCA_947447355.1 Comamonadaceae bacterium
GCATGTGCGGCTTCGACAAGTGAGAGTCAGACCGCGCCTCTGCAACCTGAAGAGGCGTCGGGCTACACCGACAAGCCCGGCTGGGCGACCCAGCACTTTGCCGTGGCTGCGGCCCATCCGCTGGCCACAAACGCGGGTTACAAGATCCTCAAAGCCGGCGGCTCCGCAGTCGACGCCGCCGTCGCCGTGCAAATGGTGTTGAGCCTGGTAGAGCCGCAATCCAGCGGCATCGGCGGCGGTTCTTTCTTGTTGCACCATGATGGCCAACACAACCTCACTGAGGCTTTTGACGGCCGAGAGACCGCCCCGGCCGCAGCCAACGAGACGCTTTTTTTAAACACCGCCGGCAAGCCGGTGGGTTTTTATGAAGGTGTTGTCGGTGGCCGCGCCGTCGGTGTGCCGGGTACCGTGCAGATGCTGGAAACAGCACACCGCCAGTACGGCAAACTGCCATGGGCGCAACTTTTCGCTCCCGCAATTGCGCTTGCAGAGCAAGGTTTCAAAGTGAGTGAACGCCTGCACAGCTTGCTGGTCAGCGACGCTCATCTCAAAAAAGACCCGACCGCCGCCGCGTATTTTTATGACACTGCTGGCCAGCCTTGGCCCGTCGGTCACCTGCTGAAAAACCCGGAGCTGGCGAGCGTTTTCAAGCGCATCGCGGCCGAGGGAGCTAAGGCGCTGATGACCGGTGGCATCGCCCAAGCTATCGTCGACAAAGTCCGGCAGCATCCGACGAATCCCGGGCAACTGGCGCTCTCAGACTTAGCCGGTTACCAAGCGATCCAACGTCAACCGCTGTGCCACGACTACCGGGCAGTCGCCCGCAATTACCGCATCTGCGGCATGCCACCGCCCAGTTCCGGCGCGATGGCCGTGGGCCAGATATTGGGCCTTCTGGCCCACACGCCAGCCGCAACCCTGCCTTTGATGGACGGTCTGCCAGATGCGCGCTGGCTGCACCTGTACAACGAAGCTTCGCGACTGGCCTTCGCCGATCGCGACCAATACATCGCCGACCCGGATTTTGTGCAAGCGCCAGGCGGCAACTGGATGAGCCTGCTCGAGCCCCGCTATCTGGCTGAGCGAGCCCGGCTGATCGGCCCGGTGCGTATGACAACGGCGAAGGCTGGATCGCCCGGCGTGGTCAACACCAGTTACGCACCGATGCCGGAGCAGCCCGAACACGGCACCAGCCACATCAGCATCATCGACGCCCACGGCAATGCGCTGGCCATGACCAGCACCATCGAAAACGCGTTTGGCTCGCGCCAGATGGTCAAAGGATTCCTCCTCAACAACGAGCTCACGGACTTCAGCTTCACACCCAGTGACGCCCAAGGCCGACCGATTGCCAACCGAGTCGAGCCAGGCAAGCGGCCGCGCTCGTCGATGGCACCCACGTTGGTATTTGACAAAACAAGCGGCCAACTCCTGATGAGCGGTGGCAGTCCAGGCGGCGCCTTCATCATTCATTACGCGGCCAAGCTGCTGTACGGCACGCTCAACTGGGAGTTGGATGCGCAGCAGGCCATCAACTTGCCCAACTTTGCCAACCTCAACGGCTTAACGCTGTTGGAGGCCAAGCGTTTTCCGGCCGCCACCGTTGAATCACTGAAGCGAACCGGCACGCAGGTACGCGAGGTGCCCATGACCAGCGGTTTGCAAGCCATTCAAAAAACCCCATCAGGCTGGTTTGGCGGGGCTGATCCGCGCCGCGAAGGTGTCGTTCAAGGCGACTGACCCATCACCGACCAACTGCCGCTTCAAGCGGTTTGTGATTAAATCATCCCTCGACTTTTTGCACCCATGGCCATCCCACAATCATTCATCCAGGAACTCCTGTCCCGCACTGACGTGGTGGACATCGTGGGGCGATACGTTCAGCTGAAAAAGGGTGGCGCCAACTTCATGGGGCTTTGCCCCTTCCACGGCGAAAAGTCGCCCTCCTTCTCCGTCAGCCCGGCCAAGCAGTTCTATCACTGCTTTGGTTGCGGCAAAAATGGCAACGCCATCAGCTTCCTGATGGAGCATGCCGGCATGACCTTCGTCGAAGCGGTCAAAGACTTGGCACAACAATACGGCCTGCAGGTCCCTGAAGACGACGTCAGCCCGCAAGACCGGGCCCGCGCCGCGCAGGTCCGCGAGCAGCAAGCAACACTCACCAGCGTGCTCGAAAAAGCCGCCGTGGCTTATGCCAAGCAATTGAAAATTTCACCACGCGCCGTCGATTACTTCAAAGGCCGGGGTTTGTCGGGCGACATCGCCAAAACCTTTGGCCTCGGCTACGCCCCCGAAGGTTGGCGCAGTTTGGCGAGTATTTTTGCCGACTACAACGACCCGCTGCTGGTCGACAGTGGCCTCGTCATCACCGGTGAGACGGGGGAAGAAAACCAGGCCGGCGAAGCCAAACGCTACGACCGTTTTCGCGACCGGGTGATGTTCCCGATCCGCAATGTCAAAGGCGAATGCATTGGCTTTGGCGGACGCGTGCTGGGTGACGACAAACCCAAATACCTCAATTCGCCAGAGACGCCGGTGTTCAGCAAAGGCCGCGAGCTCTACGGCCTGTTTGAAGCCCGCACCGCCTTGCGCGAACACGGCTTTGCCTTGGTGACCGAAGGCTACATGGATGTCGTGGCACTGGCCCAGCTCGGCTTCGCCAACACCGTGGCCACGCTGGGCACCGCCTGCACCGCCGACCACATCCAAAAGTTGTTTCGCTTCACCGACGCCGTGGTGTTCAGCTTTGACGGCGACAGCGCTGGCAGGCGCGCAGCCCGCAAAGCACTGGAGGCCGCCCTGCCGTTTGCCAGCGATGTGCGCAGCGTGAAATTCCTGTTTTTGCCGGCTGAACACGACCCCGACAGCTACATCCGTGCGCACGGCCAAGAAGGCTTTGCCAGCATGGTCAAGCAAGCCGTGCCCCTCAGCCGTTTCATGATCGAAGCCGCCAGCGAAGCCTGCGACATGAGCACCGCCGAAGGGCGCGCCCACATGGCCAGCAATGCGCGCGTGCTGTGGAGCCTGCTGCCCGACGGCGCACTGAAGCGCCAGTTGCTGGCCGAGATCGCCGACCAAGTGCAAATCGACAGCCGTGAATTACTGCAACTCTGGCAACCTGCGGCCCCTTACAAAAGCGGCCAGCGCAACGCGAGCGGCAGCGGTAAAAGCTTCAAAGCTGGCGCTAAAAATGCCGCCGACCGCACCCCGCAACCCGAAGCGCCGGACTACAGCTATGCCTATGGCCCAGGGGGCGATGACGCCGACTACAACAGCTCCGAGCCTGATGCGTATGACGGCTCGTCTGGCTACAGCGGTTCAAGCCTTTCCAGCAGTCCCAGCAACTCGACATTCAAACCCTCTGACGGCCAGTTTTCTAGCCGATACCCCAGCAAGAAAGGCAACGCATCGTCTGGTTACAGCTCCTATGGCGATAAGGCTTCAGCAGCGCGCCCACGCCGCATTGCCGGTCGCATTTTGTCGGCCAGTCGGGAAGACCGCGTGCTGCGCGCCTTGCTGACCGAGTCTCAAGCGTGGGACAAGCTCAACCACGACGAGCATGCTTTGCTCTCCGGCCTGCCAGCGCCACACGGCCCGCTCTTCATCTGGCTTGAAAGCCAGTTGCACGAACATGGGCCGCAGCCTTGGGCGGCCCTGCGCGAAGGACTGCGCGAGCATGCCCATGAGAATTACGCGCTCAACCAACTGGCGCAAATTCCAGAAGGCATTGAGTCCGACTGGACTGAGGTGCGCAGCATTTTGGACCAGTTGAGCCGGCTCGCACGGCAAGTTGAAATGCAAGATTTAGCCCTGCGTGCCACCACAGACCCCGCGGCCTTGGCGCGTTACCGCGAACTGGCCGCTCTGCAAAAACCCAGCTGAGGACGGGGTTTCCAGAGGTTTGAAACTGCCTGAAAAATAAGCACATGGGTATAATCCGAAGTTAACGCTACGGCAAGCGCGACAGCAGCACCTCCGGCACCGGCTCCCCGCACAACGGGACCTCTTAGGTACAGAGCCATTTTTCCCGCAAGGACTGCATCCCAAATGTTCGCCCAAACACCTTGCCATCATGCCCAGCCATCCGGTTTGGGCATTTTTTGCGCCCGCACGGATTCCTGCTCAGCTTCAACGCATCTTTGTTGATGCGGCTGAACTTTGTGCAGTGTCCGTTGTCAGGCGCTTTGTTGTGAAGAAGTTTTTTAAGACACCTGGAGCTCGCCATGCCTGTTCAAAAGTCCAAGAAGCCCGTGAAACCTGTCGCTCAAACGACTGCAAAAAAACCTGCTGCCAAGCCGATGGCGAAAACAGCCGCTAAACCAGCAGCCAAAAAAGCGACGGCCAAGCCTGCCGTGAGCTCAACCAAGCCAAGCGCTGCGCGCAATGCAAAGGTTGAAATTGCCAAAAAGGGCGTCATATCCAACAAAGCGACTGATCGACCTGCCCCAGCGGGCAAAGCGTCTGCCAAATCCGAAAAGATCCCGAAGAAAGAACCGTCCGTGCCCTCTAAGTCCAGTCCTACCGCCAAACCCTCTGCCCCCAAAGAGGCCGCGCTTAAGGCCACGCCTGCAGCAGCCATTGCAGACGCGCCAGCCAAGAAAAAACCAGGCCGTCCGCCTAAAAATCCTGCCGCCGAAGGCGACTCTCCAGCCACTGGCGCCAAGCGCGGCCGCAAGCCAAAGACCTCATCCAAAGGTGATGGCGACGAAGACATGTCGGACATTGAAGACGACTTGGTCGGCGAACCGGTGCCCGAGACAACCGAGAAGGTCAAGCCACTGCGGATGAAAATCAGTAAGTCCAAAGAACGTGCCTTGATGAAAGAGTTCGGACTCGACGAAGCTGTGCTGTCTGAAGAAGACATGCTCAAGCGTCGCCAACGTTTGAAGATCCTGATCAAGCTCGGTAAGACACGCGGCTACCTGACACACGGCGAGATTTCCGATCACCTTCCCGACAAACTGGTCGATGCGGAAACCCTCGAAGTGGTTGTCAACATGCTCAGCGACATGGACGTTGCCGTGTTCGAGCAAGCGCCTGATGCTGAAACCCTGCTGCTGAACAACACCGGCTCGACAGTCGCCACCGAAGAAGAAGCTGAAGAGCAAGCCGAGGCCGCACTCTCGACTGTCGACAGCGAGTTTGGCCGCACCACCGACCCGGTCCGCATGTACATGCGCGAAATGGGCACGGTCGAGTTGCTGACCCGCGAAGGCGAGATCGAGATTGCCAAGCGTATCGAGGGCGGCCTCATGCGCATGATGGAA
>CANFJF010000141.1 GCA_947447355.1 Comamonadaceae bacterium
CCGGCCACTTGCACCGGCGCGATGCTTTGGCCCAGCAGCAACCAAGCCAAGACCAAGGCAAATACCGGCTCCACATTCATGATGGCCGAGTTGCCGACCACGCCCAGTTTGGGCAGTACCGCGAACAAGATGGTGAACGCGGTGCCATACAAAAACGTCAGCGCGGCCAGGCCCCACCAACCGGCCACCGCTTGCGGAAAATGAAAGCCGCCTTGGCCGACGACCACGCTCAAGCCCACCAAACCGGTCAGCATCAAGGTGGTGGCGGTGCGCACGCGGGCATCTAAGTCTGCGGCCTCGTTTTGTGTCAACACCAGCGCCAGCGCAAAGGTTCCGGCGGCCGCCATGGCAAAGCCAACGCCCGCCCCGATGCGGGACCATTGGCCGGAAGCACCCAAGCCTGAAGCGGCACCCAGCACATCGAGCGCCAGCGCCAGCCCCAGCAAGATCACCGGCATGGCCATGAGCATGGCGCGTTCCGGTCGCTGACGGTAAATCACCCAGGCCCACAGCGCCGTCCAGATCGGGTAAGTGTTAAACGCCAGCAGCGCCAACGCCACCGGCAGCAGGGCCACGGATGAATAGATGCACAAGCTCTGCACGCCGATCAACAAACCGATGACCGGCAGCACGCGTTTGTGGCGCCCGCTGAAATGCAGGCGGGCACCTTGCACCACGATGATGATGGCAATGACCAGCGCCGTCCCCCAGCTGCGAAAGACCACCGCCGTTGCCACGTCGGTGCCATTGTTGAAGGCAATGCGGGCGGCGACATGGTTACCGCCCATCATCAGCGCGACCAACAGCAGCGTGGCAAAGGCGCTGGCGCTGAGCGCCTTGACGGGGGCAGTGGAGGAGAGGGTGGGGCGGTTCATGCGCGGATGGTACGCCGAGAAAACAGTCGCCTGAATGTCAGTTCGGGTAAGTACTATGCACAAAATTCAACTTTATGCATAAAGTTGCAAAAACAAAAAACACTCACCCGATGCCTTCCGCCATGTTCCCGATCCACACACCACTGTCTGAGCAAGCCTTTGCGCAGTTGCGCCATGCCGTTCTCGCGGGGGCTTTCGAGCCGGGCGCCAAACTCAAGATCGACGAACTGCAATCCAGCTATGGTTTTTCAAGCAGCCCGTTGCGCGAAGCCCTCAACCGCCTGAGCCAAGAAGGGTTGGTCCGGGCCGATGAGCGCAAGGGGTTCAGGGTCGCACCGATTTCGCGTGACGACTTGGCGGACATCACGCACATGCGATTGTTGGTCGATGTCGCGGCGTTGCGTCAGTCCATGCAACACGGCGACGATGCCTGGGAAGCGGCCATCGTTGCGGCGGCCCATCGCCTGGCCAAGGTTGAGTCACAGCTGGGTGAAGGGCCGAAGGTGCTCAACGACACGTGGAGTGGTCTGCACCGGGACTACCACTTAGCGTTGCTGGCGGCCTGCCCATCGCAGCGACAACGCGACTTGTGTGCGAGCTTGTTTGACCAGGCCGAGCGTTACCGGCGTTACTCGGCGCGTCATCGTGTGGCTCATCACAACAAGAGCAAAGAGCATCGGCGCTTGATGGACGCCGTGCTCAAGGGTGATGTGGAGACTGCCTGCATGTTGCTGGCCGAGCACATTCGCAGCACCCAGGCGAATGTTGAAGCGGCCCTTCAGCGTTTTGAGGCCAGCCACAGCTGAACACCCACGAACGTCATTTCAATTTAGGAGAACCTCATGCTTTCAGTGACTCGGCCGACGCCTTCGCACTTTGGAATTTTTGTCATTGACATCGTGCGCATGGTGTCTTTTTACACAGAAGTTTTCGGGCTCACGGTGACCGACCGCGGTGTCGGGCGAACTTTCAAGAGCGAGCTGGTGTTCATGAGTGCCAGTCCTGACCAGCACCACCAACTGGTGTTGGCGTCAGGTCGCCCGCCGGAAGCTAACTTCAGCACCGTCATGCAGATTTCGTTTGCCGTGCCCAACATCCAGCACATCCGCGATGCGCAAGCTGCAGCGCTGGCCCATGGGGCGACCAATTTGCGCGGTCTGAATCACGGCAACGCATTGTCGATTTATTTTTCAGACCCCGAGGGCAACACCATCGAGGTCTATCTCGACACGCCTTGGTACGTGGCTCAGCCGCATGGCGACCCGCTCGACCTCAGCAAGAGCGATGCAGAGCTGATGCGCGAGACCGAGGCCATCTGCCGGGCCGACCCGACCTTCATGCCACTGGCCGATTGGCGCGCCCAATTTGAACGCCAATCGGCGGCGTGATTGAACGTTGATTTTTTGTTTTAACTGTTGGAGATTTCATGAGATTACTGTCGTACATGCATCAAGGCCAGGAATGCTATGGCGCCGCCATTGGCGATGAGGTGGTCAACCTGAGTCGCAGCCGACCGCAGCTGCCGACGCTGGCCGAGTACATCGGTTCGGGCGAGTACTTGAAGGCCGCAGAGCACGCCAAAGGCGCACCCATTGACGGCCCTTTGGCGACCCTGCATTACCTGCCAGTGATCCCACGCTCTGAAAAAATCATTTGTGCCGTGCGCAATTACATGGACCACCACAAAGAAGTGCTGGCCGCCGGCATGCACCGTGAGTTGTCTGAGCAACCACCGATCTTCTTGCGTGTCTGGCGCTCACAAATCGGACACAACCAGCCCATCGTCAACCCGAAGGTGTCTGACTCGCTGGACTGGGAAGGCGAGCTGGCCGTCATCATCGGCAAAGAAGGCCGCAACATCCCGAAAGAAGACGCTTGGCAATACGTCGCCGGCTACGCCTGCTACAACGACGCGAGCGTGCGCGAATGGCAGTTCCATGCCAAGCAAATTGCTTCCGGCAAAAACTTCGAAGCCACCGGCGGTTTTGGCCCGTGGATGGTCACCGCCGATGAAATCGCACCTGGCCGTGAACTCAAATTGGTCACGCGTCTGAATGGCAAGGTTGAGCAGTCCAGCCACACCGGCCACATGATTTTTGACATCCCGACGTTGATCAATTACGCCTCAACCATCTTCACGCTGGTGCCGGGCGACGTCATCGCTACCGGCACGCCCGCCGGGGTCGGCTGGAGCCGTAAACCGCCGCTGGTCATGCGGGCCGGGGATGTGGTGGAAGTCGAAATCGAAGCGGTTGGCACCCTGCGCAACCCGATCGTCGCCGGCGCCTGAGCAAGGCTGACCTGCCATGGGCCCGTCAGAGGTCCAGGCAGGAGTTCTGAAACAAAAGGAGACAAAAGATGGACCGAAGACTCTTCTTAAGCATCGGTGCAGCCGGTGCTGCGGCCAGCTTGCCGACGTGGGCTCAGAGCTATCCTGAGCGCCCGATCCGCATCTTGCAAGGCTTCGCGCCCGGCGGCAATGCCGACGCGATTGCGCGCTTGGTGGGCGGTGAAATGGGCAAAACGCTGGGCCAGCCGCTCGTGGTCGAAGCCCAAGCCGGTGCTGGCGGCACGATCGCTGCCACCACCGTCTCCCGCGCCAAGCCCGATGGCTACACGCTGCTGCTCGCCACTGGTGGTCATGTGGTCGCCGGTGCGTTGTACAACACGCTGGGCTACCAGACCGTCAGCAGTTTCGAGATGGTCTCGACCATCACGTACTTCCCCTTCCTCATCGTCACGCAAGCCAATTCGAAATTCCGCAATTTCAAAGACGTGCTCGCCGCGGCCAAAAGCGCGCCCGGGGCGGTGGCCTATGGCACTGCCGGCATTGGTTCAACGCATCATTTGGCGGGTGAACTGCTGGCGAAGATGGCGGGCGTCGACATGTTGCACGTGCCGTACCGCGGAGATGCAGCCTCTCTCACCGCGCTGCTGGCGGGTGACGTGCCCTTCATCATCGCGCCGCCTACTGCCGTGCTGAGCAACATCAAGGCCGGCAAACTGCGCGCGCTGGCGGCCACGGGTTCGCAGCGTTGGCCGGGTTTGCCAGATGTGCCGACCGTTAGCGAGCAGGGCGTGGTCGGCTACGACGTGCGGTCATGGGCCGGGTTGATGGCACCAGCGGGTACACCGCGCGCTGTGGTCGATCGGCTCAATGCAGAAATGCTCAAGGCGTTGCAGATTCCGGCGGTGAAGACGCGGCTTGAAGACATTGGCGGTGAGGTCCGCGGCAGCACACCCGAAGAGATGAAAGCCATGGTCGCCTCTGAGCTCAGTCGCTGGGTGCAGGTGGTGGCTGATGCCAAAATACCGAAGCAATAAACAAGACACAACGAAGCAAAAAATGTCCTTAATCCAAATTAGAAAACGCAGCCTGACGATTGAAACGATCTTTCATGAAGGAGGGCCTGTTGCTGAAAAACCAGTGAAGTTGGCCGCTGCCTGTGCGGTCATTCAAAACCCCTACGCTGGTCGGTATGAGGAAAACCTCATGCCGTTCATGGCGGAGCTCCGATCCTTGGGAACGCTCTTAGCGCAGGAACTCGTCGACACACTTGGCAAAGACAATATCGAGGTTTACAGCAAGGCCGCCATTGTGGGGGTCAATGGCGAGCTAGAGCACGGTGCCGTTTGGCACGAAGCGGGTGGCTGGGCGATGCGTGCGCTGTTGGGCGAGCCCAAGGCCATGGTGCCTGCCGCCAAGGCTGTCGCGGCGACTGGCTACCGACTGATGGTCCCGCTGCATTACATCCACGCGTCCTATGTTCGCAGCCACTTCAACACGATGGAAATCGGGATCCAAGATGCACCACGACCGAATGAAATTTTGTTTGGCTTGGTCATGGGAACGGGTGGTCGGGTGCACCAGCGTCTGGGCGGGCTGACCAAAGAGAACGTCAGTGTGCACGATGGACAGCGCTGATCTTTGATGGCTAATCGGTCGGCGCGGCTGTCTTAGCGCTGCGGCAGCAAGACCATTTTCCCCAGCGTCTGACCCGCATCCAACAAGGTGTGCGCTTGCCGGGCATCACGCAGCGCAAACAGCATTGGCGGTGGCGGCCGGAGCACGCCGGAGGCCATGAGTGAGATGGCGCGCTCCATCAGGGCGCGACGCTGTGCGGGTGCTTGGTCAAGCGTGTGAATGGAGTAACAGCGCACGCCCAAACTTTTGCCCAGCAAGCGGCGCATGTCACCCAACAGGTTGTCAGAAGGCAAGCCAGCCAGCGCGTTGTAAGACAGCAAAGTTCCCAGCGGGGCCAGCATGTCCAGCTGCGTGCTGAAGCCCGGGCCGACCACATGGTCCAGCACCAGATCCACACCGCGTCCAGCTGTCAGCGTCATCACTTCGGTTTGCACGGATTGATGGCCTCGGTGAATC
>CANFJF010000142.1 GCA_947447355.1 Comamonadaceae bacterium
AAGCGTTTTTCTCGGGCACGGCGGCTGAAGTGACGCCGATTCGTGAGCTCGACCGGATTGACATCGGCACCGGCTCACGCGGCCCGATCACGGAAAAAATCCAAGCCGCGTTCTTTGACATCGTCAACGGCCGCAACCCGAAATACGCCAGCTGGCTGAGCCGCGTTTAAGGCACCCAGCATGAGTAAATCTGAAAAAACCGGTGCCGTGGTTGAACTCCGCGCCAGCGAACTCAACAGCCAAGGCGGCGTTTTCTGCCCCAACCCGAACATGAGCCAGTGGAGCAGTCATCCCAAGGTTTATTTGGGTTTGGCCGACACCGGGCAAGCCCGTTGCCCGTATTGCAGCACCTTGTACAAGCTCAAAGACGGCGAGCACTTCAGCCCGCATCACTGAGGACGCAAATTCCCATGATGGCAAGCGTAGCTAAGCCATCCATCTGTTCCTTCATTGCGAGCGGCGCGGCAATCCAAGGTTCCGTCATTGCGATCGCAGTGCGGCAATCCAAGACTGCGGATTCGGGCTCATGGACTGCCACGCTGCGCTCGCAGTGACGGTATTTTTTGCGCTCGCATCGACGAGGTTTTTGCGCTCGCATTGACGGGGATTTTTGCTTTCGCAGTGACGAACGATTCGCTCGCTATGCCGATGCTTGAATCGCTGCGTTATGCGTCGAGATGGATCGGCAACTCGACCACAAACGAGGCGCCGCCGCCCGGGTTGTCTTCGCAGCGCACACGGCCGCTGTGGCGTTCGGCGATGGATTTGACCAAAGCCAGCCCCAAGCCCACACCACCATCGCGTTCACTCGCACCCGGGAGCCGGTAAAACGGTTCAAAGATGCGTTCGCGTTGGTCTACCGGTACGCCGGGGCCGTGGTCGTTGACACGAATCACGGCGGTCGGTTGGGCCATGCTGCCGCCCTGCGCCAACGCCAGTGTCACGTCGCCGTCGCTGTAACGCTTGGCATTTTCCAGCAGATTGCGCAGCAGTCGGCGCAGCAGTCGCGGCGAGCCGCGCAGTTGCAGGCTGTGCGACTCGTCTGTGTTCGCAGGATGCGCCAGTTCGGCCTTCAGTTCCGCGTTCACGCGCGCGCATTCTTCCGCCGCCAGACCCGTCAGGTCCAGCACTTCCATCGGCTCGCTGTCGGTTTGACCCGAGTCCAACCGACTTGCCAGCAAAATTTCATCGATCAGTTGGTCGAGTTCGGTGATGCTTCGGGAGATTTCAATGCGTTGCGGCGATCCGATGTCTGCGCTCAACATCTCCAGTCCCATGCGAATGCGGGTCAGCGGGGAGCGCAGCTCGTGCGAGGCATTGGCCAATAAATTCTTGTGCGCGTTGAGCAAGGCTTTCTGTGAATCCATCAAGGTTTCAATGCGCTCGGCCGCGTTGTTGAAGCGTGCTGCCAGAAAAGCCACTTCGTCTTGGCCCTGCACTGACACGCGGGCTGACAAGTCACCGCTGCCCCAGCGCTCAACGCCGCGTTGCAAGGCTTCGAGACGCAAGGTCAGGCGTCGGATGATCGGGTAGGCGGCCAAGGCCACGGCCAAACCGACCATGGTGAGCATCCAGAAAAAACCAAACGGTGGACGCACCCAAAAGCTGCTGCCGGGCGGGTGTTTCGGGCGCGGTAAATGAACGTCCAGCGTGCGACCATCAGTGGTGACCACTTCAAAATTCAGATCTTGGCCCGGGCGCCGGTTCATGGCTGTTTGTGCGGTGCCAATGACGTCGCCAGACGCGTTGCGAATCACCACTTCGCGGATCGGTGGCTGCGCGTCGGCCGTCATGCGCCAAGCCCAGCCGACAGAAAACGTCAGCACCGCGACGGTCAGCACCACAGCCAGCCAGATGCGGACGTACAAATGCGATGTGAAGCGAGACCACATCATCTGTATCTCAGTCTTGCTGCCGGGCAAACACGTAGCCCACACCGCGCACCGTCAAGATGCGTTTGGGGTCTTTCGCGTCGACTTCAATGGCGCTGCGGATACGACCCATGTGGACGTCAATGGAGCGGTCAAAGGCTTCGAGTTCACGGCCGCGCACGGCCTCCATGATCTGATCACGGCTGAGCACGCGGCCAGCCCGCTCGGCCATCGCCACCAGCAAGTCGAACTGATACGAGGTGAGTTCGCGCACGGTACCGGCGACCGACACAACGCGGGCATCGCGGTCAATCTCGAGGGTGCCGAAGCGCATGACTTTGTGCAGCGCGGCGCTACCGTTAGCATGGCCATTCGACGGGTTGACTTCGGCGCCGCGCCGCAACACGGCCCGGATGCGGGCCAGCAATTCGCGCGGCTCAAACGGTTTTGGCAAGTAGTCATCGGCGCCTATTTCGAGGCCGATGATGCGGTCCATCGGGTCGCCCTTGGCGGTCAGCATCAGCACCGCCACGTTGGACTTGTCGCTGTTGACGCTGCGGCTTTTGATGCGACGGCAGACTTCCAAGCCGTCCATGTCGGGTAGCATCAAATCGAGGATGACGAGATCGGGTTCGCTGTTGTCGAGTGCCTCCAGGCCACTGTTGCCATCGGCTGCATGCGTGAAGCCGTAGCCCGACTGGCGCAGGTAGTCGCCCACCATGGCGGCGAGGCGGTTGTCATCTTCAATCATCAAAAGTTGTTGCGTCATGGGCAAGGTCTCGGTCGAGAGCGTAAAGGCCTATCTTGGCTGAACCCCGGCAAGCCTGCTTGAAGTCGCCGTAAAGATGCGGTAAATCTTGCTGCAGAGTTTCAACGCTCGCAGGTGTCGATGGCGGCCTGCGTGGCTTGCTTGGAGGCCAGCCAGACCAGCAACAACACCGGCACCCCCAACAGCGCCGTACCAATGAAAAATGTCTGGTAGTTGTAGGCGTCCACAAAGGCACCTGAATAACCGGCCAAAAACTTCGGCAGCAGCAGCATCATGGAGCTGAACAAGGCGTACTGTGTGGCCGAATAATTGACGTTAGTGAGACCCGAGAGGTAGGCGATGAAGGCCGCCGAAGCGATGCCACTGGCCAAGTTGTCGGCCGAGATGACGAACATCAGTGCACTCAGGTCATGGCCGCGCGTGGCGAGCCAGGCGAACAGCAGGTTGGTCCCGGCGCTCAGCACGGCGCCCAGCATCAGCACCTTCATCACGCCAAAGCGCATGGCCAACGCACCGCCTACAAATGCGCCTACCAAGGTCATGATGACGCCGAACACTTTGGTCACCGCAGCGACTTCGTCCTTGCTGAAACCCATGTCCACATAAAACGGATTCGCCATGATGCCCATCACCACGTCGCTGATGCGGTACATCGCAATCAGCGCCAAGATCAAGGCCGCTTGCTTGCCGTAGCGCTTTAAAAAGTCAGCGAAAGGATCGACCAGCGCACCCTTCAGCCACTCGGCTGCATTGCGCGCGCGCGGCATGACGATGGCGATGGGCTCGGGCGAAAACAAAACCGTGACCATGCCCAGCAGCATCGACGCCGCCATCACCAGATACGCGGTTTGCCAGGCATCTTGTTGATAGCCCGTGACGCCGGCGACTTCGGCGCGTGCGGCGATCCACAGCACGCCTGCGCCGGCCCAGATCATGGCGATACGGTAACCCGTTTGGTAGGACGCCGCCAGCGCGGCTTGCCGTTGCACGTCGGCGGATTCAATGCGGTAAGCGTCCAGCGCAATGTCTTGCGTGGCCGACGCGACTGCGACTGCCAGCGCGCACCAGACCATCGGCATCAGGGCCAAGCGTGGGTCGGTGAAGGCGAGTCCGATCAAGGCCGCCATGATGACGCTTTGCGACAGCAGCAACCAGCTGCGGCGCCGGCCCAACCAGCGCGTCAGCAAGACAATCGGCAGCCGGTCGACCAGCGGCGCCCAGACCCATTTGAAGCCGTAGGCCAGACCGATCCAACTCAGGTAGCCGATGGTGGTGCGGTCAATGCCGGCTTCGCGCAGCCAAAAACTCAGCGTGCCAAAGACCAGCAGCAAGGGCAGGCCGGCCGAAAACCCCAGCAGCACCATGCGCAGCGTGGGCGGTTCCAGGTACACGCGCAGGGTTTGGCCCCAGCTCGGCCGGGCGGGCGGGCGGTTGGCAGAAGTTGGCTCACTGACGGTTTGGCGCATGCGGGAATAATACGGCGTGACTTGGCTTTCAGAGACTCGGACATTCAAACAATGGAATACTCAGACCATGAAAAAAATATTTGGCGGTCGGGCGTGGCAATGACGTGGCGCTGGCGTTTTTCATCGGCCTTGCTGGTGGCGACACTGGCGACACTGGCGGTATTGGCGTTACCCGGTGCTGCCTGGGCGCAGCGCGAAGGCGTCGACGTGGGCGGCAACTCCGGCTTTGCCCAGCTGGTGCCGGCCGACGACATCGAAGCCTCGGCCGCCAAGCAGTACACCGAAATTTTGATGCAAGCGGCCAGCAAAAAAGCCTTGGGCTCGGCCGACAACGCGCAAGTGATTCGCTTGCGCCGCATCGCCCAGCGCCTGATCCCATTCACCAATGAGTGGAACCCGCGCGCCAAGACCTGGAAGTGGGAGGTCAACTTGATCGGCAGCAAGCAGATCAATGCGTTCTGCATGCCGGGCGGCAAAATCGCTTTTTACACTGGCATTCTGGAGCAGTTGCAACTCACTGACGACGAGGTGGCGCAAATCATGGGCCATGAAATTGCCCACGCTCTGCGCGAGCACGCACGCGCCCGGATGGGTAAAAGTGCGGCCACTAGCATTGGCGCTGGTGTGTTGTCGCAGTTGTTTGGACTGGGCGATTTGGGCCGCACGGTGACCAACTACGGCGTGCAACTGCTGAACATGACCTTCAGCCGGTCTGACGAGTCAGAGGCCGACTTGGTGGGGCTGGAACTGGCAGCCCGTGCCGGCTACGACCCGCGCGCCGGCATCACGTTGTGGCAAAAAATGGCGGCCAGCAGCCAAGGCGCACCGCCACAATGGCTCAGCACGCACCCGGCGGGCAACACCCGCATTGCTGACATTGAACGCAACCTGCCAAGGGTGCTGCCGATCTATGAGCGCGCACGCAAGGACTGAGGTGTGCGGAGATGGACTGCCGCGCTGCGCTCGCAGTGACGGACTGGGCACAACACAACCGTCACGGCGTCATCATTCCTGTCACTGCGAGCGCAGCGCGGCAGTCTAGGGGCCCGTATTCGCAGTCATGGATGGCCGCGCTTCGCTCGCAGTGACGGACTGGTCACAACACAACCGTCACGGCGTCATCATTCCTGTCACTGCGAGCGCAGCGC
>CANFJF010000143.1 GCA_947447355.1 Comamonadaceae bacterium
ATATGTGATGAATATCGACGTTCTCTCCGAAAAAAACAGTGTGGTCAAACTTCTGTCCTGAACGAATATCTTGCGCACCGACCTTCATAAGTAATGCGTTAACGCCTTTATAGGCGGCAGATAAACGCATGCGCATCGTTTTTAAACGGTCTGCGCGGAACATGGTCTCACTGACTGTTGACGGCTCAGCACCGCCCCGCAACCAAACGGGTACTTCCATGAAATCCCGGGCAATCCGAGTATCGACGGCCGATCCATACAGCTCGCCAAATACGCCGTTCCAATACCAACGAATCAATTTTTCGCGGTTCGCCTCATGTTCCCAAGCATCACCAATATCGGAAAGAATGGCGGCCAAAGGAACGATCTGAGACTGGTAGGGCAAGTCATAAATCCTGTAAATATGCAGCATGTGCAAAAACTTAGCCGCATGAAAAAACCCCTGCTCTACTTGTTTCTCGTAGCGCTTATAGGCAGCAAGTGGTAAGCCCAATAGCGCTTGCCTGTTTCCAGTCACTGCCGGCAATTCTTTTCCTTGCTTGCCAGCTTGCTCAGCCTCACGCCGCCGCTCACGCGTGTAGAAAAGCGAGACCGCCTGCAAGAAATCGGTATTCCCCACCTTGCCAAGGATCCCAGTCACGGAGTCCGCAGGTCGCAAGGTATCTACGAAGCGAAGGTGACGCCCTTTGTGGACGTCATCACCGAACCAATCCTTGCGTAGTTCATGCCCATCAGCGGCATACATGGCGGTGACCAGCTCAAAAGCATCCAGCGGTTTACCCCCCGTGTTCACTTTTTCAAAGACCACACAGACCGCTTCCTTGGAGGTTGAGCGATCCAAAGCAATCACGGGTACACGGTAGTACTTGAAGTTTTCCAGAACTTCACGCTTAAACCGACGGAATTCCTCCCGCACTGTGGCGTTGGCATCACCCGCCCACACTTGATCGAACCCGTCCTGCCAGTGGTCCCAGTCAAAGACCTTACCCACCGGATACAAAAGTGATTTGTATTCATGCTCAGCAGTCGACAAATCAGGCCCTGCCTCGCGGCCAAACTCGCCGCGTACGATCTTATTTTCTGGAACACCGATGATCGCTTCCTCGCGATCTACGGACGGATCAAGCGCCTTGCGAATATCAATATAGAACCAGCGTTTGACAATCTTTTTCTTGGTTGTCACGGTTTCAACCACTTTTCCCCGCATGGTGACTTGATACAAAGAGGTCATGCGCTGCTGCCCATCTAGCAACAATGACATTGGTTTGCATTCTTTAGCCGCTACGGGGGCACCTTCGATTGGCCGAGGCTTGAAATTAATATCTCCGCCTGTGTCCAACGTCATCAATGCGCCGACTGGAAAGGCGCGCGAAATGGAAGCAATCAAGCTTTTGATACGGTCTTCGTCCCAGACCCAGCTGCGCTGAAAGTCTGGGAGTTGCAAGACACCACGGTGACAATCTTCAAGCAACTTGGATAAATCGTATGGATTTGTCTGAAAAATTGAGGCTGCCATTATTTAAATCACCCGTTGTTTGGTACACACGCTAATGCAGAGTAAGTTTTCGCCAGGCAGCACAACCATCTTATTCAGCGCTGCTGCATCAACGCCCAAACCCGGGCTGAAGACAGCGGCATTTGCAGCAACGGCGCTTTAGCCGCCATACCAGCACGTGCCAGCGCATCGGCGACGGCATTGACGACGGTCGGGGTTGCGCCAATGGTGCCGAGTTCGCCCACGCCTTTGACACCGAGCGGGTTGTTCAAGCAAGGCACCGAGGTGTCCATCTCGGTCTTGAAGACGGGTGAGTCTTCGGCTCGTGGCGCAACATAGTCCATCAGACTACCCGTCAATGGCTGACCGGTTTCGCGGTCATAGACCACTTGCTCATACAGCGCCTGGCCGATGCCTTGCACCGCACCGCCGTCAAGCTGACCGCGCACGATCATCGGGTTCACCACCCGACCGACATCGTTGACAGAGGCATACGCCACCACCGCCACGTGGCCCGTCAACGGGTCGATTTCGACCTCGCTGATATGGCAACCATTCGGCCAGCTCGGTCCGCTGGCGGCCGAGGTCGAATTCATGAAAATACGCTGCTCGGCTTGCCGCCCGGCCAGCGCAAAAATGTCGGTGCTCAGATCCGTCCCAATCACTTGCAGGCGGCCGTTGCGGTACTCGATGTCAGCCGCAGAGGCTTCAAACTCCTGCGCAGCCAGCCGCTTGGCTTCGGCAATAGTGCGGTCAGCGCCAATGCGCATGGCCGAGCCACCGGTGAACAGCGAACGCGAACCAGCGCTGCCAAAACCATCGCCCCGATCGGTGTCACCGAGGACCACACGCACTTGCTCAATCGGCACGCCAAAGGCGTCCACCACCAACTGCGCGAGCGAGGTCAAAATGCCCTGCCCCATGCCGTTGACGGCTGAAAAAACCTCGATCATGCCGTCGGCTTGCACCGCCACTGTGACGGTTTCTTCGAGCGCATTGCCGCCGGTCCATTCGAGGAAAGTAGCGATGCCTTGGCCGCGCAGCAAGCCGCGCTTAGCCGAGTCTGCCGCGCGCGCTGCAAAGCCGGACCAGTCAGCCAGCACCAGCGCTTGGTCCATGATGGATTCAAACTGGCCGCAGTCGTAGGTCTGGCCCATCTGGTTTTTGTAGGGCATTTGGGCGGGTGCAATAAAGTTGCGACGCCGCAGCTCAACGCGGTCCATGCCGGTCTGCCGCGCGGCTTCGTCCATCAAGCGCTCCATGCTGAAGATCGCCTCAGGACGACCCGCACCGCGGTAAGCACCGATCGGCGAGGTGTTCGTCAACACCGCCTTGAAATGGAAATCGATGGTCTGGATGTCGTAAACACTGGTCTGCACCCACGGCCCAATCATGAGCTGGATGGCGGCACCGGTGCCCGTGGGGTAGGCTCCTATGTTGGCCTTGGAGGCTACTCGCAGCGCGAGAATCTTGCCCGTGGCGTCGAGTGCCAATTCAGCCTGCGTCTGCAAGTCACGGCCATGCAGCGCAGAGATGAATTCTTCGCTGCGGTCGGCCACCCACTTGATCGGCCGCTGCAACGCACGGGCGCAAAAAGCAATCGTCAAGTCTTCCGGATAGACGCCGGTTTTCATGCCAAAGCCGCCACCCACGTCGCCCACCACCACGCGCACATCGGCGCGCTCCATACCCAGCAAGTCGCAGACTGAATTGCGCACACCCGATGGCATTTGCGAGCTCAAGCGAATCGTCAGACGCCCGGTCGCCGGGTCAGAGTGGGCCAGCACCGTTCTCGGCTCCAGAGTCAGCGCCGACAAGCGTTGATTGACGATGTCGAGCTTGACCACATGCGCGGCTTTTGCAAAAGCCTCGGCTGTGGCCGGAACGCTGCCATAGCGCGTTTCACCGGCAATGTTGTCAACCGCCTTGTCGTTCAAAATCGGCGCGTCTACGGCCGTGGCATCGTCCAAATTCACCAGCATTGGCAGTTCGGCGTAGTCAACCTCAATCGCATCCGCGGCATCACGCGCTTGCTGCAAGGTCAACGCCACCACGGCAACCACCGCCTCACCGACAAAGCGCACCCGCTCGTGCGCCAGCGCACGGCGCTCAGGCGCGGCACAAGGGATAGGGTCGATCCGCTTGAAAACGGAACCCGGAATCGGCTTCACACCCGCCGCGACCAGGTCAGCACCGGTGACAATTTTCAGCACGCCGGGCAGGGTCAAAGCCGTCGCGTTGTCGATCGAAACAATGCGCGCATGCGGGTACGGCGAGCGCAGAAAGTGAATGTGAACCTGGTCTGCCGGGTTGACGTCAGCCGTGTACTGGCCGGCCCCGATCAGCAGTTTGTCGTCTTCAAGACGCTTGACAGACTGACCACTGCCAAAACGGGCAGGTGACTCAGGGTTGGATGATGGCGATAAAGTATCCGCAGGGAAGAAAGTGCTTGACGTCAAAGGAAATCCAAAAGTTGTCTCGGCAGACACCACAAAAAGGCCGCCTGCCGGAAATAAAAAGTCCAGCGCCCTGAAAAAGCACGCTGGACTTTGATGTTAGCGCAAGCTAGGCCCGGGCTCGATCATCCTGCTGTGGTGACCTTGGCTTCCTTGATCACCTTGGCCCATTTAGCCTGCTCGATCTTGATGAACTCGGCAAAACGCTCAGTCGAACCGCCGCCATCTTCAGCGCCATATTGCTCAAACTTGTCCATCACGTCGGGCATCGCCATGACACGGTTGATGTCGTCGTTCATGCGCTTGGCCATGGCCTGCGGCAGCTTGCCCGGGCCCACCAAGCCATACCAAGTTGTGGCGTCAAAACCAGGGAAGCCCGATTCGTCCATGGTTGGCACATTGGGGTGACCTTTGGCCCGCTTGGTGCGGGTTTGCGCAATCGCAATCGCCTTGCCGCTTTTGACATGCGGCGTGGCCGAGGTCATGGTTTCAAAGCAGTAATTCACCTGCCCGCCGATCAGGTCGATCAAGGCAGGGCCGGATCCTTTGTAGGGCACATGCAACGCGTCAATACCGGCGCGCAGCTTGAACATTTCCAGCGCCAAGTGCTGGGCCGAACCGCCCCCCGCTGAAGCAAAGCTGATGTTGCCGGGATTCTTTTTGCACAACTCGACCAAGTCTTTGACCGTTTTGGCAGGTTGAGCTTCGTTGCAGATCAACAGGTTCGGCGTGACGCCCACCAGCGCAATCGGTACAAAGTCGCGCTCCACCACATAGCCGAGCTTAGGCACCAAACTGGGCGCCAGCGCATGGCTGTTGATGTGCGCCATCAGCAAGGTGTTGCCATCGCTTGCTTGCTTGGAAACGTAGTCGGCCGCAATCACGCCAGCAGCACCGGCCTTGTTTTCAATGATGATGGAGGTGTTCCACATGACCGAGAGCTTTTGCCCGACCACCCGCGCCAGCGCATCGGTGCCACCCCCCGGCGGGAAACCGACGATGATGCGAATCGGCCCGTTCGGCAAGGTTTGCGCCTTCAGCATGGGGGCCACCACCAAGGCGGCACCGGCGACGGCGCTGCTCACAAAAGTTCTGCGTTGCATGGTTGTCTCCTTTTGGTTGTTTATCGTTCTAGTCATCGCAAGCGCAGTGACAAAAAATACATCATCGCGAGCGAAGCGACAAAAAATGCGTCATCGCGAGCGCAGCGCGGCGATCCATCGTCGAGGTGCGCGGTGATGGACTGCCGCGCTTCGCTCGCAGTGACAAAAAATGCATCATCGCGAGTGAAGCGA
>CANFJF010000144.1 GCA_947447355.1 Comamonadaceae bacterium
CGCGCCGATGCGGGGTTATTTGTGTGGCGGTTTTCAGCCCACAAAATGATGAAACCGCCAACGATAAACGCGGACGCTACCACCACCGGGTTGAACAAGTGGGCCTTGATGGTCTTGCCAAATAACAGACCCAGAATGACCGCGGGGACAAAGGCTACCAACACATTCAGAGCCAAGCGCTGCGCCTGTTTTTCTGTCGGCAAACCAACCACGGTGTCGCGAATTTTTTGCCAAAAAACCAAAATTACGGCAAAGATTGCGCCAGTTTGAATGGCGATGTCAAAGACCTTGGCTTTGGCATCATTCATCTCGAGCAAGGCGCCGGCCAAAATCAAATGACCGGTGGAAGATATAGGCAAGAACTCGGTCAGTCCTTCGACGATGCCCATCACGGCGGCTTTGATCAGCAGTGCAATATCCAATTCACGTTCCCCAAAAGTTGGCTTGATTATGCTTGAGGCCTTGGCTCAGCGACCCCGCCACAAGCTTGCATCAAAGCGACATGGGCCATGTCCTGCGGTTTAATCGTTGTGTCCTTTGTCACCTCAAAATCAATCACCATGCCCAACACCCCTGTGTCACCAGAAGCCCATCGAGTCCTTCAGTTTTGGCTGGGCGACGGCCTGCAACTTGGCTGGCCCAGCCAAGACATGAAGGACCGTTGGTTCATGGGTGATGCAGCACTGGACCTGCAGATCAAAGACTCGTTTGGCGATCTGCTGCTGGCCGCATGGCGCGGTGAGCTGCACGACTGGGAATCGCTGCCGATCAACCGGCTGGGGCTGGTCATATTGCTAGACCAGTTCTCGCGCAATATTTTTCGCGGCGAGGCGCAAGCCTTCGCCGGCGACGCCCAAGCGCAGCGGCTGAGCCTGATGACGCTGGGGCCAGCTGATGAGGCATCCTTGCCTTGGGTCGGTCGCGTCTTTTTGTACATGCCGCTGATGCACGCTGAAAACCTTGAGATGCAACGCGAATGCGTTCATCGTTTTGAAGGCTTGCTGGCGCAAGCCCCGGAAGCACTCAAAACACAACTTGAAAGCAACCTCGCTTTTGCCCGCCAACACGAAGCCATCATTGAGCGCTTTGGTCGCTTTCCGTATCGCAATGCAGTGCTTGGCCGAACAAACACCGCGGCTGAAGACGATTTTTTGACCACCGGGCCACGCTTCGGTCAGTGACCGCGCCCCTGTGGCCCACGGCCTTGGTCACGGTGACCGGAGCGACGGTCATGGCGTTGACCCATGCCATGGCCACGACCTTGCTGAGCCCAGCCTGATCGGTAGATCGGCGCTGGCTGCACATAGATCGGAACTTGCTGCGTATAGATCACACCCGGATGCATGTAGACGGGTGAAGGTTGTCCGTAATACGGCTGAGGCTGCACAAAAATGGGCAGCGGCCGAGCGTTGGTCATGCCAATGGTGACACCCGGTGAGCCCAGGCCGATGGACCAATGAATGTTGTCTGCCCGAGCGCTGGACACAAAGCCGGCAACGCCGATCAACAAAGTGGTCGCGGCCATGACCTTGGCGATCTTGCGTGATGGAAGGCTGATGGTTTGCATGAAAGTTTTCATTTCTAACTCCTTGTATGGGCACGAAGTACCCATGTGCTCATTAAAGACGGGCAACGGCAACGCAATACAAGCTCTGGCGTGAAGTACGTTGCGAAACGTAAACGCCAGGTACGCCGTCTAAAATACGACTATGAGTTCTATGCCTGCTTCTGCGCCACCCGCCCCCCATTCCGCCAACGCTTCTGCCAAGGACGTCGTCAAGCCGAGTAACTTCTTGCGACAGATCATCGAGAAAGACTTGGCCGAGGGCACCTATGCCAGCCGCCACTGGGGCGGCTCACCTGGTGACGCGGGACACCACGCCGCCGGCCCGATCGACCCAGCCAAGTTGCGGCTGCGCTTTCCGCCTGAGCCAAACGGTTACCTGCATATCGGTCACGCCAAAAGTATTTGCCTGAACTTCGGCTTGGCGCGCGACTACGGCGGCGTTTGCCACTTGCGCTTTGACGATACCAACCCCGAAAAAGAGGACACCGAATACGTCAACTCCATCATTGACGCGGTCAAGTGGCTGGGCTTTGACTGGCAAGCCCATGACGGGTCTGGCACCACGCATCTGTACCAAGCCAGCGACTACTTTGACTTCATGTACCGCGCTGCCGAATACCTGGTGCAAGCCGGCTTGGCTTACGTCGATGAGCAAAGCGCCGAAGACATGCGCATCCACCGCGGCGACTTCAGCCGCCCCGGCACAGACAGTCCTTTTCGCAGCCGCACACCGGCTGAGAACCTGACACGTTTCAGGCAAATGCGGGACGGTGAACTGGTCGACGGCGCCGCCGTGTTGCGCGCCAAAATTGACATGGCGTCGCCCAACATCAACCTGCGCGACCCGGCCATCTACCGCATTCGCCGCGCCACGCACCACAACACCGGCGACAAGTGGTGCATCTACCCGATGTACACCTTTGCGCACCCGATTGAAGACGCACTGGAACAAATCACGCACAGCATCTGCACGCTGGAGTTTGAAGACCAGCGGCCGTTTTATGACTGGCTGCTAGACAAATTGGCCGAAGGCGGTCTGATCGCCACGCCGCACCCGCACCAATACGAATTTGCCCGCCTGAACCTCACCTACGTGATGACCAGCAAACGCAAGCTAGCGCAGCTGGTGACAGAAAAATGCGTCAACGGCTGGGACGATCCACGCATGCCCACCATCGTCGGCCTGCGCCGCCGTGGCTACACGCCAGAAGCATTGCAACTCTTTGCCGAACGCATTGGCGTCACCAAAAGCGACAGCTGGATCGACTACAGCACGCTGGAAGGCTGCCTGCGCGAAACGCTGGATGGATCCGCAGCACGCGCCATGGCCGTGCTGGACCCGGTCAAGCTGGTGTTGAGCAACTGGGACGAGGTCATGGGCGAAGGCACACTGGACGACTGCAGCGCCCCGATTCACCCGCACCACCCAGAGCTCGGCAAGCGCCACTTCAAGATCGGCAAAGAAGTCTGGATCGATCGCAGCGACTTTGAAGCCACGCCGCCGAAAGGTTTTTTCAGGCTCTTCCCGCCGCAGCCTGCAGCCGATGGCAGCATGACTCCCGGCAACAAAGTGCGCCTCAAGTACGGCCACGTGATTGAATGCACCGGCGCAACGACAGACGCCGCAGGCCAAGTCACCGAAGTCCATGCCCGCTTGATCCCCGACACCAAAAGCGGCACACCCGGCAGCGACGCCGTCAAAGTCAAAGGTGTCATCACTTGGGTTGGCGTGGCCGACGCAGTGCAAGCCGAAGTACGCTTGTACGAGCGCCTCTTCAGCGAAGCGCACCCAGGCACCGGCGACCACGACTTCTTGACGCAACTCAACCCCGACAGCATCCAACTCATCACCGCTTACGTCGAGCCATCACTCGCCGTCGGTGGCGCCATTGCGGCCAAGGCCGACGACAAGTTTCAGTTTGAACGCCACGGCTACTTTGTGGCGGACCGGGTAGACCACACCGCCACCAAGCCGGTGTTCAATTTGGCGGTGGGTTTGAAGGACAGCTGGGGCAAGTGAGACTCCTCATGCTCAACCTGTCCCATCTGTCTTTTGCCTACCCGCACTGCGCAGTGCTGCGTGACCTCTCTGCGCAACTGGCACCCGGTGTGGCGCTGGTGCTGGGCGGTGACGGGCGAGGCAAGACCACGGTTCTAGAACTCTTGGCGGGGGTGTTGGCTCCAGATGCCGGACGCTTGCAGCTGGGCGGTGAGTTTCTGGACGAGCAACCCGAGGCTTACCGCCAGCAGGTTTTTTGGAAGGACCCGCGCTCAGCAGCGCATGACGACCTCACGGTGACCGATTACCTGCAGTCTGTGCGGCGCGCCTACCCCGACTTTGACGACACCGTGCTGGCCGAGGTGATGGACGGGTTGTCGCTGGTCCCGCACCTGCATAAAAACCTGTTCATGTTGTCCACCGGTTCCAAGCGCAAGGTGTGGATCGCAGCGGCCGTGGCCTCCGGGGCCCAGCTCACGCTGCTTGACGGCCCTTTTGCATCCTTGGACCAGGCGTCAATCAACTTTGTCTTGCAACTGCTGACCGAAGCAGCCAAACAGACAACGCGAATATGGGTGGTCGCCGACTACGTCGCGCCGACGGACGTGCCGCTGACAACGCTTATCGACCTGGGCGATTAAGCCGCAGACCGCAGCCGACAGCACGGGCTATTTCTCGACCGGATTGGCCGTTAACCAGTTCGCCGGATAGGCCCGCATGAACTCCTTGGCTTTCTCGTGGCGGGCGTTCAGCCAAGCGTCGTAAGTGCCCTCACCCAAAATGGCTGGCATGCGCTTTTCGTTGCCACCTTGTTGGTAGCGGTGCAGCAAAGCATGGCTGTTGGCGTTGACCGTCAGCAAGGTAAAGCTGATGATTTCTTCGCCGTTTTTTTCCCAACGCTCCCACAAACCGGCCACGCCCATCGGCTTGCCGTCGACGCGGGTGATGCGTGTGGGCACCGCTTTGCCACTGCGCCAGTCGTCTTCAAAGAACGCCATCATCGGCACGATGCAACGCTGACCCTTGAGCCAGGTGTCGCGAAAATTCGTCGATGTGGTGACGGTTTCTGACCGCGCATTGACCAGCTTGGTCGAACGCAGTTTGGCGTCCGACGCCGACTTGACCCACGGCGGTACCAAGCCAAACTGCCCGACCCCCAGTTCGCGCACGCCCTTGTCGGGGGCAGCGCCTTCGGCAGGTTCGACGGTTAATTCTGGAGCGGAATCTGGTTCGGCACTGGCATCAATCAATGACGGCGCTTTGCGGATAAAAACACCCTGCTTGCGCGGCCAGATGTGACGCTCCAGCGCAGAAGAAGGGACCGCCACTTGGAAGGCATCGGGGTAGAGCGTGCCAGTTTGCACGCTTTCGTAATGAACACTCATGCGGGATGCTAACTCACCGCGCCGTTGGTTGATGTGAGATGCTATGCTGCGCCGCCATGATCATTTCCAACCCCACCCGCCTGATCTGCTTCAACAAGCCTTACGGCGTGCTGAGTCAATTCACCCCTGAGGGGCGTTGGCGCGGGTTGAAAGAGTTTTTAAACATTCCGGACGTGTACG
>CANFJF010000145.1 GCA_947447355.1 Comamonadaceae bacterium
GCATCGGCAAAAGCGCCGGCCATCATCAGCGGGTCTTGCGCCAGTGCCACGGCGGTGTTGAGCAGTACGCCGTCGTAACCCCACTCCATCACTTGGCAGGCATGGGAGGGCAGGCCGAGCCCGGCGTCCACAATCATCGGCACGTCGAGTCGCTCGCGCAACAAGCGCATGGCGTAGGGGTTGATAGGGCCTTTGCCGGTGCCAATCGGTGCGGCCCACGGCATCACGGCTTGGCAGCCGACGTCGACCAATTTGCGGCACAGCACCAAGTCTTCAGTGCAGTAGGGCAAGACCTTGAAACCGTCTTTGATCAGGTGGCTGGCGACCTCGACTAAATTGAGCGTGTCGGGCTGCAGCGTGTAGTCGTCGCCGATGAGTTCGAGCTTGATCCAGTCGGTCGAAAAAACCTCGCGTGCCATTTGCGCGGTGGTGATGACTTCTTGCATGCTGTGGCAGCCGGCGGTGTTGGGCAGCACCGGAATCCCGAGCTTTTTGAGCAGTTCCCAAAAGCCGTTGCTGGTGTCCGCCGTGACCACGCCTTGGCGACGCAATGATGCCGTGACCATGGCCGGCTTGGCGCGTCGCAAGGCCGCTTCCATGACGCTGGGTGATGGATAGCGTGCCGTGCCGAGCAACAAGCGGCTTTGGAATGTTTCGCCGTAGAGGAACAGCGTGTCGGTGGCGACTGAGGTTGATGCGTCGTTCATGAATAGTTTCCTGTCTGTGTGGTCGGTTCAGCCGTCGTTTTAGCCGCCGGTGATGGGGGCAATGATTTCTATTTGGTCGCCGGCTTGCAGCGGCGTTGCAGCGTACTGGGTTTTGGGCACGAACTGCA
This sequence comes from Comamonadaceae bacterium, assembly GCA_947447355.1. Lineage (GTDB taxonomy): Bacteria > Pseudomonadota > Gammaproteobacteria > Burkholderiales > Burkholderiaceae_C > Polaromonas. Next base: position 836 of record CANFJF010000145.1, read on the forward strand.
GGTTCAACGCTGTCGCAAAAGGTGGTCGAGCTTCAGCCAAGGCCAGCGCATCGGCGAGCGTGGCGCCAGCGTCTATGTCGTGCGGAATGCGGTTAACGAAAATTTGCATAGTGGTTTCAGGCGGGTTCGGCTTGTTCGCTTGGCATGTACTCAACCCGCAGGGCAAAGCTGCGGGCCAGCTCGCTGTCGCCGGTGGTCAGCAGTTCCATCACGACGTCCAGCATGGCCGGCGCAATCAAAAAACCATGACGGTACAAGCCGTTGATTTGCAGTGACCGTGCGCCGGTGAAGCGCACGGCGGGCAGGTTGTCGATCAAGGTCGGGCGGCACTGGGTTGAGATTTCAAGCAAGCGCGCTTCAGCAAAGCCCGAGTGCACCGAGTACGCGGCGCTGAGCAGTTCGAGTGCCGAGCGCACGCTGGCGGGTGACATGTCTTCGGATTCAATCTCGGTCGCACCGATGACAAAAACATGGTCTTCTTTGGGCGCAATATAAAGTGGGTAACGCGGGTGCACCAGACGCACGGGCCGCAGCAGCGTGACTTCGGGCGCATGCACGCGCACCACTTCGCCGCGCACGCCGCGCAAGCCTTGCCACTCGGGTTTGGCACCCAGGCCGCGGCAGTCAAACACCCAGTCGGGTTGGCCGGTTGTACCGGTTGTACTGGGTTGACCGGGCGAAAACTCTTCCGGTGAGCGCGGGCTGTTCCAGTGCAGCTCGACCTGGAGTTGCTCCAGCTGATAAAGCAAGGCTGCCAGCAGTTGCCGGTTGTCGAGCTGGCCTTCGCCGGGTAAATAAAGGCCTTGCGCAAAGCGCTGACCGAGCGCGGGTTCGAGTGCGCTGATGGCTGCGGCGTCCAGTGTCTGGGCCGCTTGCAACTCGGGCATGGCGCGGGCGGTGGTGTCGAGCTGGCGCTGAAAGCGCGAGGCTTCAGCAGCGTCTTGGCGGTGCCAGACGATCAAGGTGCCGTTGTGTTGAAAGAAGGTCGGTTGTGCCAGCTGCGCGATGAGTTCGGGCCAACGCTTGAGGCCGTGACTGCCCATCCGCACGACGCCGTTTTCAGTCACCGCAGATTCGGCCAGCGGCGCCAGCATGGCCGCCGCAGCGCGGGCGGCAGAGGTGGTGGCATCTGAGGCACCGGCTTCGTGCACCGTCACCCGGTGGCCGGCTTGGGCCAACGTCACAGCCAGCAGCCGGCCCATGAGGCCAGCACCGAGAACAAGCATGTGAGCACTGGGAGCGCTAAAGGCGCGGGTAGCGGTTGTCATTGAATCCATCTGAAGTTAATGCAGGTGGACAAAACAAGAGCGCGCTGGGCAAAAACGGCACTGTCTGAAAACTTCCCACGCCAGCATGATCTGGATCGGGTCTTAGGGTTTTTCTCAGACCAGCTGCGAAGCCAGACACCCCTGTTTCATCCGTAGTAGGAATTAAATCACAAGTTGCTTGGCTGGAAGCTTGGCGGCTCATTGAAGGCACTTTAGCCCTGTGATTTGCCCGATAATTTTGCCATGAGTACTTACGCCTTTCCCATCCCTCACCACCGTTATGCCCGGGTCTTGTCGATTGCTGGATCGGACAGCGGCGGCGGTGCTGGCATTCAAGCCGACCTGAAAACCTTCAGCGCCTTGGGCTGCTATGGCATGACGGCCATCACCGCCTTGACGGCCCAAAACACGCTGGGCGTGCATGGCATTCACGCCGTGCCAGCAGCCTTTTTGAAGGCCCAATTGCAGGCGGTGATTGAGGACATTGGCGTGGACGCAGTGAAGATAGGCATGTTGCATTCACCCGAGATTGTGAAAGTCGTGGCTTGGGCGATTCGCCACTACCAACTGGTGAACGTGGTACTGGACCCGGTGATGGTGGCCACCAGCGGCGATCGTTTGATTGAGCAAGAAACCGTTCAAGTGCTGCGCCAAGAACTTTTTCCGTTGGTCAGCGTGATCACGCCGAATCTGGACGAGGCGGCTTTGTTGTTGGGTCGGCCTATTGAACACGCTGACCAGCTAGACCAAGCCGCCAGCGATTTGCTGGCGATGGGCGCGCGCGCTGTCTTGCTCAAGGGCGGCCACTTGAAAGGGCAAGCGGTGGTGGATGTGTTGGCCGAAGTGGGCCAGCCTTGGCTGCACCTGCGCTCTGAGCGCATTGCCAGCAAAAACGTGCACGGCACGGGCTGCACTTTGTCGTCTGCCATTGCCTCGCATCTCGCGCTGGGGCTGCCGCTGCGAGATGCTGTGCAACAAGCGCGGGTTTATATTTTGGCCGCTATTGCTGCCGGTGCGGCGGTTGAAACCGGTTCAGGCCACGGGCCGCTTAACCATGGTTTTGCGCCTGTGCCGCTTCACTTCATCACCAAGCCGCCGTCGACCACCAGCACCTGACCGGTCATGAATCGGCTCCAGTCAGAGGCCAAGAACAAGACCGGTCCGGTGATGTCTTCAGGCGTGCCGATGCGGCCCAACGGGGTTTGCGCCACGATTGCGTCTTTGACAGCTTCCCGCGTCAGTCGGCTGGATTCGGTGGGCATCACCAGCCCGGGCGCGACACAGTTCACGCGAATGCCCAGCGGCCCTAAATCAGTCGCCAGATGGCGACTGAAGCCGACCAAGGCTGACTTGGCGGTGGCGTAGTCGTTGTAGGCCACGGTGGGGCGTTCTACCAAGTCGCTGACCATGTTGATGATGCTGCCTTGCGTACGCTGCCTGAAGTGCGGCAGCACGGCTTGGCAAACGTTGTAGGCAGCTTGCACCGAGCCGTCGAATTGCGTTTGAAAGGCGTCCCACGGCAGCTCCCAAAAACGCTGCCGCTGCTCGGGGTCAAACGCATACGGGCTGAAGGCGTTGTTGACCACCACATCAATGCGGCCGGTTTCCAGCAGCGCCTGCGCGACCATGGTGGTGACCGCTTGCGGCACGCGCACATCGGCCTGCAAGGCCATCCCGTCGCCGCCCAATTCTTGGCAAGCCAGCACCACCTCGTCAGCTGCGGCCGCGTTTTGCAGGTAGTTGACCAAGACCATGGCACCTTCGCGTGCAAAGGCCTTGGCAATGGCCGCACCAATACCGCGGCTGGCGCCTGTGACCAAGACCACCTTGCCTTGAAAGGCTTGGCTGCTGGCGCTCATTTTGCTGGTGCTCATTTTTTGCCTGGCAGCAAGTCTTGACTGACAACGTCGGTGATTTTGATGTCGCGTTGAATCACGCCGAAGGCTTTGTAGGCTTGAGCGCCGGTTTGCAGTGACTGCATGTCAAAAGCACCGAGGCCATTTTTTTGTGTGTTGACCGAGACACTGGACAGATTGCGCAGCTTGATGATCTCGATATTGATGGCGGGGTTCTGCCCGTCAATGGCGTACTTGACTGCCAGTTTGGCGGCTTCTTCAGGGGCGTTGATCATCCAATTTGCGCTGTCTCGGTAGGCCTGCAGAAAGCGCTTGAGAACTTCTTTTTTCGACTGGTAAGTTTCTTCACGCACCACGAAAAAGTCGCTGGAAATGTTCAGGTGGTTTTTGACTTCCATCACATTGACCTCGCCCAAGCCGCGTTGTTTGCCGACCAACAAGCCGGTGTCGGTGGCAGCTGTGGCGTCGACCTGGCCTTGCATCAAGGGGGCGAAGTTCAACAAGCCTGTCACCACCACGGTGACGTCGGATTCGCTCAAACCAGCTTGGTGCAAGAGCACTTGCAGGTTTTGCCGGGTGCCGCTGGACAGGCTGTAAACGCCAATGCGTTTGCCTTTCAGGTCGGCCGGTTTTTGGATGTTGGCGGACTTCAGGGACACGACGTTGAAGACGTTTTGCGGATAGATGTCGTAGATAGCTCGGAGTTTTTCACCTTTGTCCAAGGCCGCAAAAAATGACCCTGGGTCGGTGAAGGCGATGTCGGCTTGGCCGCTGAGGATGTTGCGCAAAGCGTCACCGCCGCCTGCGCCCGGCACGTAGCCGAGTTCAATGCCGCGTGCTTTGAAAAAGCCTTTGTCTTCTTCGACCAGCAAGTTGGTGATTTCGGTGATGGGTTTGCTCCAGCCGGCGACCACCATTTTGTCGAGCTTGGCGGGCGTTTGCGCCAGACTGGCCGTGGGCGCGCTGAGGGCCAGAACGCTGACGACTGCTGCCATCGTGGTTTGAAATTGACGTGTCCAGATTTTCATTTTTTAACTTTCTTCTCGTTATCAAAAGACGGCAGGA
>CANFJF010000146.1 GCA_947447355.1 Comamonadaceae bacterium
ACGTCAACTCCGTCACCACCATCTTGACGGAAGACGTGGGTGTCGCCACAGACGATGGATTTGTCTTGCTTGGTCGGGCGCAAGGCGCAGAGGCCAAGGGTTGTTCCTTGGCGGTTGAGAATTTTTTGAAAGCGGCACGGGGATGAGCAGCACCGGCTTCAATGAAGTCTTCAAAGCCGGTTATCTGCCCGGCCTGCGTGACGACGAGGTTCGCTGGAAGCGACTGCAGCTGGGCACACCCAACCATGCGCTGACGGTTGAAGTCCCGGAGCTCAGCACCGAGCAATTCAAAACCCTCGCCAGCCGGATTCGCCAAGCCAGCCGGGCGCATTTGAAGTCGTGGCCGGTCACGGACATCGTCCGCACCATCGACACCGCCATTGCGCGCTTGCTGAACGCCGATGACCCCTACCGCCAAGCGATGGAGCGCCTGTTGCCGCGCGCCACCGGCTTTGACGCGGCCATGGTGCGGCTGGGTTTGAACAGCTATCTGCAAACCTTTAGAGCTTTGCAGCTGCAACGCTTTGTCGCGGAAGACTTTACCAACTCCAAAACTCTTGACGAGTTCCAAGCCAGCCTCAAAGGTGGCTGGAGCAAGGCCATCGGCCCCGATCTGCTGGTCCATGTCTGGGCCGGCAATGTCCCTGCCCTGCCCCTGTGGAGTTTTGTGTCTGGCCTGCTGGTTAAAGCCGGTGCCATCGGCAAAATAGCCACGGCAGAACCTATTTTTGCCAGCTTGTTTGCACGCCTGCTGGCAGAAGTCGAGCCACGCTGGGCTGACTGTTTCGCTGTGGTTTGGTGGCAAGGCGGTGACGACGCGGTTGAGCGCTGCGTCTTTGCCGAGGCCGACGTGGTGCTGGCCTACGGCGGCAACAAGGCGCTGCGCGCCATGCAAGACCGGATACCAGTGACCACACGTTTTTTACCGCACGGTCACAAGCTCAGTTTTGGCATGGTCTCGAACGCTGCGTTGTCAGTCCTGCGCGGGCAAGCCACAGCGCGTGCCGCAGCGCTGGATGTGGCGCGCTGGGACCAGCAAGGCTGCTATTCACCGCAGGTTTTTTATGTGCAGCGGGGTGGGCCAGTTCAGCCGCTGGAATTTGCACAGCTCTTATCCAGCGAACTGGCAGCGCTGGCCGCCAAATTTACACGCCGCACCTTAACGCTTGAAGAAGCGGCCAGCGTCGCGAGTTGGCGAGAACATCACGAATTTGAGAGCCTCCGGCAAACCGGTCACCGCGTGCTGGGCGACGCGTCGCAAGCCCTCACGGTTGTCTACGCAGATGCACCGCAACCACTGCTGCCCGGCCCGCTGAACCGCTGCGTGCTGGTCGTCGCGGTGGACTCGCTGCAAGACGTGCTGCCGCTGATCGAGCCGCAACGCGCTTACTTGCAAACGGTTGGCTTGGCGGCAGCGCCTGAAGAACTGCTGGCACTGGGCGAGGCCTTGGGCCAAGCCGGCGTCACGCGCATCTGTGCATTGGGTGCGATGACTTCACCCGAAGCGGGTTGGCATCACGACGGCCGCTTCAGCTTGCTGGATTTGGTGCGCATGGTCGACATCGACCAGTCGGCCGAACTGGCAGCTGAACTCTTCACCAGCTACGAGCTGTGACATGCAGCGCTTTCTAGACCTCGACGTCGTTCGCTACGCCTACCCGGGTAGGGACGACGTCGTGCAGGGTGTCAGTCTGCACATCGCCGCCGGCGATTTTCATTGCCTGATTGGCCGCAGTGGTTGCGGCAAAACGACCTTGCTCAAGCTTGCCGCAGGTTTGCTTCAAGCGCAGAGTGGTGCGATTGCCTTGCAAGGTGTGGCGGTGACAGGGCCGAATCCCCACATGGGTTTTGTCTTTCAGACGCCAACCTTGCTGGACTGGCTGGATGTGCTGGACAACGTCTTGTTGCCGATCGCCCTGCATGGCAAAGTTCAAGCTGCCCAGCGTGAGAAAGCCATGGCCTTGCTCGACCAACTCGGTTTAAAAGACTTGCAGTCACGCTATCCGCAGCAACTCTCAGGCGGGCAGCAAAGCCGTGTCGCCATCGCCAGAGCTTTGATCAACACGCCCCCGATTTTGTTCATGGACGAGCCCTTTGCATCGCTGGACGCCATCACGCGCAGTGAGTTGCAGCAAGACTTGCTGGCGCTCTGCCAAAGCCAAGGCACCTCGGTTTTGTTCATCACGCACGACATCGCTGAAGCGGTCTACTTGGCGGACCGCGTCAGCGTCATGCAGGCCGGTGCGCTTTGCCACCAGCTGACCGTTGACTTACCCCATCCGCGCCAGCCTGCACTGCGCTTCACGCCTGACTTCAATGCCCGTTGCGCTGAGCTGCGTCAAGCCATGGATGGGACTACGTGATGCGCCGTGAACACTGGATGTCAATTGCCATGGGCGTGGTCTTCATATTGCTGTGGGAGGCGTGGGTGCGCTTGGCCCAGACCTCCGCGTTGGTGTTGCCGGCGCCCAGTGTGGTCGCGCAATCGCTTTGGCAGGGCTTGGGCAGCGGCTACTTGTGGCCGCACATCGTCAGCACAACCCGCGCCGTGGTGCTCGGGCTGCTGCTGGGTGGCACGGTGGGTTTTGTGGGCGGCATGGTGCTGGGTGAATCGGCACGTTTGCGCGACATCTTGATGCCTTACGTGGTCATCAGCCAAGTCGTGCCCAAGCTGGCGCTGGCACCGTTGTTCATCGTCTGGTTTGGCTTTGGCACCTTGCCCATCGTAGTGATGACCGCCTTGATTTGTTTTTTCCCCTTGCTAGAAAACACCGCCACCAGCATCCAACAAGTGGACCCGCAGCGGCTGGCCTTGTTTCGCATGTTGCGGGCCAGCCGATGGCAAACCCTGTGGCGGCTGAAGGTTCGTACAGGCTTGCCCAGCATCATGGCCGGCGTGCGCGTCGCCGTGGTGTTGGCCTGGGTCGGCGCGGTGGTGGCCGAGTTCATTGGTGCGAGCAAAGGCTTGGGCGCGCTGATCATTGCCGCGCAAGGCTCCATGGACACGCCGCTGATGTTTGCAGTGCTGGTGCTGATCACCGTACTGGGTCTGGTGTTTTACAAATCTGCCGAATGGCTGGAGCGACGTTTGCTCCTGCCGTCTTTTGATAACGAGAAGAAAGTTAAAAAATGAAAATCTGGACACGTCAATTTCAAACCACGATGGCAGCAGTCGTCAGCGTTCTGGCCCTCAGCGCGCCCACGGCCAGTCTGGCGCAAACCCCCGCCAAGCTCGACAAAATGGTGGTGGCGGGCTGGAGCAAACCCATCACTGAAATCACCAACTTGCTGGTCGAAGAAGACAAAGGCTTTTTCAAAGCGCGCGGCATTGAGCTCGGCTACGTGCCGGGCGCAGGCGGCGGTGACGCTTTGCGCAACATCCTCAGCGGCCAAGCCGACATCGCCTTCACCGACCCTGGTTCGTTTTTTGCGGCCTTGGACAAAGGTGAAAAGCTGCGCGCCATCTACGATATCTATCCACAAAACGTCTTCAACGTCGTGTCCCTGAAGTCCGCCAACATCAGCAAACCGGCCGACCTTAAAGGCAAACGCATTGGCGTTTACAGCCTGTCCAGCGGCACGCGGCAAAACCTGCAAGTGCTCTTGCACCAAGCTGGTTTGAGCGAATCCGACGTCACCGTGGTGGTGACCGGTTTGTTGAACTTCGCGCCCCTGATGCAAGGCCAGGTCGACGCCACAGCTGCCACCGACACCGGCTTGCTGGTCGGCAAGCAACGCGGCTTGGGCGACGTGAATGTGATGGAGGTCAAAAACCATCTGAACATTTCCAGCGACTTTTTCGTGGTGCGTGAAGAAACCTACCAGTCGAAAAAAGAAGTGCTCAAGCGCTTTCTGCTGGCCTACCGGGACAGCGCGAATTGGATGATCAGTTCACCAGAAGAAGCCGCCAAACTGGCAGTCAAGTACGCCATTGACGGCAAGGACCCGGCCATCAACATCGAGATTATCAAGCTACGCAATCTGTCCAGTGTGTCGGTCAACACGCAAAAAAATGGCCTCGGTGCTTTTGACATGCAGTCACTGCAAACCGGCGCTCAAGCCTACAAAGCCTTCGGCGTGATTCAACGCGACATCAAAATCACCGACGTGGTGAGTCAAGACTTGCTGCCAGGCAAAAAATGAGCACCAGCAGCCCAGCCTTTCAGGGCAAGGTGGTCTTGGTCACAGGCGCCAGCCGCGGTATTGGTGCGGCCATTGCCAAGGCCTTTGCACGCGAAGGTGCCATGGTCTTGGTCAACTACCTGCAAAACGCAGCCGCCGCTGACGAGGTGGTACAAGCCTGCCAAGAATTGGGCGGCGACGCGATGGCCATGCAAGCCGATGTACGCGAGCCGCAGGCGGTCACCGCCATGGTCGCGCAAGCATTGCTAGAGACCGGCCGCATTGATGTGGTGGTCAACAACGCCTTCAGCACGTACGCCTTTGACCCCGAGCATCGGCAGCGTTTTTGGGAGCTGCCGTGGGATGCCTTTCAAACGCAATTCGATGGCTCGGTGCAGGCCGCCTACAACGTTTGCCAAGCCGTGTTGCCGCACTTCAGGCAGCGCACGCAAGGCAGCATCATCAACATGGTCAGTGACTTGGTGGAACGCCCCACCGTCGCCTACAACGACTACGCCACCGCCAAGTCAGCCTTGGTCGGCTTCAGCCGCCATCTGGCGACTGATTTAGGGCCGCTGGGCATACGCGTGAACTGTGTCGCGCCAGGTTTGGTGATGCCCACCGAATCAAGCCGACTGACGCGGGAAGCCGTGAAAGACACGATCGTGGCGCAAACGCCGTTGGGCCGCATCGGCACGCCTGAAGACATCACCGGACCGGTCTTGTTCTTAGCCTCCGACTGGAGCCGCTTCATGACCGGTCAGGTGCTGGTGGTGGATGGCGGCTTGGTGATGAAGTGAAGCGGCACAGGCGCGAAACCATGG
>CANFJF010000147.1 GCA_947447355.1 Comamonadaceae bacterium
CCCAGTTGCATCCGAAAGGAATCGATCTGCTCGTTCTGCGTGCGCGCCACATCGCTGGACTGCGCCAGCAACGCTTGCTGAAACAGCGACAGCCCTTGGGTTAGATCGGCACGGGTGCCGCGCGCACTGGTCTGCACCTCCGTGCGAAGTTCACGCTCCAGCCGTTCATTGGCCGAGCCCAGATTGGCCAGCTCACTCAACATGTTTTGCGAGCCATCCGACCTCGCACGCAACTGGACAAGCAGCACCGCCAGCAGTAACAACACACTGACGACGCCCAGCACCAACAACCACACAATCACAACTGACATGAAGACCTTTACAAACTCTCTAACGCGCCAGCGCGATAACGCACCGGCTAAAAAGGGAACTTACTAACGCTCAAGCGCTGCGGAATTGAGTGGCGTGAGGGGCGGTTTTCCGCCCAAGAAGGCAATCAGATTGTCCGCCGCCAAAGCCGCCATGGCGAGCCGCGTCGGCATCGTTGAGCTGGCGATATGCGGAGTCAGCACCACATTGGGCACCGCCAACAAATCAGGGTGCACTTTTGGCTCACCTTCAAACACATCCAGACCCGCGGCTGCGATGACTTTGTTTTTCAGCGCTTTCGCCAAAGCCGCATCATCCACGATGCCGCCGCGGGCGATGTTCACCAGCGTCGCTGTTGGCTTCATCAATGCCAGCTCTGCGGCGCCGATGGTGTGGTGTGAGGCGGCAGAATAAGGCACCACCAAGACCACATGATCAGCGGTTTTGAGCAACTCTTCTTTGCTGACATAGCGGGCCTTGCAATCCGCTTCGAGCGTTGTATCCAGGCGTGAACGGTTGTGGTAAATAACCTTCATGCCAAAGCCGTGGGCACCGCGCTTGGCAATGCCTTGGCCAATGCGGCCCATGCCCAAAATACCGAGTGTGGAGCCATGAATGTCAGAGCCGGCGAACATGTCGAAGCCCCACTTGGTCCACTTGCCGGCACGCAGAAAATGCTCACTCTCAGTCATCCGGCGGGCGGTTGCCATCAGCAGCGCAAAGCCAAAGTCAGCGGTGGTTTCGGTCAGCACATCGGGCGCATTGGTGCCCAAGACACCCGCAGCCGTCATCGCGTCGATGTCGAAGTTGTTGTAACCCACGGCCATGTTGGCGCAGATTTTGAGGTCGGGGCAAGCCGCCAGCAACTCGCCATCAATCCGTTCGCCACCTGTGGTGAAAACGCCCTGCTTTCCTTGCAGGTGTTCGATCAGTTCGGCCTTTGACCAAAGCACGTCAGCCTGATTCGATTCGACTTCGAAATGCTGCGACAGGCGTTCAATGATTTCCGGAAAAACAGCGCGTGCAACCAAAATTCGATGTTTCATAGGTCTTCCTTAGTGGGTCAAGTTGAATTGCAGTATGTAAAGCACGGCCCCGGAAAAATAACCGAGCAAGGCGTAGAGACTGATCTTTTTCATGTACCAGATGAAATCAATTTTTTCGATCCCCATGGCCGCCACGCCAGCCGCCGAGCCAATGATCAATATGGAGCCCCCGGTGCCCGCGCAATAGGCCATGAATTCCCATAAAAAGCTGTCCGCTGGGTGGTTCGCCAAGCTGTACATACCCATCGATGCCGCCACCAGCGGAACGTTGTCAACCACGGCGCTGACCAACCCGATCAGCATGACGATGATGTCTTGGCGGCCAACTTCTTTGTCCAGCCAACTGGCAATCGAGGACAAGATGTGGGTGTGCTCAAGCGCCGCAACCGCCAATAAGATACCGATGAAAAAAGTGATGGAGCTCATGTCGATGCGTGACAACGCACTGACCAGCGACAGATTCTCTTTCTGGTCATCGTCTTTATGTCGATGCAATAAATCGCCAACCAGCCAAAGGATGCCCAGACCTAGCAAAATCCCCATGAAGGGCGGCAGCTGCGTCCAGGTCTTAAAGACCGGCACGGCCACCAAAACGCCAAGCCCCAAACAAAACATTAAATTTCTCTCGAAAGCCGTGGTCTGCGCAACGTCCTGACTGCCGGCCAAACGAGCAGGCGCTACCACCTGCTGACCGCGCAACACCCAGGCGATCGCCGCCAAAGGCACCAGCAAATTCGCCATGGAAGCAATGAACACGCTCTTCATGATGGCCAGCGTGGTGATTTGTCCGCCAACCCACAACATGGTCGTGGTCACATCGCCAATCGGGGTCCAAGCGCCACCCGCATTCGCAGCAATGATGATGATGCCGGCGAAGAACAATCGATCGTCCCGCTTGTCGAGCAACTTTTTCATCAACGAGACCATGACGATCGCCGTGGTCAGGTTGTCCAGAATAGAGCTCAAGAAAAAAGTGACAAAGCCGACCAGCCACATCAGGGTTGACAGCTTGGACGTTCGGATGCGTGAGGTGATGACATCGAATCCATTGTGCGAATCGACCACTTCGACGATGGTCATTGCGCCTATCAGGAAAAACACAATTTGCGCCGTAGCCATCAGCGAATCACCAAGCTGTGCATTAACAGCTTGTCCATCACCGGATGCCAGGGCATAAATCGTCCACAACAGCCCAGCCCCAACCAATGCGGAGGCCGACTTGTTGATTTTCAGCGGGTGCTCAAAGGCGATGGCCGCATACGCCAGCACAAACACAATGATCAGAGCCGTCAACATCATAAAAACTCCTCCTTCATTCAGCCGGTGTCAGGGAGATCAAAAAAGGTTCAAGAAGGCTACTCAATTTTAAACACTTGCCGCAAATACGCCAGGTACTTGACGTCATCGCACATGTTTTTTGACGGCGTGTCTGACACCTTGGCCACCGGCTGTCCGTTGCACTGAACCAGCTTGATGACAATCTGCAGCGGCTCATAGCCGAGGTCGTTGGTCAGGTTGGTGCCTATACCGAAGGCCAATTGGCAACGCCCCTTGAACTGGCGGTACAACTCAATGGTTTTAGGCACTGTCAAGCCATCGCTGAAGATCAGTGTCTTGGTGCGCGGGTCGACGCGGTTGATGCGGTAATGCTGAATCAAGCGCTCACCCCAAGTGGCGGGGTCGCCACTGTCATGCCGGGCACCGTCAAAGAGTTTGCAAAAGAACATGTCGAAGTCGCGCAAAAATGCGCTCATGCCGTAGACGTCGCTGAGTGCAATACCGAGGTCGCCGCGGTATTCACGGGCCCACGATTCGAAGGCAAACACTTGGCTGTCGCGCAACCTGGGACCCAAGGCCTGACAGGCCTGCAAAAACTCGTGCGCCATGGTGCCCAGCGGGGTCAAGCCCAGCTTCATGGCAAATAACACGTTGCTGGTGCCGGCAAACTGCCCTACCGCACCGGCACCAAGCCGCGCCGTCAGGGTGCGTAGCACTTCCTCGTGCCAAGCGCGGCTGAAACGCCGGCGGCTGCCATAGTCGGCGATCTTCAGCGCGCTCAAGCCTTCGCCTTTGAGTTGCTCAATCTTCACGTCTAAGCGACGACGACCTTCCATGAGGTCGGGCACTTTCTGGGTGTTGCGAAAGTACACTTCATTGATGATGGCCAGTATCGGGATTTCAAACGGGATGGTGTGCAGCCACGGGCCTTTGATGGACACTTCAATCTCGCCCGACGGCAAGGCCGTGACCGTGACGTATTTTTCGTTCAGCCGAAATAGCCCTAAAAAATCCACAAAGTCGCTCTTGATAAAGCGCATGGACTGCAGATAGGCCAACTCGGCATCTTGAAAGCGCAAGCTGCACAGCGCCCGAATTTCCTCGCGGATTTCATTCACCATCGGTGCCAGTGGACTGACGCCCGGACTGCCTGCGTTGCGGCACTTAAAACGGTATTCGACCTGCGCCCCTGGGAATTGGTGCAACACGACCTGCATCATGGTGAACTTGTACAGATCGGTGTCGAGCAGGCTGGTGATGATCATGTCTGGGGCAGCGCCGCGGATGAGCACGGCTTTGTCTGCAAAAGTGAGCCGAAGGAGGTGACGCGATCAGCCGAGGAAGTCGACTTCGAACAGCAACGTGGCGTTAGGCGGAATCACACCACCTGCACCGCGCGCGCCGTAGCCCAACTCAGCCGGAATCACCAAGCGGCGCGTGCCACCCACCGACATGCCCTGAACGCCTTCGTCCCAGCCGCGAATGACTTGACCGGCACCGAGGGAAAATCCAAAGGGCTGGCCACGGTCTTTGCTGGAGTCGAACTTAGCCCCCTGCACGCCGTCGTTGAAAAGCCAGCCGGTGTAATGAACGCTGACTTCTTGGCCCGCTTTGGCAATGGCGCCGGTGCCGAGCACCGTATCTTCATACTGAAGGCCGGAGGGGGTGGTGGTCATGGTCATGAAAAACGCTTTCAAAGAAAGTTAAAAGGACAACCCCTGACTTTACCCGCAACCAGCACCAGAAATGACTTATTCCAACCAAGTGGTGAAGTCCGAGGCACTGACCCGGGTCGCGTGGAAAGTGTTGACCAATGCCGACTCATCGGCGTAACCCAGCGCCATGCAGCAGACCAGCATTTCGTCAGCGCCGGCGCCAACGTGCGGCAAGATGATCTTGGCAAAATCATTCCAGCCAGCTTGCGGGCAGGTGTGAAGACCCTGACCGCGGGCGGCCAGCATGATGCTTTGCAAAAACATACCGTAGTCCAGCAGGCTGCCGCGTTCCAACACACGGTCAATGGTGAAAACGAGCCCGACGGGTGCATCAAAAAAACGAAAATTGCGCTGGTGCTGGGCGTGCATTTTGTCTCTGTCGCCTTTGCCAATACCGAGAACGCCATACAAGCCCCAGCCGTTTTCGCGCCGCCGCTCGATGTAGGGCGAGACCCATTTCTGCGGGTAGTACGGGTAATCTTCTTCGTACTGCGCGCCAAGTTCCGGATTGGCACGGATCGCGTCATGCACAGTGCAAACCTTGCTGAC
>CANFJF010000148.1 GCA_947447355.1 Comamonadaceae bacterium
GGCCAGCGGTTTTACTGGGGTCGGCAGACGCGCCGATCACGGCCACGCTGCGCGGGCGCAGCAGGCGGTCAAGGGCTATGGCTAGATGGGTTTTTGATTCGGATCCGAACATGCGTATCAAGCCTTGCGAGACTTGTCGAGGAAAGCGGCAATCGACGCATGATGGCTGTCGGTGGTGTAGCAAATGCCTTGCGCCATGCTGCCTTGCGAGAAGACGTCTTCAACGCTTGACTCAAAAGTTTTGTCGAGGATGGATTTGGACAGCGCCAGCGCCGGTCCGGCGTGACGACCGAGTTCCGCCGCCCAAGCGGTGGCATCAGCCAGCAAAGATTCAGGTGCGGCGATGCGGTCCGCCACGCCCAAGCGCAGCGCTTCATCGGCACCGATTTTGCGGCCGGTGAAGATCAATTCTTTGGCGCAGACCAAGCCCACGCGGCGCGGCAAAAAATACATGCCGCCACCGTCTGGAATCAGGCCGCGCAGCACGTAGGTCCAGGCAAAGTTGGCATCGCTGGAAGCCATCACAAAGTCGCAGCACATCGCCATGTCGGCACCCAAGCCGGTGGCAGCGCCGTGGACTGCGGCAATCGTTGGCTTCGGCAAGGCATGCAACATGGCCACCACGTGGTGCGTGCGCTGCTGACGCGCCCAGCCGTTGAAGCCGACCTCGCCGGCGGGCGCTTGCGCGCGCTGCTGCATCGCGCGCACATCGCCGCCTGAGCAAAAGCCCTTGCCGTTGCCGGTCAGCACCAAGGCGCGGATGGCCGGGTTGCCGCCCACTTCGTCGAGGGCGCGGGTCAGTTCACCGCGCATCGCGTCGTCAATGGCGTTGCGAACGTCAGGGCGGTTCAGCGCCAGGACGGCGATGCCGTCGTGCACTTGCAGGTCGATAGAAGCAAAATTAAAAGTCATGGTGAGGCTCAAAAATAAAAATAAACAAGATGTGCGCGTTCAATCCGCCTTGATGCGGGCGTCCTGCACCACGCGGCGCCAGCGCAGCTGCTCGGCCATCACGTAGCGTTCCAATTCCGTCGGTGTACCGACGTTGGGGACCAAGCCTTCGGCTTCAACGCGGCTGCGAAAGTTCTCGCTCTTGACGGCTTGCTTGAGCGCGGCATTGAGTCGCACCACCGCGGCTGCCGGAGTGCCCGCGGGCGCGTACACCGAGTACCAGCTTTCAGCCATGTAGCCGACCACGCCAGCTTCAGCCAGTGTTGGTAAATCGGGCCAGGCCGGCGAGCGTTTGCCCGACGTCACCGCCAGCGCGCGCAGCTTGCCGCTGTTGATGTACTGCGCCACACTGGCCACCGTGGTGAACATCATGTCGATCTGACCACCGAGCAAATCAGTCAAGGCCGGGCTGCTGCCTTTGTACGGAATGTGCGTGAGATCGACCTTGGCCAAGCTGGCAAACAGTGCACCGGCAAGATGCGCTGAAGTGCCATTGCCGAAGGAGCCGTAATTGAGTTTTCCGGGCGCGGCCTTGGCAGCGCTCAACACGTCGTTGACGCTCTTCCAGGGCTTGTCGGTGCGCACCACTAGCACGTTGGGCGAGGTGCCGATCAGCCCGACAGGCGTGAGGTCTTTGTTGGGGTCAAACGGCAACTTGGCGACCAGCGCCGGGTTAGCAGCCAGCGCAAACGTGCCCATCACCAGCGTGTAGCCATCGGCCGCACTTTTAGCCACAAAGTCAGTGCCGATGATGGTGCCGGCGCCGGGTTTGTTGTCGACGATCACCGGTTGGCCGAGGTCTTGCGCCATGCCTTCAGCCACCAGGCGTCCCACTAAATCTGTGCCGCCACCGGGTGCAAAAGGCACCACCAGACGCAGTGGTTTGTCTGGGTAGACAGCCAACGCCGGCAGCGCCAAGCCGATGCAGCCGAGCACCAGCACCGAGGCCTGTGCCGCGCTATGAAGCCAGCGGCGGCGCGGTAAAACGAGTGTGCTGTGAGACGTCATTTCAAACGCCTTGAAGGGTTTTATAGCGCTCTGTGGTCAACACCTCCGGGTTCACCAAGCTGCTTGATTGCCCAGCGGCAAAGGCATTCAGGTTGTCAAAGGCGCTGCCGAAATACAGCTCGTAGTTGTCGCGCTCGACATAGCCGATGTGCGGCGTGCACAACGCTCGTGGATGGCGCACCAGTGGGTGCTGCGCGCCCAACACGGGTTCTGCTTCATAGACATCGACAGCGGCAAAGCCGGGGTGGCCTTGTTCCAACGCAGCCGCCAGCGCACCCTCGGCCACCAACTCGGCGCGGCTGGTATTGACAAACAGTGCGTCGGGTCGCATCAGCGCCAGATCAGCCGCCGTGATGAGCCCGCGGGTTTGCGCGTTCAGCCGCACATGCAAACTCAGTACGTCGCTGCCGGCAAAAAAAGCGTCCCGCGTTGGCGCGACTTCAAAACCATCGGCACGGGCGTCGGCCAGTGAAGCCTCGCGGCCCCAGACCCAAACCTGCATGCCAAAGGCCCGGCCATAAGCGGCGATCTGTCGACCAATGCGGCCGTAGCTCCAAACACCCAAACGCTGGCCGCTGAGTTGTTGCCCCAGATGGCCTTGCCATTGACCCGAGGTCAAACGATTGACTTCGTCCACCAAGTAGCGACGGCTGGCCAGTACAAGCGCCCAAGTCAGCTCCGCCGTGGCCGCACCCGAGCCGCGACCGTCGACCACCGCCACGCCCCGCGCGGTGCAGGCGGCGATGTCAATGTGCTCGGCCACCTTGCCGGTCTGGCTGATGACGCGCAGATGTGGCAGACGCTCCACCAAGGCTGCGCGGATGGCGGTGCGCTCGCGCGTCAGCACCAGCGCGTCAAAGTTTTGCAGACGCTCGGCCAGCGCCTCGACGTCTTTCAGGGTGTCATTGAAAATGGTCACCTGATGCGCCGCCAGCTTAGAAAAACAAGCCAAGCTGCGAACGCAGTTTTGGTAGTCGTCAGGAATGGCGATGCGTAATTTTTTGATGTTCATCATGGTTTTTTGCCTTACTCAAGTTTGATGCCGAGCTGGTCGACGATGCGTTTCCACTGCGCCAGATCGGTCTTGACCAGCTGCTGAAATTCGGCCGGGGGCATGCCGCCCGGCTCGATCCCTTGCGCCTTGAACAGCTCGCGCACGTCGCGGCTGGCCAGTGCGGTTTTAACCTCCGCGTATAAACGCTCGATGGTAGCTGGCGGCGTGCCATTGCGCACCAACAGGCCGTACCAGGCGCGGATGTCAAAGCCGGGATAACCTTGTTCGGCAATCGTCGGCACATCGGGCAGGCCTTGAAATCGACGTGCCGGCGCGACGGCCAAGGCGCGCAACTTGCCTGCCTGAATCTGACTCAGCGCTGAGCTCATGTCGAGAAACATGTATTGAATTTGACCACCGAGCAAGTCTTGCATGGCCGGCCCCGCACCGCGGTAAGGCACATGCGTGACGCTGATGTCAGCGCGCAAAGCAAACATGGCCCCGGCCAAATGCGCCGAGGTGCCGTTGCCCGAAGAACCATAGGCGATCTGACTCGGCTTCGATTTGGCCATGGCGACCAGACCGGCCAGATCTTTGGCCGGAAAATCGGGTCGCACCACCAGCGCATGCGGGATGAAACCGACCACCGTGACGGCGCTGAAATCGCGCGTGATGTCGAACGGGTACGTCGGCATCAGCGCCGGATTCGTCACCGCCAGAATCGACGGAAACATCAGCGTGTAGCCATCGGCTGGCTGGCGCGCCACTTCGCTGAAACCGATGATGCCGCCACCGCCCGGTTTGTTGTCAATGATGACCGGCTGGCCCAGCGATGTGCCCATGCTTTTGCTGATGGCGCGGGCCATCAAGTCGGTCGGCCCGCCCGCCGCAAAAGGGACGACGATGCGCACCGGTTTACTGGGGAAATCAGCCGGGCTCTGAGCTTGCGCTGACGCACTGAAACCGCAGATCGAGCCGAGTGCCAGGACGCGAGTCAGGCTGCGCCCCAGATGGCGGGCCTTAGAAAATAAAATCATGTTTTGTCTCCGGTGAAATGGCGGCATTTCGGCCCTCCATGGGCTGACTGCTTCTCGTTATTTTTGCCGCGTCTGAATTGTCGGGTCTATGTGACATACTGCGGCGATTTTCTTTTATCTTTCAGCACGGAACGCCATGACTCACCCGCTCACCACTGATGCCATCGACGTGATTCAACTCGCGCGCACCGGCGGCCCTGAGGTCCTCGAGCTGGTCAGGCGGGCGCTACCGCAACCGGCACCCCATGAAGTGCGGGTGCGCGCCGAAGCCATCGGCGTGGGCAAACCTGATGCGCTGATTCGCAAAGGCAGCTATGCCTGGATGCCGCCCTTGCCCGCCGTGCCGGGCAACGAAATGGCCGGATACATCGATGCGCTGGGTTCTGCCGTCAGCCACGTGCGCGTCGGCCAACGGGTACTGGTCAGTGCGCGTGAACTGCCGCAGCGCGGAGGTTGTTATGCCGAGGCCATCTGTGTGCCGGCGGAGGCTCTGTATCTGTTGCCTGACGAGGTCTCATCGGTCGACGCCGTGACCTTGGGCAACTACCAATTGGCCGGTGCGCTGCTCTATGCGTCCGGCATCCAGCGTCCCACCAGCGTCTTGATTCATGGCGCGGCTGGCGGCGTCGGCACCGCTGTCTTGCAACTGGCTGAAGCCGATGGACTGCTGGCCATCGGCACGGTGAGCAGCGACGAGAAATTCGCTTACGCGCAAGCTGCAGGGGTGCCCCACTTGATTCACCGAGGCCATCAATCCGTGCAAACCGAAGTGATGACGCTGACAGCTGGACGCGGTGTGGATCTGGTGCTGGACCATGTGGTCGGCCCGGGCTTCAGCACGCAGCTGGACATGCTGGCCCCGCTGGGAACTTTGCTGTCTTACA
>CANFJF010000149.1 GCA_947447355.1 Comamonadaceae bacterium
CCGCGAATGAAGGGCTCAAAACCAGGCAAGGTATTGGTATAGGGCAAGTCTTTGACGTCTTCTGCCGTGTACAAAGGCTTGACGCTGATGCCGTCGGGCGTGTTCCAGTTGAGGGCGTTGACGTCGCCTCCTGGTGCCGACTTGGCAGCTGCACGGCCCCAATCTTCAAGGCTGGCGGGATTGAATTCGAGGGCTGAAGGTGGTTTTTGACTCATGGCACACCAAGGTTAACTTGTCTTTAAGAGAGCAGCAACGCACCATTTGCGCAAACCGCTGGTATTCTTCACAGCCAGCAGTTTACATCATTTATAATTATAAATTCAGAATTAAGATCGTCAGGAATTCACCCATGCCAGTTGCTTCACTGACCCCACGTGCGCTCTACCAAGAAGTCGCTGAGCTCTTACGTCAGCGTATTTTCAACCGCGAATTAGCACCGGGTAGTTGGATTGATGAGCTCAAGCTGGCAGAAGAATACGGCATCAGCCGAACACCGCTGCGCGAAGCCTTGAAGGTACTCGCCACGGAGGGTCTGGTGACCATGAAGCTCAGGCGCGGCGCCTACGTGACAGAGGTGTCCGAGCGCGACCTGACTGACGTGTACCACTTGCTCGCCTTGCTCGAAAGCGATGCGGCGGGCGTGGTCGCATCGCAGGCGACTGACGCGCAGTTGAAAGAATTGCAGACACTGCACCGCGAACTCGAAAAATCCGTCAACAACCGCGGGAAATTTTTCCAGATCAACGAACGCTTTCACATGCGCCTGCTGGAAATCGCCGACAACCGCTGGCGTGACCAAATGGTCGCCGACCTGCGCAAAGTCATGAAGTTAAACCGGCACAACTCGCTGCTAAAAAGCGGTCGTATTCAAGAATCACTCGCGGAGCATCAAGCCATCATGAACGCGCTGCTAGCGCGGGATGTGAAGGCTTCGGCACAAGCCATGCAGACCCATTTCAGCAACGGGTTGCAAGCGGCCGCTTGACACATGAGTCGCTTCTTAATCGGTTCAATTAAGCCAGCTGCACCGCCGCCACCAAGCGTTCAGCGCAGTTCTTAGCTTGCGCAGCGTCGCGGGCTTCGACCATGATGCGCAACAGCGGTTCAGTGCCGCTGGCGCGAATCAAAATGCGCCCCATCTCGCCGAGCTCAGCCTCAACGGCTTTGCTTTCTGCTTGCAAGGTCAAGCTTGACTTCCAGTCCTGACCCGGCCGCAATCGAACATTCAGCAAAATTTGCGGGAACAGCGTCACGTCGGCCAGCAGTTCTGCCAAAGGTTTGCCACTGCGCACGCAAGCTTGCAGCACCTGCAATGCACTGATCAGACCGTCACCGGTGGTGTGCTTGTCGAGCGCCAGCAAATGGCCAGAACCCTCGCCACCCAACAACCAGCCATTTTTCTCTAACTCTTCGAGGACGTAACGGTCACCGACTTTGGCGCGCACAAACTGCACACCACGCGCTTTCAGGGCGACCTCCACCGCCAAGTTGGTCATCAAAGTGCCAACGGCGCCGGTGACCACTTCACCCCGGGCCAAGCGTTCGTTGACCATCAAAAACAAAACTTCGTCGCCATTGAAGAGTCGGCCGTTAGCGTCGACCAACTGCAAGCGGTCAGCGTCACCGTCGAGCGCCACGCCGTAGTCGGCACCGTGCGCTTTGACAGCCGCCATCAGTGCTTCGGGATGTGTCGCACCGACTTCGTGGTTGATGTTCAGGCCGTCTGGTGCGCAACCGATGCAGACAATGTCTGCGCCCAGTTCGTGAAAAACTTCAGGAGCCACTTGGTAAGCCGCACCATGCGCCGCGTCAACCACAATCTTCAGACCCTTCAACGTCAGGTCGTGGGCGAAGGTACTTTTACAAAATTCAATGTAACGGCCGGCAGCGTCATCAAGGCGTTTGGTTTTGCCAAGGTTCGCGGAGTCAACCCATACCGGCGGCTGAGCCAATGCAGCTTCAACGGCCTCTTCCCACGCATCGGACAATTTAGTGCCAAAGGCGCTGAAAAATTTGATGCCATTGTCGGCAAAGGCGTTGTGACTGGCACTGATGACCACGCCCAGACTGGCACGCTGCGTGCGCGTGAGGTAGGCCACACCAGGCGTTGGCAAGGGGCCAAGCAAGACGACATCGACACCAGCCGAATTGAAGCCTGACTCCAGCGCACTCTCCAGCATGTAGCCCGAAATCCGGGTGTCCTTACCTATCAATACCGTTGGGCGCTCCTCGGACTGCTTCAACACGCGCCCTACCGCGTGGGCGAGGCGCAAAACGAAGTCAGGCGTGATGGGGGGTTGGCCCACCGTGCCGCGAATGCCATCGGTGCCGAAATACTGTCTGCTCATTTGAAAAACTCCTGGGCTACGCCCTTGCTTATTATTTTTTCTGCCTGCAAATGTCGCTCAAATTGACGCGGCGGTCCAGACTTTAAGCGCTTGCACGGTCTCCCGCACATCATGCACCCGAACCACCCTAGCGCCACGCTCAACCGCCAACAATGCGGCGGCAATGCTGGGCACCATGCGCTCGGCCACAGGCAAAAGCGTCGGCGCTTCGACACCCTCAACCTCGTCAGCACACAGCATCGCCAACGATGATTTTCGCGACCAACCGGCCAACAACGGGTAGCCCAGACTCAGCACATCCGACTGCCGCTGCAACAAGGACAAATTTTGCGCCACCGTTTTGCCAAAACCGACGCCAACATCAAGCACGATGCGAGAGTGATCGACCCCTGCAGACTGCAGGCCTTCGGCGGCCAATTGCAAAAAATCTCGAACCTGCTGCACCACATCGCCTGTCATCGGAGCGGTTTGCATGGTGAGGGGCTCACGGTGCATGTGCATCAGGCACACACCACATTGAGGGTGGCCGGTAACCACCTGAACCGCACCCGGTTTGCGCAGAGCCCAGATGTCATTGACGATGTCGGCACCCATATCCAACACGGCCTGCATCACTTCAGGCTTGTAGGTGTCAACTGAAATTGGCACGCCTAATTGCACTGCGTGGCGCACCACCGGCAGCACCCGGGCCAACTCTTCATCCAGCGGCAAAGCCAGAGCGCCGGGCCGAGTTGACTCGCCGCCAATGTCCAAGATGTCTGCGCCCTCTTTGAGGAGATGCTCGCAATGTGCCAGCACGCTGGATGTGTTGCGGCTAGAGAAATACGCGCCGCCATCCGAAAAGGAATCGGGTGTGGCATTGACGATGCCCATGACCTGCAGCTTGGCCAGATCGATCTGAAAACGGCTGGTTTGCCAGAAAGGATTCATCGCCACACGCGCCTCCTGCGCCACTGTATTTAGGAAGCCCTGCACTTTTGCAGAGCCCAAGAAAAACCGGGGCAAGGCCCCGGTTTTTAACTAACAAGTTAGCGAACTCAAGCCACTGTCGGTGCTGGCTCTGCTGGCTTGGAAGGCTCGGCCGTCACAGCTGGTGTTCCGCCGCTAGGTGGCGAGCTACCGCCCACCGAAGGATTGCGCGGGACCCAATCTTTAGGAGCGCGTGGGTCGCGACCAGCCATGATGTCGTCGAGTTGCTCGACGTCAATGGTTTCCCATTCCATCAATGCTTTGGCCATGGCGTGCATCTTGTCCTGATTGCCTTCAATCAGACTGCGCGCCAAAGCGTACTGTTGGTCAATGATGCGGCGCACTTCGGAGTCGACCTTTTGCATGGTCTGCTCGCTCATGTTGGTGGTCTTGGTCACCGAACGGCCCAGGAACACTTCACCTTCGTTGTCGGCGTAGACCATCGGGCCCAAGGCTTCGGTCATGCCATAGCGGGTCACCATGTCACGCGCAATGGAAGTTGCACGTTCAAAGTCGTTGCTGGCGCCTGTGGTCATTTGGTTCATGAACACTTCTTCAGCAATGCGGCCGCCGAACAACATGCTGATCTGGCTCAGCATGTACTCGCGGTCGTAGCTGTAACGGTCTTGCGCTGGCAGGCTCATCGTCACGCCAAGGGCGCGGCCACGCGGGATGATGGTGACCTTGTGAACCGGATCGCACTTAGGCAGCAACTTGCCCAGCAAGGCGTGTCCAGACTCGTGATAAGCCGTGTTGCGACGCTCTTCTTCGGGCATGACCATGCTTTTACGCTCAGGACCCATCAAGATTTTGTCTTTGGCCTTTTCGAAGTCGACCATCTCCACCACACGGGCGCTGCGGCGGGCCGCCATCAAAGCGGCTTCGTTGCAGAGGTTGGCCAAGTCAGCGCCTGACATGCCGGGCGTGCCGCGCGCGATGATGCTGGCGTTGACGTCTTGGCCCAGCGGCACTTTGCGCATGTGTACATTGAGAATTTGTTCACGGCCACGAATATCGGGCAACGTCACATAAACCTGACGGTCAAAACGCCCTGGGCGTAGCAAAGCAGCATCCAGAATGTCGGGGCGGTTGGTGGCAGCCACCACGATCACGCCGACATTGGTTTCGAAACCGTCCATCTCCACCAGCATCTGGTTGAGGGTTTGCTCACGCTCATCGTTGCCGCCACCGACGCCTGCGCCACGTTGGCGACCCACGGCGTCAATCTCGTCAATGAAAATAATGCAAGGGGCGTTTTTCTTGGCGTTCTCGAACATGTCACGGACACGGGAAGCACCTACACCGACAAACATTTCAACGAAGTCAGAACCAGAAATAGAGAAGAAAGGAACTTTGGCTTCGCCGGCGATACCTTTGGCGAGCAAGGTTTTACCCGTGCCCGGAGGGCCAACCAACAAGAGGCCGCGCGGAATACGTCCGCCGAGTTTCTGGAATTTGGAAGGGTCTTTCAGGAAGTCAACAATCTCTTTGACTTCTTCTTTGGCCTCGTCACAACCGGCGACGTCA
>CANFJF010000150.1 GCA_947447355.1 Comamonadaceae bacterium
CCACCGGGTTTGTTGATCGCCATTTCGCTGGTCGTACCGGCATAAAGGACATAGCCATCGGGCACCGCTTTCGCCACCATCTCACCGGCGATGTTGCCGCTGGCCCCTGGCCGGTTTTCAACCACGAAGGACTGCCCCAGGCTGGCAGTCAATTTCACGGCCACGCGGCGCGCGGCAACGTCTGTCGCGCTGCCCGGCGGAAAGCCCACAATGATTCGAACCGGCTTGCTCGGGTAAGACCCCGATTGGGCTTGGGCGAGGGTGCCCGCGGTGCACAGAAGCGCGCCGAAGAGGGTCAGCAATAAACGTGGGCGCATGCGGTGAGTCCTGTTGAAACTTGAAAAATCTTGAGTGGTCATGATGCTAATCAAGAAATGCTGTGTTTCCCCATCAACAAAACGCATGCGTCCATCTCAACAACGACATGCCGCAAGCCCTGAAAATCGACAGCAACCTGAAGGAGTTTCTGATGAACATGATTGATCTGAGCCCAGCCGGCGCACCCATCCGGGTACGCGAATTCACCTCGACGGTGGCCGGGCGAACCGTTCCCGCCAGAGTCTGGTCGCCCACGCTGGCCGCTGGTCCGGCACCTTTGGTGCTGGTCGGCCATGGTGGCAGCGGCCACAAAGCCTCTCAGCTTGTCATCGATATTGCAGAGCCCTTGGTGAGACATCATGGCTTTGTGGTCGCAGCTATCGACGGCCCCGTGCACGGCGCACGCCGAGCGGTCTTCGACGATGGCGTTGCCGTGCGGCAGGAATTTAGAGACTTGTGGGCGAAGGGTCAAAGCGTCGACGACATGGTCAACGACTGGCAGGCCGTCATCGACGTTTTATGCCAACTTCCCGAGGTCGATGCCGAAGCCATCGGTTGGTACGGAATTTCTATGGGGACGGCTTACGGCCTGCCGCTCGTGGCCGCACATCAAAATATCAAGGCCGCCGTGCTTGGCATGTGGGGAACCAGCCGCGTGGCCAGCGAACGTCTGGTGATTGACGCCGCCAAGATTCACTGCCCGGTGCTTTTTCAGCAAAAAGCAGACGACGAATTCTTCACCTCAGAAGGTCAGTTTGAACTGTTTGACGCCATCGCGAGCCGCAACAAAACGCACCGTCTTTATCCGGGCTTGCACTCGGACCCCAAAGACGAGCAACTGCGGGACATCGAAGCTTTTCTGGTGCAGCAATTGCGCCAGCTCTAAAAACGCACTCACGCGGCGTTCAGGCTTTCGGCAACCGCTTTCAATTGCTGGCGCAACCACCGGTGTGCAGAATTGTTTTGCATTCGGTTGTGCCAGAACATAGAGGTGTCAACGTGGCCCAGCGCGAGCGGCGGGGGCAGAATTTGCAGCCCCAGGCTGGGGGCGAAGTCGAGGGCAATTCGTTCCGGTATGGTCGCCAACAAATCAGACCGGGCCACCACGCTGGTCGACGCCAGCGTCGAAGTCAGGGTCGCGCCAATGGTCCGGGTCATTCCAGCTTCACCCAAGGCGTCATCGACCATCTTTTCAATCGTCGAGCCACCCTTGCGCCCAAGCGCATAGACAGCATGCGGGAAGCGCAAATACTGCGCCATCGACAACTGCCCCTGAATGTCCGGGTGATTGCCCGCGGCAATGACGCAAAGGCGTTGACTCATCAGCGACATAGAGCGCAAGCCCTGCGGAGGATCGCGCAAAAATGCGACCACCAAGTCCGTGTCGCCAGACTCCAGCTCCTGCCGCACCACGGGTAATTCAGGGGTGTGAAATTCCAAGGTCACGCCTGGCGCAGACAAGCGCAACAGTGAAATAAGCCTAGGCACCAACAGGAATCCGACCGATTCGCTGGCAGAGATACGAAAGCTCACCTTCGCCGTCAGCGGGTCGAACAACGTTCCTTCCGCTAGCGTCTGGTCGATCAACTCCAAAGCGTGGTTGACCTGACGAAGCGCCTCCATCGCTCTAGGTGTGGCGACCATTCCTTTTTCAGTTCGCACCAAAATCGGGTCGGCGAATAGCAGGCGCAAGCGAGCCAGCGTTGTGCTCATGGCGGGCTGCCCAATGCCCATTTTTTCAGCCGCGTGTGTCACATGGGCTTCACTGACCAGCGCCTGAAAGCACCTCAGCAAATAGATGTCAAGGTGTCGGCTGGGTAAAGATGGCGCCGGCTTATCCGCCATGCGTTTTCAGAAAATTCATCATGGCCGCGTTGAAGACGGCTTCTTGTTCAATGTTGGCAATGTGTGCGGCGTCTTGGATCAACAAGAACTCTGAACCCTTGATGTTGGCGTGCATTTGACGTGACATCTCTGGCGGAGTGCCATGGTCGTGTTCGCCGACCATGATCAAGGTGGGGCAATCAATCTCGTGCAGGCGGTCGAGGACGTCGATTTTGGAGATGGCTTCGCAGCAGCCACAAAAACCATCCACCGTCGTGTTCAAAATACCCTCGGCAATGCGCGCCATCACCGCGGGCTGCCGCTCTCTGTAGCCCGCCGTGAACCAGCGCGCCAAGGTGCTCTCCACCAGGCCCTGCATGCCTTGCGTGCGCGCGGTGTGGATGCGCTCGGCCCACATGGTCGCGGCTTGCGGCGGGCGGCGGCTGGTGGAGTCGGCCAGCAGCATCGACTGAAACACGCCGGGGTGCGCCAGCGCGTAGGTTTGGCCGATCATGCCGCCCATGGAGATGCCGATCCAATGCGTCTTGTCGATGCCCAGATGCGTCAACAAGCCGTGCGCATCTTCGGCCAATTCAGCCAGCGTGTACGGCCCTGCGGTAGCGCTGGTCTGGCCGTGACCGCGGCTGTCGTAGCGCAGCACCCGATGGTCTTTGGCGAGCAAGGCGGCCTGTGCATCCCACGACGACAAGTTGCAACCCAGTGAATGCGACATAGTCACCCACGGGCCACTGTCGCCGTCAATGGTGTAGTGAACATCGATGTTGTTAACGCGAACTTTCATGCTGGCTGGTCTTTCAATCTGCTTTGATGGCCGAGGCTTGCGCGAGTTTTTTGAACATCTGGACTTCGTCGCTGACGAGCTGGTCAAACGCTTCGGGGGAACTGGTCACCGGCTCGATGCCCAGCGGCGCAAAGCGCTGCAGCACCTGCGGTTGTTTCAGGATAGTGGCCACTTCCGCCTGCAACTTGTCGACGATGGCGCGAGGTGTCTTGGCCGGCGCCAACAGCCCGTACCAAAAGATCCACTTGTAGCCCGCCACGCCGGACTCAGCGACGGTCGGCAGGTTGGGCAGTTCGGCCATGCGTTGGGTGCTGGTCACCGCCAATGCTTTGGCGCGGCCTTCGCGCACCAGATTGATGGCGCTGGCGTAAGGCGAAATAAACAACTGCGTGCGGCCCGACAGGGTGTCGGCCAAGGCTTCCGGAATGCCCTTGAAGGGAATGTGCACCATGTCCAGACCGGCTTGGGCCTTCAGCAATTCAGCCGCAAACTGCGAGCCGCTGCCAATGCCGGCCGACGAGTAGTTGAACTGGCCCGGCCGCGACTTGGCCAGGGCGATGAACTCTTGCAGCGTGTTCACGCCCAGCTGCGGCGACACAATCACCAAGGCCGGCCCGGTGGCGGTGATGGTCACGCCCGAAAAATCTTTCAAGACGTCATACGGCAGCTTGGCATAAATAGCCGGCGAAATAGCATGCGCCGACGACACCGACAGCAGCGTGTAGCCGTCGGCGGGCGAATTGGCCAGCGCCTGCGCGGCAATGTTGCTACCCGCCCCGACGCGGTTCTCTACCAACACCGGCTGCTTCCAGTCTTCGGTGAGCTTTTGCGCCAGCACCCGGGCAATGATGTCGGGCCCGCCACCTGGCGAAAAGCCGACCAGAATTTTGATCGGCTTGCTCGGGTAAGGCTGAGCCAGCGCGGGCAAGGCAAGCGCTGAGAAGGCGGCCAACACAACAGTGGTCACAAGCGCAGCGGCGGCCGGAATCTTGATGGGCATAGGGCTATTTCAATGAATTAATCAGGGCGCTATCTTGTCTTTTAAACCTGAGCAGCACATCGGTGGATACACCGATGTGCCGACAACCGCCTAAACTGTTATTTCACTCAAGGAGATCACCATGAAAAAGAATGTTGGCGGCGTTGACCGCGTGCTGCGTATCGTTGCCGGTTTGATCCTGATGGCTTTAGCGGCGACCGGTCAAATTGGCACGTGGGGATGGCTGGGCGCCATCGTTTTGGCCACCGGTGTTTTCAGCTTTTGCGGCGCTTACACCCTGCTGGGTTTCAACACCTGCCCGATGAAGCCAGGCGATAAGGCGTCTTAGTTTTTGTGAGGTCGTGAGCTTGAGGCTTGGAGCGTGGCGTTTTGCTGCGCACGGTACTCAGAATGGGCAGAGAACGCCGCCGCGGTTAATTCGACATCGGCGGCAGAGATTCCAGCTTTCTTCGCGGCATCACGCCAACTGTCAACAACGCAAGCGACTTCTTCGACCACCTGCTTGGCTCGCTCCGGTAAGAGGCCATAAAACGGGCCGGTCGTTGTCACCGTCTCTAGGCTGGGGTGGCTGTCCGCATCGTCGATATTCAGGACATGTTCTGCTTTGTCTATGTTCGGATTGACGTCGAACGCCGGCGCAAGCCGCCAACCGTTCGAGCCGAGCACGAAGCCATGATTGCGCAGGTGGTCGTCCCTGTTGCCGACAGCCACATTGAAGGCGGCTCTGCGAAACAGCTGCGCAAGGTCTTCACTTGCATGCGCGCC
>CANFJF010000151.1 GCA_947447355.1 Comamonadaceae bacterium
GAGGGACTTATAGCCACGCCCGTTGGACAAGTACTCTTGAACTAAAGCTATTTTAAATTTCTCGTCGTATTTCGCCATGAAAAACACCCCAAAGATTGGATGGGTGTCCAACTTTTGGGGTGCAGTTCAAATGACCGGCTTTTTTGTGCCCCCTTGAGCTGTCAGTTCAATCAACTCTCGGGGCCAGCGAATTCAACTGCGCAGGACTACGGACATACCCAAATCGATTTGGCAAGTCGCCCGACATCACATCCTCCGGCACCCACAGACCGGACTCAACTGCGTCAGCGGCATGCGTCATGTCCTGCGTGTGAACCAAGCCAAAGCCAATGCCCGTTTCCAGATAAAGACGGCCATATTGATCGACCATGCAGCGCTGCACGCGGGCCAACTCACCCGTGTGCGAACACACCGAAAAATCGGGTGACACACGGCAAACCAGCGGCGTGGCTTCAAGTTCCACATAAACGCGCTGCGGTCCATTTTGAAAAAACCACTGCCCATCAGTATCGGCCTCGTAGTTGCGTTGGATGAAGTCAATCAACTTCTCGTGCTGTAACAGCGAGCCTTTGCTTTGCGCACTACCGCCAGCAAATGGGCCAGCCGCTTGAGTCCGGTCGTCACGCATATACCAGTTGCCTCGCGCATCTAAGCCTAACCAGCCGAAACAGTTGGGAACGTTGGGCCATTTGGCGAGCGCAGCTTTGACGATGTCATCCATGAATATTCAAACTCCTTGCGGTCGATGGTAAATGCTGCGCCAGAAATTCGCAGACAGCCATCGGCATAGCACGCACATGTGCGTGCGGCCACCCATCCTCAGAGTCGGCCGGGAAACCCACGTGACCTCCCTGACCCGGTTGCCACAGGGTGACGCTGGCGCTCACGTCTCCTATACCGGGCAGGCTCGCGGCGGGCACAAAGGGATCGTTGCGGGCGTTGAGTGCCAATGCCGGAACAGCAATGCTCTGCATGTGCGGCTTGGCAGAGGCACGAAACCAGTAATCGTCGGTGTCTTTGAAACCATGGAGCGGCGCGGTGAAGATGTCGTCAAAAGCGTAGAGGTCGCGGGCGGCCAGCAATGCTTCGCGGCTAAAGAGATGCGGGTGTTGTGCCCATTTTTGCAAGGCCTTGGGCACCATCGTGGCAAGGAACATGCGCGTGTACGTCTGTCGGTTGAACCCTTTGCCAATGGCCTTGCCGCTAGCAGTCAGATCTAGGGGAGAACATATAGAGGAGATCGCGTTGACCACATCGTCTGCAGCATTTTCAAGCTCCCCAGCCCAGCGCATAAGCGCGTTACCCCCGAGCGAAATGCCTACGGCCAACAACGGCCCCGCGTGCATCGCCTTGAAGCGACGCAGCATCCAATCGATCTCTTCAAAGTCGCCGGAGTGGTACGCTCGCGGCGCCAGATTTAGCTCGCCGGAGCAACCCCGAAAGTGAGGTACAGCAAAGGCCCAACCGAGACTACTGGCGACATCCGCGAAGGCTTCAGCGTAATGGCTGGAAGACGAACCTTCCAGGCCATGAAATACGACCAGCAGTGGCTGCGCCTTTGCGTCGGTACAGGAGCTTTCCGTCAGCCAATCGACGTCGACAAAATCTTGGTCTGGCGTCCTCCAACGCTCCCGCCGAAATAGCGGCTTGCTTTGGAGGTAGCGCAGCCCACGCAATGCGGCCCAGATGGTCTGTAGGTTGCCGCCTGGCAACCACCAAGGTGCGTTGTAGTTCATACGTCAGTGCAAGACTGTTGGGCTGTCACTTTGCGACACTTCTTGGGCAGTTCCCGGGCTGGCGTGATGTGCTACCAGGCGCCAACCTTGTGCCGTTTTGAGGTAAACGTTGGTAGCGATGACGTAGGCTATTGATGGCCCGTTGGCCGTCAAGACCTCGACCCGCTCTAGCACACTGTGGATGCTGACGCCAAGCGTTTGCACTCGCCGGACATGTTCAATGTGAGCACGAATAGTGCCGTGGGAAAACATGGCGTCAAATCCGCCACGGATGGCCAGCGCACCCACCAGCCGTGGACCGCCCGGATGAACGCAAACGATGTCGTCCTCATCAGCCCAACACGCCATGAGTTTGTCGATGTCGCCGAGTTGCATCGCCTCATAAAACGCGGCTTCGGTCTCGTCTGCGTGGCCATTGTGGGTCAGCGTCGGTTTGGTTTCTCGCATGAATGGCGTTCTTTGCTAGAGTGAGCGGTGCGGCTTGTTTTGGCATAGGTAGGCGTGAAAACCTCGGCAACCCCATCCTATTAGGCCATGCTGAAAGCCATCTTTTTAGCGCTACCGGAAGAATACTTGCCGCCTGACTGACAACGCAGCGGGCATGTCGGCCGGCTTCATGCGTCAGTTGGCGTGTTAGTGTGGTTACTTGATATGGTTTTGCTCTTGTTCTCGTTTTTGCTCGAAAGGCCTTTTCATGACCTCGCGTCTCTTCAAATTTGTTCTGGCCGGCTGGATGGCTGTGCTAATTTCCGGTTGTGGTTACAACGAGTTTCAGCGACTTGACGAGCAAACTAAATCAGCTTGGTCTGAAGTGCTCAACCAGTACCAGCGTCGTGCCGACTTGGTGCCAAACATTGTCGCCACCGTCAAGGGTGAGGCCGCCTTTGAACAGGAGACACTGACACGCGTGATTGAGGCTCGGGCCAGCGCGACCTCAATGAAAGTCACACCTGAAACCCTGAATGATCCGGTTGCCTTTCAGAAATTCCAACAAGCTCAGTCAGGGCTGAGTTCAGCGCTTTCACGCCTTTTGGTGGTTAGCGAAAACTATCCAAATCTGAAATCTAATCAGGGCTTTCAGGATTTGCGGGTTCAACTTGAGGGCACCGAAAACCGCATTGCTGTTGCGCGCAACCGCTACATTCAGTCTGTTCAGCAATACAACATATTGACGCGTAGTTTTCCGAACAACCTCACGGCCAAGGTCTTCAGTTACCAGGTGAAGCCCAACTTGGTGGTGGCGAACGAATCGCAGATTTCGCAACCACCAGCCGTGAATTTTGAAAAGAAATAACTTGCGCTCATTATTTTTCAGTCTTTGCTTACTTCTGCTGCCATGCTTAACGTTGGCGCAAGCTGGATTGCAGCCGATTCCTGCACTGAGTGCCCGCGTGATCGACACGACTGGCACCCTTGACGCTGCGCAGCGACAAGCGCTTGAAGACAAACTCTCTGCATTTGAGATAGCCAATGGCTCACAAATTGTTGTCCTTCTGTTGCCAACGACCCAACCTGAAGACATCGTTGCTTACACCCAGCGCGTGGGCGACTCCTGGAAAATTGGACGCAAAGACATTGGCGACGGTTTGCTATTGGTCGTGGCCAAGAATGATCGTGCTGTCCGAATCGCCACGTCGAAAACACTTGAGGGGGCTATTCCAGATCTCGCTGCTCGCCAGGTCATTGATCGCGCCATCACACCCCGTTTTCGTGAAGGTGATTTTTCAGGCGGTCTAAACGCTGGCATCGACCAGATAAGCGCTTTTATTTCTGGTGAGAAGTTGCCTGCACCTGACGGTAGTAAAGGGGCTGGCGACCCTGGATCTCATGGACTCCATTTTGTTTTCCTATTTTTCATCGCCGTCCCGTTTGCTGCTCGCTTGTTTAGCGCCATCATGGGTCGTAAGTTTGGCACTGTCTTGACTGGCTCTGCAATTGGCGTGCTGACTTGGCTCCTGACGGCCAGTCTTGTGCTGGGTGTTCTTGCAGGAATGGCTGGGATTGTCTTTGCGCTGGCCAGTGTGTTGGCCTCTGGTGCTCGCAGTGCGGGCTGGGGGACGGGTCTGAGTGGGTTCGGCAGTGGCAGAAATTCTGGTGGTTCAAGCGGATTGGGCGGCAATGGGTTCAGCAGTGGTGGTGGCGGTAATTTTGGCGGCGGCGGCGCCTCCGGAAAGTGGTAAAGATCACACCATGGCTGCACACCTCAAGACTTTTCTAAA
The DNA here is from genome assembly GCA_947447355.1 of Comamonadaceae bacterium. GTDB lineage: Bacteria > Pseudomonadota > Gammaproteobacteria > Burkholderiales > Burkholderiaceae_C > Polaromonas. The sequence continues at coordinate 3,956 of CANFJF010000151.1, forward strand.
TCACCTATGGCTTGACACTGATGACACCCGTCGCTTGGTGCCGCCTGCAGTGCTTGCGCGACTGGCTTCTCGAGTGGCGTCAAGTGAGCAGCGCCATACCGGCCAAATTCGTATCTGTATTGAAGCTTCCTTACCGCTGAGTTATTTGTGGCGCATTGGTCGTGAGCGCACTCTGCAGCAAGTTATCCGTCAGCGTGCCGTGATGATGTTCAGCAAGCTCGGGGTCTGGGACACCGCACACAACAACGGCGTGCTGATTTACGTGCTGCTTGCGGAAAAGGCGATTGAGATCGTCGCTGACCGGGGGATTTCCATGCACATCAGCAGTGCCCAATGGGCTGAGTTGTTGGCACACATGGGTGACGCCTTCCGGGCAAATTCCTATGAAGATGGGCTGACCCGCGCACTGGAAAAAGTCTCTTTCAATCTGGAGTGTCACTTCCCTTTGCAAGCATTAAATGGCTTGCCGGCCCAAGGCCGACGCCCGAACGAATTACCCGATTCAGCAGCGCTTTTCTAAAGCGTACAGGGATAAAAAAACCGACCCTTTCTGAACTGCACCCCAAAAGTTGGACACCCATCCAATCTTTGGGGTGTTTTTCATGGCGAAATACGACGAGAAATTTAAAATAGCTTTAGTTCAAGAGTACTTGTCCAACGGGCGTGGCTATAAGTCCCTCACCGCCAAATACGGTATCCA
>CANFJF010000152.1 GCA_947447355.1 Comamonadaceae bacterium
CGGAAACAACTGCCCTTGAGCGCTAGCGCCAGAGCCGCTGTAGTGCTGGGCCATCAGCTGCTCGTAAAACTGCCGCGCAAAGCTCTGCGCCATGCGCAAAGACTGGCTTTGCGTGCTGCGCCGGTACGTACGCCCGCCCATCCAGCAGCGCACTTGCCAAAACCGGCTGGCGGCGATTTTGAAGACGGACAGCTTTTGCGGATAGCCCGGCACGGGCGTCAAGGTCTCGGGAATCGGCACGGTGCGCTCACGCTGCAGCGTGCGCACATGCACCCCGGGCGACGGGTCGTTGGCGGCGGAGTGTTCGTTAAATGGGTTACGTTCGAACATGTATCGAGACTATTTTTATATTTGTAATTTGTCAAATTTCATCAAATTAGAGGTCTTAAATACTATTTATTTTTATATTTAATGATTCCTATAAATTTGACGGCAAATCTCTTTCGCCTTATTTTTTTCGCCCTAAAGTATTCAAAACAGAATTCATTGCTTTGTACAGATGCCAACGTGCAACGGGTTTGAGCCCTTCTGCATGTGCGTTTTCTCTGTGATTCCATGCTGATCAAGGCTTTTCAGCACGCCTTTTCAAACCCCAAAAACGTCTGCCCTGGCTGCTCTGGCCGCTGTCTCTGCTGCTTCTGCACAATCGACCGTCGAAATCTACGGCCGCGCTCACCTCGCTTATGACAACTGGGGCGCTACTGGCTCTACCCTTGGCGCTGCCAAGGACGTGAAAGCTGCTAACCGTATGTCTGACGACTCGTCACGCATCGGCTTCCGTATCAATGAAGACCTCGGCGGTGGCTTGCGCGCCTTCTCCGTGATCGAAACCGGTATCAACATCGACACCGCTACGGCCAACGGCCAATCTGGCGCTGCCAACTCTGGCGCTGGTTTCATCGGCACCCGCGAAGCCCACGTCGGTATTGGCAACGGCCAAGCTGAACTGCGTTTGGGTCGTCAGAACGTGTACTGGGGCAATGGCAAGATCGAAGACGTCGCTGCCAACATGATCCACGGTGGCGTGATCAATGCTTACACCGCACCAGGTGCCGGCTTCATCAGCGGCCCAGCCGCTCGCGCTGACAACACTTTCAAAGTGGTGTTCAACAAAGATCTGGTCGGCACCATGTTCGCTGGCTCTGAAGTTTGGTACTCCATCCCTACCGCCTCTGAGCAAACGGCTGCTGGTAAAGACAACAAAGCCAAAGCCATGGGTTTCACCCTGAAGGCTGAGCAAGGTCCTTTTGCTGCCCAGTACGACTACGGTCAAAACAAAAACAGCAACAACGGTATTGACACTGCAGCAGCTTACGCTGTTACCGCACCGCTTGGTGTTTACACCGCTACTCTCGGCGCTCCTACACTGGACTCCACCACAACGGGTGCTAAGTTGGGCTTGGCTTACTTCTACGCACCAACCAGCAAGATCGCTTTCATCAACGTCCAGTTGAAGCAAGAGTTCACGACCGCTGTCCAGAATGCTAAAGATCCTGTCAGCATCGTTGCAGCAGCTGCAGACGGCGCTTACAACACAGGTTTCCGCAAGCAAGCCAGCAACAACTTCTTGATTCAGCATGACCTGGGCGGTGGCAACATCGTGATCGGCCAGTACGTCAAGCAAGGCAATGTCAAGAACGTGTCCGGCGCTTCGATGGCTGACACAGGTTCGACTGCTTACTCTTTGGCCTACCGCAAAGACCTGAGCAAGCGCACCAGCTTGAGCGCTTCATACAACGTCATCAACAACGATGCTAAGAACAACATGATGTCCAACGGTGGCGGTCAAGCTTCTGTGGCTTACGTTGCAATGGGCTCGCAAGTCAAGGTCATCGGCCTGGGTATCCAGCACAACTTCTAAATCCCACGCTGGCTAAAGCCAGCTGAAGATTTAAAGTCTTAAAACCCCGTCATTCGCAAGAGTGGCGGGGTTTTTTCACGCTCGTCGCAGCCAGCCCTGTTGTACAGCTGAGGCTGTTTCATCGAATTTTTATAATGAGTACTTTATGGCGTATTTGCAGAGATAAAAACACATTTTTTTCAAAAAACTTAGTAGCTCTATTTTTATAAAATGTTTTTTGTTAACTAGTTAAATTTAAGTATTGCAATCAGTTAGTCAATTAAAAACATTTTTATAAATACAACATATTTAAAAAATAATTCGACGTGAAGCAGTATTTCAAGAGCAGCGCGGCAATCCATCCCCTATGTCATTGCGAGCGCAGCGCGGCAATCCATGACTGCGGATTCGGGCCCCTAGACTGCCGCGCTTCGCTCGCAGTGACGGGAATTTTGCGTTCGCAGTGATGGGGAATGTGTCATTGCGAGCGCAGCGCGGCAATCCATCCCCTGTGTCATTGCGAGCGTAGCGCGGCAATCCATGACTGCGAATTCGGATTCGGGCCCCTGGACTGCCGCGCTGCGCTCGCAGTGACGGGAATTTTCCGCTCGCAGTGACGGGAATTTTCCGCTCGTTGTGACGGGAATTTATCGCTCGCTGTGACCGGAGTTTTTCGGTCGCAGTGACAAAACTTCAAGCGTAGCGTTTGTTCCGCAGGTTGTTTTTCATGTCTTGCAGCAGCGGCTGCAGTTTGACACCGCCGACGCGCAGGGCGACGGCTGTCGCCAAAATGTCGATGATCATCAGGTGCAGCAAGCGCGAGACCATGGGGCTGTAGCGGTCGTAGCCTTCGGGGTGGTCGGCACTCAAATGAACATGCCCGGCCGCCGCCAAGGGTGAGCCGCTGGCGGTGATGACGATGACGGTGGCGCCGTTTTTGCGGGCAATGTCGGTCGCATCCATCAGGTCTCGGGTACGGCCGGAGTTGGAAATCACCACCAAACAGTCGCCCGGCACCAGCAAAGACGCGCTCATGACCTGCATATGGCCGTCGCTGTAGGCGATGGTGTTGACGCCGAGGCGGAAGAACTTGTGCTGGGCATCTTGCGCAACGATGCCGGAGTTGCCGACGCCGATGAACTCGATGCGCTTGCCGTTTTGGCAGGCCAGCGACAGCGCGTCAACCGCCTTGCCGATGGCAAAGGTGCTGGCGTCGTTGCGGTATTTCAAAAAGGCCGAAACGGTGTTGTCGATCACCTTCACCACGACGTCGCTGACTTTGTCGTCGGTGTCGACGCTGCGGTGGATAAAGGGCACGCCTTCGCTGACGCTACCGGCCAATTTGCGCTTGAAATCAGTCAAACCGTCATAACCCAAGCTGCGGCAAAAACGCACCACGGTCGGTTTGCTGACATGCGCGCGGTCAGCCAGTTCGCTGATGGGCAAATTGGCAAATGCGCGGGCGTCGCTCAGCACCAGCTTACCGACGCGCTGCTCGGCAGGTGCCAGCGACGGCAGGCAGGCTTTGATGCGGTCTAGCATTCTTCGCTCCAGCAATAACCGTCGCGCGCGATCATCGCGCTGGCCGCACTCGGGCCCCAAGTGCCGGCGGCGTAAGGGCGCGGCTCATGGGTGTCGTGGCGCCAATGGTCAAGGATGGGTTCGACCCAACGCCAAGCTTCTTCTTGCTCGTCACTGCGAACAAACAAGTTCAGCCGACCCTCAATGACGTCGAGCAGCAAGCGCTCGTAAGCGCCCACGCGCTGTGAGCCGAAGCGCTTGTCAAAGTCGAGGTCGAGCTGCACCGGCGCGAGTTGCATGGTGCTAGGGTTGGCGTTTTTATCACGGCTTTGGTTGCGTTTGTCACCGCCTTGCGCCAGCAGATGCAGCTCGAGCCCGTCTTTGGGTTGCAGGTTGATGACCAGCCGGTTCACGGCGCCCGCAGGGGTGCTGAAAATAGCGTGCGGCGTCGGCCTGAAGTTGATGACAATGCGGGCGTCACGCGCCGCCAACCGCTTGCCGGTGCGAATGTAAAAAGGCACGCCAGCCCAGCGCCAATTGGCGATTTCGGCCCGCAGCGCGACAAAAGTTTCGGTCTGGCTGTGGGGTGCCACGCCGGCTTCATGGCGGTAACCCGGAACCGCCACGCCGTTGATGCTGCCGGCGCTGTATTGGCCACGCACCACATGCTGCTGCAGCGTTTCAACCGTCCACGGTTTGAGGGCACGCAGCACCTTGAGTTTTTCGTCGCGAATGGCGTCGGCATGCGCGTTGATGGGCGGCTCCATGCCAATGGCGCAGAGCAGTTGCAGGGCGTGGTTTTGCACCATGTCGCGCAGCGCGCCGGTGTGGTCGTAAAAAGCACCGCGCTTTTCAACGCCGAGGTCTTCGGCGATGGTGATCTGGATGTTGGCGATGTTTTCGCGGCGCCACAGCGGCTCAAACAAGGCGTTGCCAAAGCGCAGCGCAAAGAGGTTTTGCACCGACGGTTTGCCGAGGTAATGGTCAATGCGGAAAACCTGCTTTTCGGTCAACACGCGGCGCACGGTTTCGTTGATGGCACGGTTGGACGCCAAGTCGTGGCCCAGCGGCTTCTCCAGCACCACACGGGTTTGCGGGCCATTCAGCCCGGCCGCGGCAATTTGCTCGCAAACAGAGGTGAACAAACCCGGTGCGGTGGCGACGTACATCACCACGGTGTCGGCGTTGCGGGCTTTCAGCAGCTCGGCCAAACGGGCATAGTCGGCGGCTTGGGTGACGTCCATGCGCACA
>CANFJF010000153.1 GCA_947447355.1 Comamonadaceae bacterium
AAAACTGCCGTCGCGGCCAAACAGGTTGACCGTCATCACGCCGTCGTCGGTCAACAAGCGTCGGCAATCGGCATAAAACGCAGCGCTGTCCAGCACCGGCGCCGCCGCCTCGTGGTCGTACAAATCAACCTGCAACGCATCGACAGTGCCGAGGTGAATGTCCTTTTTGATCTCACGCCCAGCGTCGGCCAGCAAGACCTGCAAACGGACGTCTTCGGGCGGCAGTTTGAACCACAGTCGGCAAGCGGAAATGACCTGTGGATTGATCTCAACCGCGGTGGTTTTGGTGCGCAGTTTTTTATAACAAAACTTGGTCAGCGCAGCCGAGCCCAAACCGAGCTGCATGCTGTGCAAAGTCGGCACCGCTTGCGGCTCCACAAACAGCAGCCAGACCATCATGCGCTGGACGTATTCGAGCTGAATATCAAAGGGCGCGTCGATCAGCATCGAGCCCTGCACCCACTCGGTGCCAAGGTGCAGAAAACGGATGTCGCCATAGTCGGAAAAATTCACTTCCGGCAACTGGCTGAAGGTGGTTGAGGTGTCAGAGTGAGCGTCACTGACGCCAGCGGAAACGGTCTTGCGAGCCATTAAATGAGTCCATGTATTTTGAAAACGGCGTGCCAGGCGGCGAGCTTGCGCTCGAACGACCAGCTGGCGTTGGCAGCGCTGGTCGAAGGCAGCCGATGAATAGGCAGCCCCAGCGCCGCACTGTGTTTGGCGTGTTTGAAACTTTCACCGCCATTGTGCGCGATGGCTTCCAAGCTAGGGCAACGCTGCCGCAGGCTGGCCAGGTCGTTCACCTGCGCATGGCGGATCGCGCTGTCAAGACTGCCTTCGCGTTCGCAGGCGGCGTAGACGTCCCACAAACCGACGCCTTTGTCGAGCATCCAGCGGGTTGAGGCGGCGTAGTCGCCAGCAGCCACAGCAGCGGGGTGATTCGTCCAAATAGTGCGAAGAATTTTCCAAAAATGATTTTGCGGATGGCCGTAGTAACGCTGCGTGGCCAGCGAGACTGCGCCCGGGAAGCTGCCCAGCACCAGCAAACGCGTGTTCGCTGACAGCAAAGGCGGCAAGCCCGTCAGCCGTTTGTCATTATGTGGACCCAGTTTTTCAAAGAACTTTTCAGCACTCACGCCAGCAATCCCTTCAAACGCGGCAAGGCCACCAGCGCATTCGCCGTGCTGGCCAGCGCCAATTCTTGCGCGCTGATGCCGCGCAGATCGGCCACCACCTGTGCAATGCGCGGCAGTTCAGCCGGCTCGTTGCGCCCCTGCGCGCCGCCCTCCGCCCGGGTTTTTGCGGTTTGGTAAAGCCAGTGCGGCGGCATATCCGGTGAGTCGGTTTCCAGCACCAAGCCGTCCAGCGGCAAGCTTGCCGCCAACTGTCGAATTTGTCGTGCGGCGTCAAACGTCACGGCACCGCCAAAGCCCAGCTTCAGACCCAAACCCATGAAGGCTTCGGCCTGCTGCTGACTGCCATTGAACGCATGGGCAATACCCCGCCAACCCTCAGGCGGCGCCAGCTCGCGCAAATATTTCAGAAGCCGGTCAGCCGAGCGCCGAACATGCAAAATCACCGGCAGGCCGTGTTGGCGCGCCAGCTTGAGTTGCTCACGGTAAAAGAATTCTTGCCGCTCGCGCAACGGGCTCAGCTTGAGTTCGGGGACAAAAAAATCGAGCCCAATTTCCCCGACTGCCAACAGATGCGGGTCATCCCGGTGGCGCAGCAGCGCGGCATCCAGTTGGGCCAAGTCGGTATCCGTCGCGCGGCCGACAAACAGCGGATGGATGCCCAGCGCATAACCGTCACCACAAGCGTGCGCCAAGCTTCGGACGGTCTCAAAATGCGCTGCAGCAACCGCCGGAATCACGCAGAGGCGAACGTCCGCCTGCTGCGCGCGTTCGCGCACGGCCCAAACATCAGCGCTGAACTCAGGCGCATCCAGGTGGCAGTGGGTGTCGATCCATGACGTCATACCCAGATGATGCCTCAGGTCAAGTCATTATTGACACTGGAGTCGGCTTCAAACCATACTTGCGACCATTGCCCGCAACCCCAAGAGTTTCTGATGCCCCACATGCCCGCCTCCGCAGCCCTGCAACGCTTTCGTGTGATTGACCTGACGCAGGTGCGCGCCGGCCCGACCGCCTGCCGCCAGTTGGCCGACTGGGGCGCTGATGTGATTCAGGTGCAAATGCCCGAGCACATGCGCGGCGACGACACACTGGGCGGTCAAGACGGCTCCGACTACCAATACACCCACCGCAACAAACGCTCGATCACCCTGAATCTCAAAGAAGCCGAGGGCATCGCGATTCTCAAAAAATTGATAGCGACGGCCGACGTGGTGGTGGAAAACTTCCGGCCCGATGTGAAGTTCAGACTTGGCATTGATTACGAAACCCTGGCCAAAGACCAGCCGGGTCTAATTTACGCCAGCATCTCCGGTTTTGGTCAATCCGGCCCCTATGCCAAGCGGCCGGGTTTTGATCAGATTGTGCAGGGCATGGGCGGTTTGATGTCGGTCACCGGCCTGCCGGGCCAAGGCCCCGTTCGGGTCGGTTTGCCGATCGCCGATTTGTGCGCCGGCATCTTTGCGGCACAAGGCATTTTGGTGGCGCTGCTGGAGCGCAACGAATCGGGCAAAGGTCAGTGGGTGCACACCTCGCTGCTCGAGTCTATGGTCTACATGATGGATTTCCAGAGCGCACGCTGGCTGATCGATGGCGAGATTGCCGGGCAGTCGGGCAATGCACACCCGACCAGCATCCCGACCGGGGTCTACCAAGCCCGCGATGGCTTCATGAACATCGCCGTCTTCGGCTCGAAAATCTGGGAACGCTTTTGCCACATCTTGGGTGCACCGGAGTGGATGACCGACGAGCGCTACCACGACAAACCCAGCCGCTCCATCAACCGCGAGAGCCTCAACGCAGCAATCAACCAACGTCTGGCCAGCCACGACCGGGCTCACTGGATTGAGCAATTCAATGACGGCGGTGTGGCCTGTGGCCTGATCAGCAACATGCAGGAAGTCTTCGAGCTGCCACAAATTGAGCACTTGAAAATGGTCAAGAACGTGGTCTCCAACCGACTTGGCGCGCAGCGTCATGTCGGCCAGCCAATGCAACTGGAGCGGACGCCTAGCGACATCGTGCGCGCCGCACCGCGACGCGGTGAACACACCGTCGAACTGCTGGAAGAATTAGGCTACGCTGCCGCTGATTTGGTCAGGCTGAAAGGCGCTGAAGTTTTCTGATTTTTTTATTTTGATATCGCTCGTTCACTTTTTCTCTGGAGTTTCCCTTTGTCAAGTACGCCTTACACATCTACAACCGAACGCGTCCAAGTTTGGACTGAAGCCGCAACGTTGCACATTCGCTTCAACAACCCAGCCCGCCATAACGCCTTGTCCGTCGACATGTGGGAAGCTGTGCCGCCGCTGCTGGCCCAAGCCGAAACCGACGACAACATTCGCATGGTGGTGTTTTCAGGCGCGGGTGAAAAAGCATTTGTCTCGGGTGCTGACATCACGCAGTTTGAAGACATGCGTGCCGCCAAAGAAGCGGTTAAATATTACGAAGCGATGGCCGAAGCATCGCTGATGAGTATTTATAACTGCAGCAAACCAACGCTGGCTGTGATCCGCGGTTACTGCATCGGCGGCGGTGTCAATGTTGCCATCAGCTGCGACATCCGACTGGCCGCGACCGACTCGGTTTTCTCGATTCCCGCTGCACGCTTGGGTTTGGGCTACCGCTACTCGGCGCTTAAAAATTTAGTCAATTTGATTGGCGTCGGCGCAGCCAAAGACCTGTTCTTCACAGCTCGCCGCATCGATGCAGCAGAAGCCAAAGCGCTAGGGCTGGTCACACGCCTGGCCGAGCCGGCAGAGCTGGCTGCCTTGCTCGCGCAATACACTGACGCCATGGCCGAGAACGCGCCCATCACGGTGCAAGCCGGCAAGGCCATCATGGCCGAAATTCTCAAGCCTTCCCCTGAGCTCGACATGGACTTGTGCCAACAGCACATCCGCAATTGCTTTGAAAGCGAAGACTACGCGGAAGGCCGCAAGGCCTTCATGGAAAAGCGCAAACCCGTTTTCAAAGGTCGCTGACATGATGAAATCGTATTGGCTCAAAACCCCTGAACTGTCGCAAGGCGCAGAGACCACGCTGGAGCTCCGCGAGACACCGGTGCCAGACCCCGGACCAAAGCAGTTACTGGTCCGCGTACGCGCTGCCGGTCTCAATCGCGGTGAATTTTTGAAAGGTGGGTTGCACAAGCCAGGCGCCGTCAAGGCCGTTGGTACAGAAGCCGCTGGCGAGGTCGTTCGCATGGGCGCAGACGTCAAGAATTTTGCGGTCGGCGACCGCGTCATGGGGCGCATGGCCGGCGCCTTTGCCGAGTACGCGCTGGTCGATGCCGGTGAAGCCATGGCCGTACCGGAACGTCTGAGCTGGGAAGAAGCCGCCAGCATTCCCCTGACCTTTCACGTCGTCTACGACATGCTGGTGCTGCAAGGAAAATTGCAAACTGGCGAGTGGTTGCTGATCACTGGCGTCTCCTCTGGTGTTGGT
>CANFJF010000154.1 GCA_947447355.1 Comamonadaceae bacterium
AGTGACATGACGTGTGTACGCGCCAGTTCCATTTTTCTGTCTGCTTTTGGGTTTATTGTTTCATTGTTGATAGCGGCTCCGAACGCATCCGCTGCAGATGACTACCCGAGCAAAACCATCACCTTTGTGTTGCCGGTTCCGCCTGGCAATGCGGGGGACTTGGCTGCCCGTGTGTTGGCTGAAAAGCTGTCGAAAAATTTAAAGCAGCCGGTGGTGGTTGAAAACCGGGTGGGGGCGGGCGGCAATATTGGCGCAGCTTACGTGGCCAAAGCACCGGCCGACGGTTACACGGTGTTGATCGGCTCAAGCGGTTTGTTCACCACCAACGAGCACCTCTACAAACTGCCTTTCAATCCGCACACGAGTTTCATCCCCGTGACGCTGATTTATTCGGGCGCACCGCTCTTGGTGACGAACTCCAAAACCGGACCGACCTCTTTGAAAGAGGTCATCGACGTGTCCCGCAAGCAGCCCGGCAAGTACAGCTTTGCCAGCTATGGGGCAGGGCACATTTCGCACATCCTTGGAGAGATGTTCAAGAATGCGGCTGGCATCGACATGCTCCACATCCCCTATAAAAATTCGCCCTTGACGGATGTGATGTCGGGGCAGGTGGACCTGATTTTTGAGTCGCCGCTGTTGGTGACCAACAATGCCGCCCGCCTGCGACCCCTCGCGGTGGTGAGCGCCAAGCGCAACCCTAAACTGCCTGATGTGCCGGCCGTGGCTGAATTTATCCCTGGCTTTGAAATGACGGGCTGGATAGGCGCTTTTGTGCCAGAGGGGACGCCCGCAGCGGTGGTGACCCGATTGCACGCGGAATTGCTGAATGTGATCAACAGCGACGATTTTAAAAAGCGGCTGGACGACCAAATGCTGGACCCCGGTGGCAACTCGCCGAAAGACTTTGCGGCGTACATTGCAAAAACGTCAGAGCGCGTGGGGCGTGTTGTGAAAGCTGCCAACATCAAGGTGGACTGATGAAGTGGTGTCGATTTGAACTGCCCACGGGCCCGAGCCATGGATCGATCGTGGGCAACGATGTTTTAGAGCTTTCAGGCCCGCCTTTTGAACAGGTGAATTACACGGGGCGAACCTTTCGTTTTGACGAACTCACCTTGCTGCCGCCGGTGATGCCGCAGAATTTTTATGCCGCCGGGCGCAACTTCACAGATCACATTGACTGGGCCAACCACTACCACGGCATGACCTTGAAGGTGCCGCAGCAGGCGGACATTGGCTACCGCTCGCCGAATGCCTTGGTGGGCAGCGGGGGCAACATCGTGATCCCCAAAAATTCCACAGGCAGCATTGAGTTTGAGGGCGAGTTGGTGGCCATCGTCGGGCGCAAAGCCAAAGGTCTCACGCCTGAGAACGCGCTGGACTGCATCGCCGGCTACACCTTAGGCAATGACCTGAGTGAGCGTGACTACCAAAAGTCTGACAGCACGCTTTGGCGCGCTAAAAACATAGACACCTTCAAGCCCATGGGGCCGGTGGTGAACACCACGCTGGACCCGACGCAGCAGGTTATTTCGGTCCGGGTGAATGGCCAACAGGCGTCGTCATACAGCACCTCCAAAATGATTTTCAGCTTGGAACATTTTTTGGTTCGCATGACTGAGTTTGTGACGCTACACCCCGGCGACGTCATTTGGTTGGGCTGCGATGGCCCCACGCTGCCGGCACTCAAGCCAGGTGACCTCGTGGAGGTGGTTAATGACAACATTGGCGTGCTGTCCAACCGCGTGGTGAAGGCGTGAGCGTTTCAGCGCTAGCCGCCATGGCGCGTCATGAGTGAACCCAATCCGTTAACCCAGTCGCCCATATTGCCCACCATTCTTCGGCTCAGCGCGCCGAACATTTTTGCCATGGTGGCGATGGCTTTGGTCAGCGTTGCAGAGACCACGTATGTGGGGGCGCTGGGCACCGCACCACTGGCAGGTATGGCGCTGGTTTTCCCGTTGATCATGCTGCAACAAATGTTGTCTTCCGGCTCGATCGGGGGCGGCATCTCTTCGGCTGTCAGTCGCGCGATCGGCTCGGGCAATGAGACCAAGGCCAATGCACTTGCGCTGCATGCGGTGTTGATCAGCTTGATGCTTGGGCTCGTCATGAGTGGGCTGATGCTGGTGTGGGGGCGCTCTCTTTTTGAGTTGATTGGTGGCCAATCCGAGGCTCTTGAGCAAGCCTTGCTGTATGCCCAGATTGCCTTTCACGGAGCATCGAGTATTTGGCTTACCAATGCGTTTGCCTCTGTCATTCGCGGGTCTGGCAACATGAAAACCCCTTCCATCACTTTGCTGCTGGTGGCGCTCGGGCAAGTTGTTTTGGGCGGTGTTCTCGGGCTCGGGCTGGGGCCTGTTCCTGCATTCGGCATGGCGGGTATTGCGCTGGGGCAGGTGCTGGCTTTCAGTCTTGGCGGCATCTACCTGTATGCCTATCTGCGCTCGGGCAAAGGACGGGTGCAGTTGACTTTTTCAAGGACGTTTCACCGGGATTACTTTGCAGATATTTTGAAGGTCGGTGCGCTGGCCAGCATCTCATCTTTGCAAACCGTGTTGACCATTTTGATACTGACCAAGATGGTGGCCAGTTTGGGTCAAGAGGCTTTGGCCGGCTATGGCATAGGGACGCGTTTGGAGTTTTTGCTGATTCCGATTACCTTCGCCATTGGAGTAGCGTGCGTGCCGTTGGTGGGCATGGCGATGGGCGCGGGCTTGGTCAAGCGGGCGAGACAAGTGGCGTGGACGGGGGCCTGCGTCTCGGCCTGCATTGTGGGCGTTATTGGCCTGTTAGTGGCCATTTTTCCAGACCAGTGGACGCGGCTATTTACCAGTAACGCTCAAGTGATGGCCTATGCTAAAAACTACTTTTTATGGGTTGGCCCGGCGTATGCCTTCTTTGCCTTTGGGCTGTGTCTTTACTTTGCATCGCAGGGCGCTGGCAAGCTGGTCGGGCCGGTGTTGGCTGGCACACTCAGGTTGGCCCTGGTGGCGGTTGGGGGGCTATATTTACTGCGTCAAGGTGCTGATGCTTCCGACATGTTTGTGCTGATCAGTTTGGCGATGCTTGTTTATGGCGTGCTCACGGGAATCTTCATGTACTGTGGGCGCTGGGACATTGTGAAATAACTTAAGGAGACCTTGGTATGCGTGGCTTCAACAAATCGGTATTTCAACCTCAACGGCGTCAACAGTTATCGCGTTGTGTGATCGGAGCTTTGCTCTTGTCTCCCTTAATGCTGTGTGCACAAGCGATTGGAACAAGCGGGCAAACGGTGCGCTTGGTGGTGGGTTACTCGGCCGGTGGCCCGGTCGATGCGGTGGCCAGGTTGTTCGCCCCCGGTTTGTCGCGGGAGTTGGGGCAAACGGTGGTGGTCGAGAACCGTCCCGGGGCAGGGGGCGCGATGGGCGGTGACGCTGTTGTCAGGGCTCAGCCCAACGGTCTGCTGCTGTACTTTGCGGCCAGCCCCACCATGACCATCACCCCACACATTTTGAAATCGATGCCCTTTGACGCGGCCAAAGATCTTGCGCCTATCGCCCCGATTTTGAGCTACTCCAACGTGCTGGTGGTCAACAAAGACCTGCCCTTTAATACCGTGCCTGAGTTGGTGGCTTTTGCCAAAGCCAACCCCGGAAAGTTGGCTTATGGCTCAGCCGGTATGGGAGCGTCGAACCATTTGAGTGGTGAATTGTTTGCTTTGCGAACCGGCACCACGCTGACCCACGTCCCCTACAAAGGCAACGCCCCGGCGATGACAGACGTGATTGGCGGGCAGATCAGCATGATGTTCGACATTGTGGGCAGTGCCCGCAACTATATTGCGGCCGGTCGGGTGCGGCCGATTGCTGTGACTTCTCGTGAGCGCAATGTGTCTATGCCTGATGTGCCGACCATGCAGGAAGCTGGGATTCCTGACTACGAAGTGGGCGGCTGGTTCGGTTTGTACGGCCCCGCCAAGTTGCCCGCTGCGATGGTGACGCGCCTCAATGAGGCGACGCGCAAAGCCTTGGCCAGCGAAGAATTTAAAAACAAATTGCTCGATCAAGGGTACGACCTGTGGAGTGGCTCACCGCAAGCGCTGGGTGAGCGTGCTGCTAAAGAACTGGCTTTGTGGGCCACGGTGACCAAAGGGATTCAAGTTCAATGAGCGTGAAACCGCATCAGTTTATTCATGAGTTGTTTGATGCTCGTTTGGCGCAAACACCTTCCCAGCCATTTATCTTTACCCGCGATGCCACGCTGACGCTGGCTGACCTAGACGCGTTGGTGGTGGCCTTGGTGCAAGAACTCAAAGCCGATGGTGTGCAGCCGGGTGACCGGGTCTTGACCGTGGCTGAAAATTGCCCCGAACATGTGGCCTTGGTCTTGGCGTGCAGCCGCATCGGCGCGTGGTCTTGCGGGGTGAATGCGCGCATGTCGCGGGGTGAGGTGGCCGCGTTTGCTGAGAAGGCCGACCCGCGCGTGGTGTATTTCACGACTGAGGTCTCAGAGGCCGCCAGGTCGCATGCGCAAGATGCGGGCGCTCGCCCATCTGTGCTGACAGCGTTGGCCCGGAGCCC
>CANFJF010000155.1 GCA_947447355.1 Comamonadaceae bacterium
CAAAATGCGCAAGACCGTGATGCAACTCAACCGCAACGGTTTCTCCTACGTGCTTGACCGTGCTGATGGCAAACTGCTCTCAGCCCAACCATATGAGCGTGTCAACTGGGCCAGCCACATCGACTTGGCCACCGGTCGCCCAGTGGAAACTGAAGTAGCGAACAAATTGCGTGCCGGTGAGAGCGTCAAACTCTGGCCAAACATCGTCGGTGGCAAAAATTGGCAACATGCAGCCTTCAGCCCCAAAACGGGTCTCTTGTATGCCAACACACAGCACTGGTGGACGACCATGCAAAGAGCTGATCTTGAGTTGCCGTACAAGCCAGGCAGCCGCTGGATTGGCATGAAGGACATCACGCAGGGCTATGAGGCCAATGAGCCGCGCGGCTACATGAGCGCCATTGATCCGGTCACCGGCAAACCCAAGTGGCAAGTGCCTCTGAATGACCACTCCAACTGGTCAGCGATGCTGGCCACGGACAGCGGGCTGTTGTTCACAGGACGTCACACGGGAGAGTTCATTGCTCTGGACGCCGACACCGGTAAACAGCTCTGGCAATACCAGACCAGCTCCGGCATCAACGCCAGTCCCATCACTTGGACCCACAAGGGCAAGCAATACGTCACCGTGTTGTCGGGCCTGGGTGGTCTGGGTGTACGTTATGCCGGAACTGCTCTCAAGAACATACCCAAGGGTGGTTCTGTCTGGACGTTTGCAGTCCCTCAATAAACGTGCGTAACCGGCATTAGCCCTCCTACAGCCGGAGCGAATATATTCGCTCCGGCTATTTTTTTATCCGGCGGCTATCAGCCTTGCAAACTCTTCCCTTTCATTCGACCCTTCCGCGGCGCTCGTCATCTCTGGTGCTGCGCAACAGCTTCATCGCGTTGCAAGCCTAGCCGTTGTTCGGCCCCGGGTTCAACCCGGCGCAGACTGGAACACATCGCTTAAAACAAGGGTTTTCACCAATGAAGGTGTTAACGGAACCTACATAAGATGTGCATCAATACTATTTGGTAGATTAATATCCGAAATGTCTGTTGGGTTGACAGCTATTTTCATTTTTAGAACCCATTTCTTCTGACCTCCCCCGGCCGACAAGAAGCTTTCAACCATCAAAAAAAGGAACCCAAGAACCATGATCAAGCTTGACATCAATGGGCGCACGCTCAACACGGATGCGTCACCCGACATGCCGCTGTTGTGGCTGTTGCGTGACGAAATGGGTTTGGTGGGTACTAAATATGGTTGCGGGGCTGGTCTTTGCGGATCCTGCACCGTTCACATCGGTGACGATGCCGTGCGCTCGTGCGTGACCCCTATTTCAGCCGTTGTTGGCAAAAAAGTAACGACGCTAGAACACCTCGAAAACGACAAACTCGGCGCGCAAGTGCAAGCCGCCTGGGTCGCTGCCAACGTGCCGCAATGCGGTTACTGCCAAGGCGGTCAAGTCATGTCGGCCGTGGCCCTGCTCAAGGCCAAACCCAACCCGACGGATGACGATATTGACCAAGCCATGAGCGGCAATATTTGCCGTTGCGGTACCTACACTCGCATTCGCGCAGCCATCAAAACGGTCGCTACACAGCGGGGAGCCAAAGCATGAACACCATCGCCCAACGCCCAGAAGGCAGCGCCACCGAAGCACTGCTCATTACGTCGACAACGTCTCGCCGCACTTGGCTCAAAACCATGAGCTCGGGGGGCTTGCTGCTGGCCGTCAGCCAAGCCGGTGAAGTCTTTGCGCAAACCGCGACACCGCCGGCCCCGGTCAAGTACGCTGGCGATCGCATGCCCGGTGGTGTTGTCGACAACCCCCTCGTTTTTGTCTCGATCGGCGCTGATGGATTGGTCTCCGTGGTCTGCCACCGCTCCGAAATGGGCCAAGGCGTGCGAACCAGTATTCCCATGATCGTGGCCGATGAACTCGAAGCTGACTTGAAGCGCGTACGCGTGGTTCAGGCACCGGGTGACCACGCTACTTACGGCAACCAAAACACAGACGGATCGCGGAGCATTCGACAATCTGGCGACGCGCTGCGCCGCGTAGGTGCGGCAGCCCGCGCCATGCTTGAAGCGGCCGCCGCCGCCAAGTGGAATGTGCTGGCCAGCGAAGTTCAGGCTCAAAACCACCAACTGGTGCACTTGCCCACAGGTCGCAAAATCGGCTTCGGTGAAGTTGCTCTGGCCGCAGCCAAGCTGCCGGTCCCTGAAAGTCGCAGCGTCACGCTGAAATTGCCTTCAGAGTTCCGCTACATCGGCAAGTCGAACATCAGGCTCATCGACGGCTCCGACATCGTGCGCGGCCGTGCCAAATTCGGCATCGACACACGTTTGGACGGTATGGTCTACGCCGTGGTGGCCCGTCCACCGGTGATGGGTGGCAAGGTCAAAACCTACGATGCGTCTAAAACGCTGCTAGTTCCGGGCGTCATCAAGGTGGTGGAAATCAAAAGCACGCCTTTGCCTGCCGCGCACCACCCACTGGGCGGCATTGCGGTGGTGGCCAAGAACACTTGGGCCGCGATCAAGGGACGCGAAGCTCTGACCATCGAGTGGGACGACGGCGTTCACGCCAGCTACAACTCTGTTGAGTACCGCAAGGAACTTGAAGCGTCAGTGAAGAAGACTGGCAGCAAAGCGGTTCGCAACAACGGCGACACCATGGCGGCGCTGGCGCAAGGCACCAAGCGCATCGAGGCCGAGTACTACTTACCGCACTTTGCCCACGCCACCATGGAACCCCCAGTGGCTACAGCGCGCATCGTGAATGGCGTCTGTGAAGTTTGGGCCCCCGTTCAAAATCCGCAATTGGCACGTGACGTGGTCGCCGCAAAACTGGGGCTGAAGCCAGAACAAGTCAAACTCAACGTCACCTTATTGGGCGGCGGCTTCGGGCGCAAGTCCAAAAATGATTTTGTGGCAGAAGCTGCACTGATCGCCAAAGAAATGGGCAGCACACCCGTCAAGGTCCAGTGGACACGCGAAGATGACCTGCGCCACTGCTACCTCCACGCTGTCACAGTTCAGCGCATGGAGAGTTCGTTGGACGCCAAGGGCAACCCGACAGCTTGGCTGCACCGCTCCGTTGGACCGTCGATTGGATCGACCTTCGCGCTCAACGTCAAAACGTTGAACGTGAATGAGATGAGCTTGGGCGCACTTCATCTGCCTTATCCAATCCCTAACATTCGAATCGAAACGCCGGAAATCGAATCGCACACGCGCATTGGCTGGTTCCGTTCGGTCTACAACATTCCGCACGCGTTTGCCATTCAGTGCTTCGTTGCCGAGCTGGCAGAAGCGGCGGGTCGTGACCCGAAAGAGTACTTGGTGGATCTGATTGGGCCAGCGCGTCGCCTCAACCCACACGCCTTGTCCGACCCCAACAACATGGGGGAAGACCCAGATCGCTACCCGGTTGACACCGGCCGCATGCGTGGCGTGGTGGAACTGGCCGCTGCCGGTGCCAAGTGGGGCAGAAAATTGCCTAAAGGCAGGGGCTTAGGAATCGCCGTGGCTTACTCGTTCATGACCTATACCGCTGCCGCCATTGAGGTCGAAGTCGACGCCAAAGGCGGGATCAAAATCGTCGGAGTTGACATGGCGATAGACTGCGGCCCTCAGGTCAATCCCGAACGCATCCGATCACAGGTCGAAGGCGCCGCCATCATGGGTCTGGGGCTGGCGATGCATGGGGAGATCAGCTTCAACAATGGTCGGGTCGTTGAAAGCAACTTCCATGATCACAAAATGTTGCGTCAGAACGAAGCACCTCGCTCCATTCGCGTCCATCTCGCACCGTCAGACCACAGTGTGGCACCGGGTGGTGCAGGCGAACCCGGCGTGCCACCCGTGGCACCGGCTTTGTGCAATGCGATTTTTGCGGCAACCGGCAAGCGCATTCGTCAGTTGCCGATCCGTCAGCAACTCAGTTCCACTTAACGTCCGCTTGAATTTTTATAACAATAGGAGACCTCTCGCATGAAACAGCTGAAAATTAAAACCTTGGCCTTGAGCCTTGCCCTGATGGCAGCTTTTGCCACTCAGGCGCAATCAACCGACGACCTTAAAAAGGATGGCGCCAACACGGACAACGTGCTGACCTACGGCATGGGCTACGGCCAGCAGCGCTTTTCCAAACTCTCCAAAATCAACAAGACCAACGTCAAGAAACTGGCACCTGTCTGGTCTTTGTCGCTGGAAAATGAATTTGGCGAGCAAGGCCAACCGGTCGTGCTCGACGGGGTCATGTACGTCAGCAATGCCAAGTGGACAGTGGCCATCAATGCGGTGACCGGCAAGCAACTCTGGCGCACGGCCGTCGACTTCGACCCTGACACCCCACGCATTGTTTGCTGCGGCGTGTCAAACAAAGGCATTGCCTTGTACAACGGCATGGTGCTGCGCGGCACGCTGGATGCGCACGTTGTGGCGCTTGATCAAAAAACCGGCAAAGAAATCTGGAAGACCAAAGTCATTGAGTGGAAAGACGGCTACTCCATCACGGGGGCGCCTGTGGTTGCCAATGGCGTGCTGATCACCG
>CANFJF010000156.1 GCA_947447355.1 Comamonadaceae bacterium
CAACTCAACCCCGAGTTCGTGGTGCGGGCTGATCCGGATGTCATCATCGTCGGCGGTAGCAGTGCGCAGGGCTTGGTGCTGTACCCCGGTTGGGCCAGCATGCGGGCGGTGCGTGAGCAACGCGTTTGCGTGCTGAACCCTGAGCAGGCCGATGTGCTGGTGCGGGCAGGTCCTCGCCTTGCAGAAGCCGCGGGCCTGATGGCGCGCTGCCTGAATGAAAAAATGCAAGCCGTGGAAAAAAGCAAATGACGTCGACCGGATACCCACCGCGTCAGGGTCGCGTGTTGGCCTTAATGTTGTTGCTGACGAGTGCTGTGCTGCTACTGCTGGGCATGGGCGTGGGCAGCACCGGTCTGGAGAGTCTGGCTGACATGCGTCATGACCCGCAAGCGTGGCAGATCGTTTGGGATATTCGCTTGCCGCGCAGCGTGGGCGCCTGGTTGGCGGGCGCTTTGCTCGGGCTGGCTGGTGCGGTGGCGCAAGGCTTGTTTCGCAATCCCTTGGCTGATCCTTATTTGTTGGGCAGTGCCTCGGGCGCTTCCCTGGGCGTCGCTTTGGCTATGGCGCTGTTGGGCGTTTCACCGCAGGCCACTGAATGGCTGGCGCGGCTTGGCTTGGCCGGTGCGGCCTTCACGGGTGCCGTGCTGGCGGTATTGCTGACGCTGCTGCTGGCCCAAGGCGTTCAGCACACGCTGCGGCTGCTGCTGGCTGGCGTGGTGGTGGGCGTGGTGTTGGGCGCGTTGACCTCACTGGCCTTGTTGCTGTCGCCCGGCATCATGCAGGCGATGCAATCTTTCATGCTCGGCAGCACCAGTTTTGTGGCCTGGCCGGCGTGCGTGCTGATGGCGGCGGTGGTGTTGTTCACGTTGGTGGCGGCGTGGGTCATGAGCCCGGTGCTGGACGGTTTGGCTTTGGGTGAAACCACGGCGCAAAGTCTGGGTTTGCCCTTGCCGGCTTTGCGTTCAGCGCTCATCGGTGTGCTGGCGCTGGCCACTGGCACGGCTGTGGCGCAGACCGGTTTGATTGCTTTTGTTGGCTTGGCTGCGCCGCATCTGGTGCGTTCGTTGGTCAAGACCACGCCGGGCCGATTGATTGGGTTGGCCAGTCTGACCGGCGCCGTGCTGCTGCTGGCTGCTGATTTGTTGGCGCGTTCGGTCTTGGCACCGCGTGAGTTGCCGGTCGGCGTGTTGACGGCGGTCTTGGGCGGTGCTTACTTGCTTTGGCTGATGCACCGCCAAGGCGTGGCGGGTCCACGCGCATGAAGGAATCTGATTTGGCTTTGCAAGCGCGCCATGTGGGCGCGTCGCTGGGCGGCGTGGCCGTGCTGTATGACGTCTCTTTGGGTCTGCGCGCCGGTTGCTGGACCAGCGTGGTCGGGCCTAATGGCGCCGGAAAATCAACCTTGCTCAGGGTGTTGGCTGGCTTGTTGCCGCACAGCGGCGAGGTCGATTTGTTGAGCCAACCCCTGCAGGCTTTTAGCGGCCGCGAACGGGCGCAACAACTGGCGTGGCTGGGGCAGGGCGAAAGCTCGGCTGACGATTTGCGGGTCTACGACCTCGTCATGCTGGGCCGCTTGCCGCACCAGCCTTGGCTGGCCGGACCTGCCGCTTCAGATCATGCGGCGGTGGCGCGTGCTTTGTCGGCGACGCAGGCTTGGGACTGGCGGCATCGGCTGGTCGGGCAGTTGTCGGCGGGCGAGCGGCAGCGGGTGCTACTCGCGCGGGCTTTGGCGGTCGAGGCGCAGGTGCTGTTGATGGATGAACCCTTGGCCAATCTAGACCCACCGCACCAAGCCGACTGGTTGCTGTTGGTGCGCGCGCTGGTGGCTGAAGGTAAAACCGTGGTCAGCGTCTTGCACGAGCTGTCTATGGCCTTGCAGGCAGACGACATGTTGGTCATGCAACAAGGGCGTGTAGTCCATCAGGGCGCTTGCCATGATGCGACGACCCACAGCGCGCTGGAGGAGGTGTTTGAATGCCGGATTGCGATTTTTCAACTCGCTGGCCAGTGGCTGGCGGTGCCACGACTTTGATGCGGCCCTATTGACAAGTGAAGACCGCATGACCGCTCAATGCATCATGGTGCTGGGCACCAGCAGTGGCGCCGGCAAGAGCTGGCTAACGACGGCGCTGTGTCGCTACTACGCCCGTCAGGGGCTCAAGGTCGCGCCTTTCAAAGCGCAGAACATGAGCAACAACGCCCGCGTGGTGGACGGGCCGTCGCAGGGTTCTGAAATTGGCAGCGCCCAGTATTTTCAAGCGTTGGCGGCGCGGGCCGTGCCCGATGTGCGCATGAACCCGGTGCTGCTGAAACCTGAGAACGACACGCGCAGCCAAGTCATCTTGCTGGGCCAAGTGAGCACCGAACTCTCCCGTACCGACTGGCGCACACGCAGCGAACTGCTGTGGCCCACCGTGGTGCAAGCGCTAGACGCGCTGCGCGAAGAGAACGACGTGGTGGTGATCGAAGGCGCGGGTTCACCGGCCGAGATCAATTTACGCAGCTGTGACATCGTCAACATGCGCGTGGCCTTGCATGCGCAGGCGGCTTGTCTGATGGTCACGGACATTGACCGGGGCGGCGCTTTTGCGCACCTCTACGGCACTTGGGCCTTGCTGGCGCCGAAGGAACGTGCGCTGATACGTGGCTTCGTGCTGAACAAATTCAGGGGTGATGCCGCCTTGCTCGCGCCCGGCCCGGCGATGCTGCAAACGCTCACGGGCGTGCCCACCGTGGCGACCTTGCCGATGTGGTGGCAACACGGTCTGCCGGAAGAAGACGGCATGTTTGACCGTGCTGTGAGCGCACCCAGCTCAGATCATGACGCAGCCAACGTGCTGCGAATTGCCGTGGTGGCGTATCCGCGCATCAGCAACCTGGATGAATTCCAGCCGCTCAAAAATATTCCCGGCGTGCGCTTGACCTGGGCGCGCAGTCCCGTCGATATTCTGGATGCTGACTGGGTCATCTTGCCCGGCTCTAAGCACACCAGCAGCGACTTGGCCTGGCTGCGGGCGCAGGGCTTAGACCACGCCGTAGCGCAGCATGCGGCGCAAGGCCGGGCGCTGCTGGGCATTTGTGGTGGCCTGCAAATGCTCGGTGAAGCGCTGATTGACCTGCATGGCATTGACGGCAATGGCCCCGGACTGGGTTTGTTGCCGGTGGTCACGCTGTTTGATGAAGTCAAAACCGTGCAGCGTCGGCAGGCTAGCTTCACGCAGTTGCACGGGCCTTGGGCGGGACTGTCTGGCGTGTCAATGCACGGCTACGAAATTCACCACGGCAAGACAGCACTGCACAGCGCCATGGCCGCCGCTGGAGACCTTGCGCTACCGGTGATGGCTGACGACCTTGCTTGGCAAAATGCAGCCGGCAATGTGTTGGGGCTGTATTTGCACGGTATGTTTGAAGACAGTGCGGTGATGCAGGCGCTCTTTGGCCACACGGCACCGACGCTGGACAGCGTCTTTGACGGACTGGCCGATTACGTAGAAAAGCACTTCGACGCGGGCGTGCTGGATGCGTTGCTGGACCTCCCCTGATCCCTTTTAGCGCACCGATGTATCCGACATCCCTGGCTTGAGCGTCTTCGGCTTGAAATCGCAAAACTGGCTGACGCCGCATTGCCAGCACTGCGGCGTGCGCGCCTGGCAAATGTAGCGCCCGTGCAAGATCAGCCAATGGTGCGCGTCCACCAAATACTCGGGCGGTATGCGCTTCATCAAGCCGGCCTCGACTTCGTCGACATTTTTGCCCGGGGCTAAACCGGTGCGGTTGCTGACCCGAAAAATATGCGTGTCGACAGCCATCACGGCTTCGCCAAAGGCCGAGTTCAGTACCACGTTGGCTGTCTTGCGGCCAACACCCGGCAGTGCCTGCAACGCTTCCCGTGTGCGCGGCACTTGGCCGCCGTGGCGCTCCACCAAAATTTGGCAAGTTTGCAGCAGATGCTTGGCTTTGCTGCGGAACAGGCCGATGGTTTTGATGTAGTTTTCAAGTCCTTCCAGCCCGAGGGCCAGCATTTTTTGCGGCGTGTTTGCCACTGGGAACAGCTTGCGCGTGGCTTTGTTCACGCTGACGTCGGTGGCCTGGGCTGACAGCAGCACGGCCGCCAGCAGCTCAAAGACGCTTGTGTATTCGAGCTCGGTCACCGGCAGCGGGTTGGCGGCTTTGAGCGTTGCAAAAAACGAGGCGATGGCGGCAGATTTCATGCTCGGCAGTTTAGGCTGAGACGGGCGGTTTGACTGCTCAACGGCGTTAACATCTAACTTTTTGTGAATTTCATCCCCCTGAGAGAGTCCCATGCCCCTGCCATTTGCCGATCGCCTGAACAACGTCGAAACCTCTGCCATCCGTGAGCTTTTCAAGCTGCTCGGCAAGCCCGGCATCGTCAGCTTTGCCGGCGGCTTTCCTGACAGCGCCATGTTTGACGTTGACGGTATTCGGGAGGCCGTCAACCTTGCTCTGAGCGAGGAAGCCGGCGGTGCCTTGCAATATGGCGCGACCGAGGGCTACAACCCGCTGCGCGAGCAACTCGCCGCC
>CANFJF010000157.1 GCA_947447355.1 Comamonadaceae bacterium
GCCGATCAAGCTCGTCGTGGGTTATCCGGCGGGAGGCGCGGTGGACATCGTGGCGCGCACCATGGGCCAGACGCTGTCGGCCAGCCTAGGTCAGCCTTTTGTCATTGAGAACAAACCCGGCGCCGGCACCAACATCGCTGTTAAATATGTCATCGACAGCCCGGCCGATGGTTACACCCTGATGTTGGCTGCCAATGCGTTGGCCGCCAACATGTCGCTCTACCAACCAGCCCCTTTTGATGCTGAAAAAGACTTGGCGCCGATTGCGCTGGTCGGTCGCGTGCCGGTGGTGCTGGCGGTCAACGCCGCCACCGGTCCCGCCACGCTGTCTAAATTGATCGAGCTGGCCAAGGCCAAGCCCGGCAGCTTCAATTACGCTAGCCCGGGCAATGGGTCAACGCCGCACATGGCTGTGGAGTTGTTCCAAGCCACAGCCGGCATTTCACTGTCGCACGTGCCTTATCGCGGCGGCGGTCCAGCCATCACCGACGTCATTGGTGGTCAGTTGCCGATGGTTGCCGTCAACGCGCTCGAAGCACTGCCTCATGTCAAAAGCGGGCGGCTCCGCGTACTCGCGGTGATGAGCCCAACACGTTCCGCCATCTTCCCCGATGTGCCCACACTGGCAGAGAGCGGTTTCCCTGGTTTTGAGGCCTCGGTCTGGTACGGCTTGGTGGCCCCAGCCGCAACGCCCAAGGCGGTGGTGCAGCGGCTGCACGCCGAAGTTCAGAAGGCCTTACAAACCTCCGAGGTGCGCGAGCGCATGGCGGCGGTGGGCGGTATTGTCTTGCCTGGTAGCACCGAGCAGTTTGCTGCGCTGATCCACTCCGATCGTCTGCGCTACGCCAAGGTCGTTCGCGATGCCAACATCAAACCCGACTGACCCACTGCAATCGTATTTAAAACCAAAGATATCAATGGAATTCACCAAAACACCTGGCTGGCTCGACTGGTACGCCGGTCCAAGCCAGCCCCGCTTTAAGTTGCCCGCAGGCGCGGTCGACGCGCACTGTCATGTCTTTGGCCCAGGGGCGCAATACCCGTTTGCGGCAGAACGCAAGTACACGCCCTGTGATGCGTCTGCTGCGCAGCTGTTCGCCTTGCGCGACCACCTCGGCTTTGCCCGTAACGTGATCGTGCAAGCGACATGCCACGGCGCGGACAACAGCGCCATGCTCGCGGCACTCGCGGCTTCAGAAGGCCGCGCACGTGGCGTGGCCACCGTGCGCCGAGACGTCACCGATGCGGCCTTGCAGGCGATGCATGCGGCGGGCGTGCGCGCCGTGCGGTTTAACTTTGTGAAGCGCTTGGTTGATTTCACGCCCAAAGATGAATTGCTTGAAATTGCTGCACGCATTGCGCCTCTGGGCTGGCATGTGGTGATTTATTTTGAAGCCGTTGACCTGCCTGAGTTGTGGGACTTTTTCACCGCCTTGCCGACCACCGTGGTGGTCGATCACATGGGCCGTCCCAACGTGAGTCAGCCGGTGGACGGGCCGGAGTTTGAGCTGTTTGTGAATTTCATGCGCCAGCATCCGAACGTTTGGAGCAAAGTCACTTGCCCCGAGCGTTTGAGCGTGACGGGGCCGAAGGCCTTGAACGGTGAGACGCAGGCTTACCGCGACGTCGTGCCCTTTGCGCGGCGCTTGGTCGATAACTTTCCTGACCGCGTGTTATGGGGCACCGACTGGCCGCATCCAAACCTGAAAGACCACATGCCCGATGACGGCCTGCTGGTTGATTTCATCCCCGCCATTGCCAGCACGCCAGCGCTGCAACAACAGTTACTGGTGGACAACCCGATGCGCTTGTATTGGCCTGAACTGATCAGCACTTGAACTGATTCAGACAGACAAAGAAAAACCCCAGTACTGACAAGGCGCTGGGGTTTTTCTTTGGGTTGAGTCCTTGACTATGTTGATTCTTTGAGCAAGAGCTTGTTTCGGGCTCGGGTCTGGGATTCGGTTTTGATGGCACTCCAAACCGTCCAGACCAGCAGCACAGCGGTCACCGCCAAGATCGATGCACTGATAGGTCGTTCCACAAACGTCATCATGTCGCCGCGTGACAGCAACAAAGCGCGTCGCAGGTTTTCTTCCACCATGGGGCCGAGCACAAAGCCGAGCAACATGGGCGCTGCCGGGAATTTGAAAATATTCATGAAGTAGCCCAGCACGCCCAGACCGGCCATCATGAACACATCAAACGTGTTGTTGTTGACGCTGTAAACGCCCAGGCTCATGAGGACCAAAATGGTCGGGTAAAGCGCGCGGTAAGGCACACGCAGAATGGAGACCCAGATACCAATCAGCGGGATGTTCAGCACCAGCAGCAAGAGGTTGCCGATGCCGAAGCTGACGATCAAACCCCAGAAGACTTCGGGCTGCTCGCTCATCATCATGGGCCCCGGCTGAATGCCGTGGATCATCAAGGCACCGAGCATCAGCGCCATCGTTGCGTCGCCCGGAATGCCCAGCGTCAGGGTGGGCACAAAAGCGGTTTGGGCGCCCGCGTTGTTGGCTGATTCGGGTGCTGTCACGCCTTCAATAGCGCCTTGGCCAAAGCGGCTCGGGTCTTTGGCTATTTTCTTTTCCACTGCATAGGCCATGAATGAAGAAATGGAACCGCCGGTGCCCGGCAAAGCACCAAAGAAGCTCCCCACAGCGCTGCCGCGCAGCATCGGCAGGACAGAGTCTTTCAACTCTTGTCGTGACGGCGTCATGGTGCGCATGGTGATTTTTTCTTTGATGCTGGAGCTGCGTACCTGGTTGACTTTGGACACCACTTCGGAGACGCCAAAGATGGCCATGGCCAGTCCCACCAGGCTGATGCTGTCGGTCAACTCAGGGATGTCGAAACTGAAGCGCGCGACGCCTGAGTTCACATCGGTCCCAACGGTGCCTAGTAGCAGGCCCATCACCACCATCGCCAAGCTTTTAGCGGGCGCCCCCATGCTCAGCGTTGACGCCGCAATCAAACCCATCAGCATCATGGAGAAATACTCGGCGGGACCAAATTTAAAGCCAATTTCCGTGATGCTCGGGGCGAACAGGATCAACAGCGCGAGTCCGACCATCGAGCCGAAGAACGATGCAATCGTCGTCATGAAAAGCGCGACGCCAGCTTTGCCTTTTTGGGCCATCGGGTAGCCGTCCAGGCAGGCCACAGCCGCCGATGCCGTCCCGGGCAGGTTCAGCAAAATAGACGCCGTCGACCCGCCATAAGAGGCGCCGTAATAAACGCCGGCCAGCATCACGATGGCTTCCGTAGGCGGGATGTGATAAGTGATTGGCAGCAGCAAGGAGATCGTTGCCAGAGCGCCGATGCCTGGTAACACGCCAATCAAGGTGCCAAGAAATACGCCAGCGAAGCAATACATCAGCGTCGTTGGCTGCAGGGCTGTTTGCAGGCCGAATAACAGACCGTCCATGGTGTCCATACAGGAATTCCTTTGGGTGATTAGAAAATCATCCCGCCTGAAGCGGGATGTGAGGCGCGTACGCGCGCCAATAAAGTGCAGAGCGCCTTAAGCGCTGTTAGCGCTGTCGTCAGATGCTCCAAGGCCAGACCGGAACGGTCATTCCGAGCCCAAAGATGAAGACGAGGTAGACCAGGGGTGCGAAGGCGACGGCCAGCAAGAGCCGTCCTGGCCAGGTCAAGTCGTTGTCCGCCAAAGAGGACACGATGATGCTGAGCATGGTGGCCAGCA
The DNA here is from genome assembly GCA_947447355.1 of Comamonadaceae bacterium. Taxonomy (GTDB): domain Bacteria; phylum Pseudomonadota; class Gammaproteobacteria; order Burkholderiales; family Burkholderiaceae_C; genus Polaromonas. The sequence continues at coordinate 3,710 of CANFJF010000157.1, forward strand.
TCAACCCCAAGATGGGCATGGTGGCGGCAAAAAGCACCACGCTGCCGATCACAATGAACAAGGTTTTCCAACTCACGTCAGGACCTGTGCCGGCTCTGAACCAGGCGGGCACTGCGATCAACAAGCCCAGCAAGGCCATGACCACCCCTAAGGCAATTGGAAAGTAAGCTGGACCCATGCGGTTCAGCGTGCCTATGTTGTAGCGTTGCGCGTAAAAAACGAAGAAAAGGCCTAAGGCGGTGAGGAATAGGCCACCAATGATGTCAGTCGAGTCTCTTTTGTTCATGAGCCATGATAGGCGGGGCGACATGACCTATTCTCATTAATCAAATTTATTTCAAATAAAAATTAAGTAGCCTCTTTTAATAAAGGGTTTACCCTTTATTTTTGACTTTAATACAACTAATTTAATCAAAGCCCTTGTATTTTGAACGGGTTAGATGCAATCTTTCGGCCTCGAAAATCGGTGCGGATGTGATGACGCAGCGATGGGCTGTGGTGAAACGCTTCAGCGGACTAGCGTTTGCGCAAGCCCAGCGCCATCACCGCCGCAACGACAAGCAAGGCGCCGGCCACTTGCACCGGCGCGATGCTTTGGCCCAGCAGCAACCAAGCCAAGACCAAGGCAAATACCGGCTCCACATTCATGATGGCCGAGTTGCCGACCACGCCCAGTTTGGGCAGTACCGCGAACAAGATGGTGAACGCGGTGCCATA
>CANFJF010000158.1 GCA_947447355.1 Comamonadaceae bacterium
CGTGCGACGAGATGATGCCGTTGCGCAACGCCAGATGTACGAGTGCCGCGGAGGTCGTGACGGCCAGCTTTTCTTTGATCAGGGTCTGGTTGTTGGCGATGGTTTTGGCACTCAACGACAACAGGGTGGCGCATTCCGTGGGCGAAATGCCCGTCGCCAACAACCTGAAAATCTCGAATTCGCGCGGCGTTAAGCTGGCGAGTCGGGCCGCCTCGGCATCCGGTTGGTGGCTGATCAATGACGGTGAAAAGTTGGGGCTCAAGTAGCGTCTGCCGTCGTGGGTTGCCCTGACGGCTGCGACCAAACTGTCAGGAGACGCGTTCTTGCTGACAAACCCCTGGGCGCCGGACTCCAATGCGCGCCGGGCCATAGGGGCCGTGTCATACATGCTGCAGATCAGCACTTTGCTATGGATGTTATGTTGCAGGATTTTTCGCATCAACTCCATGCCACCTACGCCGGGCAGGGACAAATCAGTGATGCAGACATCCGGACTGAGTCGCAGAAAAGCCTCGTAGGCGCTTGCAGCGTCACCGGCTTCGGCGACGACGGTGATGTCGCCGGCTTGCTCGAGCAGGCGCAGGTAGCCCGAGCGGACCACCGGATGGTCGTCGACGAGCAAGACGCTAATCATGTGTGCTTCTGGGGCAGTGGCAGTGTGACCTTGATGGTCAGACCGCGGCCTTGCGCGTGCTTTAAGTTGATCTCGCCATGCAGCGCTGCAACTCTTTCTCGCATGCCCACAATGCCAAGGCCTAGAACAGCACCCTCAGGCTCTGCCATACCGCAACCATCATCTTCAATGCTGAGTTGGATGGCACTGGCGTCAGGTGTAACGGACAAATCGATTCGCACTTTGCGGGCGGCTGCGTGGCGTGTCACGTTGGTCAGAGCTTCCTGAACCAGCCGGTAGCATGTCACGGCAACCTCGTCGTCAAGCGCCTCAGGAAGCGCTTCCGGGAAAAAAAAGCAGGCCACACCAGTTTGTTCTTCCCAAGTCTCGCAAAGTTCTTGCACCGCCGCATGCAAACCGAGGCTGTCTAACACGGGGGGACGCAAGCGTCCCAGCATGTTGCGGCACAGCGCGTGGAGTGTTTGCGCTGCGTGGTCAATCCGCTTCGCACTGGCCAGCACACCGGTGGCGTCGTCGGCTCGTGCGTTGAAGATGTAATTGGCATCGGTGCGAATGGCGGTGCAGCTTTGCCCGAATTCGTCATGAAGGTCACGGGCTAAAGCGCGGCGCTCGTCCTCTTGGATCCGAATCAGTGCTTGTGATAAGTCGCGGTTTTGACGCAACAAATCGGCCACCCTTTGCTCGGCTGCAATGCGTTCACGCAAGGCGCTTTTGGTTTCGGCATGGCGCCTGAAGGCAAACCAGCACAGTCCGATCGAAAAAACCAGAAGACTCAACAACCATTCGTCAAGTTGCAAGGATTCGTGACGTTTAAAAAAGGTCGCCAGTAACTCGGACACATCGAGCTTGGAGGAAAGCACGAAACAAACCGCAACGACCAGACCGATCATCGTGAGGTCGGTCGCAGTTTTTCGTACGGGGGGTGGCGGGGATGAGTTTTGCATGGCGTGGCGCGCAAATCGTAGCCGATCTCAGCACGCACGGCGGGAATTTTTCCCTTGCGGATGGGCGGGACGGTTTGGAGAATACCGGCAGTGTCAGGAGTGCGAGCCCCCGACAATTTGATCACTCATGGAGTTTGGCATGGTATCGCGCAAGGTGTTCACGGAAGTTCCAATCGTTGTGTTGTGGGGCTTGACATGGGCCGCGTCGCAGACCCCGCTTCAGGCTGCGGAGCTGAGCTCTGAATTGGCCCCCGTGACGGTGATTGCCAACACGCCTTTGCCTGGAATTGGGCAGCCACTGAACGAAATGGCAGCGCCGGTGCAAACGGCGACCAGCCGTGACATAGAGGCCAGTGGCGCCAGTGATCTGGCTGATTTCATGAACCGCCGGCTGGGCAGTGTGCACGTCAACGAGATGCAGGGCAATCCGTACCAGCTCGATGTGAATTACCGCGGTTACACGGCATCGCCGCTGTTGGGCACGCCTCAGGGTTTGTCGGTGTACATGGACGGCGTGCGCATGAATCAGCCCTTTGGAGACGTCGTGAGTTGGGACTTGATACCGCGTTCAGCGATTTCGTCAATGACCTTGATGCCTGGTTCCAACCCATTGTTTGGGTTGAACACGCTGGGCGGTGCTTTGTCGCTGCAGACCAAGGACGGTCGGTCGAATCCGGGGACGGTGTTGACGACAACATTGGGGAGTCATGCCCGGCGCAGTTTGGAGTTGGAGCATGGCGGCTTCAATGACCAGGGGCTCAGCTGGTTTTTGACCACGAATCAATCAAAAGACCAAGGCTGGCGCAACAACTCTGCATCTGACGTACGGCAGCTGTTCACCAAGCTAGGCTGGAAAGATGCCAAGACCGACCTGAAGTTGACCTGGGCTTACGCTGACAACCAGCTCAATGGCAATGGCTTGCAAGAGCAAAGCATGCTGGCACGCGACTGGGGCAGCGTGTATACCAAGCCCGACATCACGCAAAACAAATCAACGCTGTTGAACTTGGCTGGGAGCCACGCCATTCATGATGGCTTGCTCTTTTCCGGCAACGTGTATTACCGTCAGATCAAGAGCGCCAGCTACAACGGTGACATCAACGAAGGCGCGATGGACCAATCTGTGTATCAGCCCAGCACCGCAGATCGAGCAGCGCTCACATCTGCTGGCTACAGCGGTTTTCCGACCAGTGGTGCGAACGCTTCGAACACGCCGTTTCCATTTTGGCGATGCATTGCGCAAGGGCTGCAAAACGACGAGCCTGGCGAGAAATGCAATGCCCTCATTAATCGAACTCAAACGACGCAAAAAAACCATGGCCTGTCAGGGCAGTTGACTTGGCTCGGTGACTGGGCTGGCAAACCGCATCAACTGGTGGCGGGTGCAGGCTATGACGCCAGTCGCATGAATTTTTTGCAATCCACTCAATTGGGTTATCTGAATACCGATCGCAGCGTCACAGGAATCAACTCCTTTGCCGATGGGGTGACCGGCGGCAACGTCGACGGTGCTCCGTTAGACAACCGGGTAGACCTGGGCGGCCGGACGCAGACCGGAAGTGTTTATGTGAGCGACACGGTCTCGCTCCAAAAGAATCTTCACCTGACTTTGTCAGGGCGCTACAACAAAACCTTGATTGACAACCAAGATCAGATTCATGCCGCGGGTGACCCCGCATCGCTCAGCGGCGTCCACCAGTTTTCGCGTTTGAATCCAGCCATTGGCCTGACCTACAGCCCAACCAATAACCTGAATACTTACGCGGGCTACAGCGAGAGCAGTCGGGCTCCAACAGCGATTGAACTGGGCTGTGCCAACCCTGACCAGCCGTGCAAGTTACCCAACGCCATGGCCGGGGACCCACCACTGAAGCAGGTGATTGCCCGCACGCTGGAGGCCGGTTTGCGTGGCACGTCTGGTGGCGTTCTGCGATGGAATGCCGGTGTCTTCAGCACCGATAACCGCGACGATATTTTGTTTGTGGCTGACGATCAGGCGGGCTTTGGCTATTTCAAAAATTTTGGGAAAACACGTCGGCGTGGTTTGGAGCTGGGCTTGAGTGGTAAGGCTGGGACGCTGGAGCTTGGCGCTCAATACACCTTGCTTGATGCCACTTACCAAAGCCTAGAAACGGTCAATGGCAGCAGCAACAGCAGCAACAGTTCAGCGAGCGCAGGCGCGCCGGGGTTGGACGGTAGCATCGCTGTTCGGCCAGGCGACCGCATTCCCCTGATCCCTCGCCAAATGCTGAAATTGTTTGCAGACTTGTCGTTGTCGCCGGCCCTGGTGTTACATGGCGGTATGGTCGGGATGTCGGGGGCTTTGGCGCGTGGCAATGAAAATAACGCACACCAACCTGATGGCACTTATTACCAAGGCTCCGGCCGAAGCGCTGGCTACGCTACCTTTAATCTGGGTGCCAATTACCGGGTCTCACCACAGTGGCAGTGGGCACTTCAGTTGAGCAATGTATTTGACGTTCGTTACAGCTCGGCGGCTCAGTTAGGCCCGAACGGTTTTGATGCCAATGGCAACTACGCCGCCAGGCCGCTGGGTGGCAGCGCGGGGGCGGGCTACCCCTTGGTGCATTCAACGTTTTATGCGCCGGGTGCACCACGCGCATTGTGGTTGCAATTGCGCTATTCGTTTGACAAACCGGCTGGCGGTTAAGTCGGTGTTGTTGTCGTTTCAGCCGACTGCGTTCACCGCGTTAATTTGATCGGCGTAATTGAACGAGTCGATCGACGGCGCGTTTTTC
>CANFJF010000159.1 GCA_947447355.1 Comamonadaceae bacterium
ACGCTGAAGCCGAGCTTGGCGGCTTCCTTCAGGCGCTCCTGGCCGCGCGGTGCGGGCCGAACTTCACCCGCCAGCCCGACCTCGCCAAAGGCGATGAAGCCTTTGGGCAACGCCTTGCCGCGCAGGCTCGACGCGATTGCCAGCATGACGGCCAGGTCGGCCGCCGGTTCGCTGATGCGCACGCCCCCCACCGCATTGACGAACACGTCTTGGTCCATGCAAGCGACGCCAGCGTGACGGTGCAACACCGCCAGCAACATGGCCAGGCGGTCACGGTCGAGGCCGACCGACAAGCGGCGCGGGCTTGGGCCACCACTGTCGACCAAGGCCTGAATTTCAACCAACAAGGGCCGCGTGCCTTCCAGCGTGACCATGACGCAGCTGCCGGGCACCGGCTCGGAGTGCTGGCTCAAAAAGATGGCGCTCGGGTTGCTCACGCCCTTCAGGCCTTTTTCTGTCATGGCGAAGACGCCTATTTCATTGACTGCGCCGAAGCGGTTTTTGATGGCGCGCACCAACCGAAAGCTGGAATGCGTGTCGCCTTCAAAGTACAGCACGGTGTCAACCATGTGCTCCAGCACACGTGGCCCGGCCAACGCGCCTTCTTTGGTGACGTGGCCGACCAGCACGATGCAGACGCCGCTGGCTTTGGCCGCGCGCGTCAGGTGCGCAGCGCATTCGCGCACCTGCGCCACCGAGCCAGGCGCCGAGGTGAGTTGGTCTGAATAAACCGTCTGGATTGAGTCGATGACGGCGATCGTCGGCCGAATGTGGTCCAGCGTGGCGAGGATTTTTTCAAGCTGGATTTCAGCCAGCACCTGCACCTGCGAGCCGTCCAGCCCGAGCCGGCGTGAGCGCAAGGCAATCTGCGCACCGCTTTCTTCGCCCGTGACATACAAAGTGCGTTGGCCGGCGCGTTGCAGCGAGTCCAAGGCCTGCAACAGCAAGGTCGATTTGCCGATGCCGGGGTCGCCGCCAATCAGCACCACACCGCCTTCAACAATACCGCCACCGAGGACTCGGTCGAGTTCTTCGTGGCCGGTCGGCGTGCGCGCCATGTCGGTGGCGTCAATGTCTGACAGCGTGGTGACTTCTGACGCCTTGGCCAGTGACTGAAACTGGCTGCTGTAGCGGTTTTTAACCGGCGCATGGCTTTCGGCGATGGATTCGACCAGCGTGTTCCAAGCATTGCAGTGCGGGCATTTGCCCAGCCACTTGGGGCTGGTGCCGCCGCAGTCGTTGCAGGTGTAAATCGTTTTGTCTTTGGCCATGCGGCTAGTGTAGGCAGCCGCGCAACCTGCCCGCTTTAAGTCAAGTTAAGTCAACACCACCACACCGTCGGCGGCGCACACGCCACGGCCTTCGGGCAAGACAAACAGCGGATTGATTTCAGCGGTGATGAGCCGCTCGCCCAAAGCCTCTGCCAGCTGCGAAAAGCGCACGATGGCGTCAACCAGTGCATCGACATCGGCCAGCGGCCGGCCGCGGTAACCGTTCAGCAGCGGCCAGGTTTTCAGCGCATGCAGCATGGCACGCGCCTCGCCCGGCGGCAGGCCGCCGGATTCTGGCAACAGACGCAGCACGCTGTCGTCGAGCAGTTCGGCGGTGACGCCGCCCATGCCGAGCAGCAACACCATGCCGAGCGGATCTCGCTGCAGACCGAGCAGCATCTCGGTGCCGCCGCGGACCATTTCTTGCACCAGCCAAGCGTCGGGCATACCGCCTGTGGTGTCTTTCACGGCGTCGTGAACGGCCACTTGCATCAGCGCCAAACGCGCCGCCACATCGGCCGGCGCAACGTTGACCGCCACCCCACCGACCTCGCTTTTATGCAGGATATGACGCGACAACAGCTTCAACACCACCGGCGCACCGAATGCTTCGGCGGCACGCTGCGCCTCGGCTGCCGAGTGCACCACGGTCTCGCGGACAACGCCGATGCCAGCTTTCGCAAACAACAGCTTGGCTTCGTGTTCGTCAAGCGGCCCGTTGGGCAAGCCTGCCGCGTACACCGCCAAAGGTGAGCGTTGCGCGCTCGCCGTCTGATGCGGCGTTGCTTTCTGCGTGTTGTGAGTTGATGCATCTTCCTGCATCAGCAGCGCGGTGAAGGCGGCGGTGCAGCTTTCGGGGGCGCTGAAAGCCGGCACACCGCGCAAGCCCAGCAAGCGCGCTACCTCGGGCGCATGCGGGCTGACATACGCCAGCAAGGGCTTGGCGCTGCCGGGCAAACTGGCATGAATGGCATCAGCCATCAAGTCGGGCATGGCCAAGGCCGACGAGCCGACGATGACGACCACCGCGTCATACGTCGGACTGGCCAGCAAAATGCTGATGGCTCCGCGCAGCAGCACCGGCTGTAAGCCAGCGAGCGTGACGTCAATCGGGTTCCGGTCGAGCGCCGCCTGGTCGTTTTGCTGCAAGGCGCGCAAGCGGCTGGCGGTGTCTTCATCGGGCGCCGGAGTTTCAAAACCAGCCAAGCCCAAGCTGTCGGCTACCAAGGTGCCGGCACCGCCGGTGGACGTCAAGATGGCAACACGCGGGCCCAACAATCGCCGGCCCGAGGCAAGCGCCGCCGACATGTCGAGCAAGTCGGCAAAGGTTTGCGCGCGCACCACACCGGCCTGCGCAAACAGCGCGTCATAGACACGGTCAGCGCCGGCCAGCGCGCCGGTGTGCGAGACCGCCGCTGCGGCGCCCTGCTCGGATCGCCCGACCTTGAAAGCCACCACCGACTTGCCAGCCAGCCGCGCGCGCTCAGCGGCACGGCGAAATTTGACCGGGTTCCGCAAGGTCTCGATGTACAGCGCGATGACTTGCGTGGCGTCATCGTCGACGAGGTAGTCCAGCATGTCGGCCACTTCTAGGTCGGCTTCATTGCTGGTCGACACGAGTTTAGAAAAGCCAATGCCACGCGCCGCCGCACGCGACAGCAATGCGCCCAGGATGCCGCCACTTTGCGAGATGACGGCGATATTGCCCGCCGGCAGGTCTTTGATCTCCAACGCGCCGCTGGCCGACAGCGTGATGCGGTCCGTCAGATTGACCAAGCCAATGGTGTTGGGGCCTAGCAGTCGCATGCTCCCCGCTGCGTCTTTGAGCGCTTGTTGACGCCGCGCACCGGCCTCACCGGTTTCGGTGTAGCCACCGGCGAGCACGATCGCCGCTGCCGTGCCGCAAGCGGACAGCTCGCGCACGGCGGCTTCAGCGCGCTCCGGCCCGACCAGCACCAAGCCGACGTCCGGCACTTGCGGCAAAGCGCTGACGCTCGGATAACAAGTCAAGCCCGCCAGCGTGTCCACACGCGGATTGATCGGATAAATAGCACCACTAAAACCGTGCTTTTGTAGATAGGCCACCGGTCGGCCAGCGGTTTTACTGGGGTCGGCAGACGCGCCGATCACGGCCACGCTGCGCGGGCGCAGCAGGCGGTCAAGGGCTATGGCTAGATGGGTTTTTGATTCGGATCCGAACATGCGTATCAAGCCTTGCGCGACTTGTCGAGAAAAGCGGCAATCGACGCATGATGGCTGTCGGTGGTGTAGCAAATACCCTGCGCCATGCTGCCTTGCGAGAAGACGTCTTCAACGCTCGATTCCAAACTTTTGTCGAGGATGGATTTGGACAGCGCCAGTGCCGGCCCGGCGTGACGACCGAGTTCTGACGCCCAAGCGGTGGCGTCAGCCAGCAAAGATTCAGGTGCGGCGATGCGGTCCGCCACGCCCAAGCGCAGCGCTTCATCGGCACCGATTTTGCGGCCTGTGAAGATCAATTCTTTGGCGCAGACCAAGCCCACGCGGCGCGGCAAAAAATACATGCCGCCACCGTCCGGAATCAGGCCGCGCAGCACGTAGGTCCAGGCAAAGTTGGCATCGCTGGACGCCATCACAAAGTCACAGCACATCGCCATGTCGGCACCCAAGCCGGTAGCAGCACCATGTACAGCGGCAATCGTCGGCTTCGGCAAGGCGTGCAACATGGCCACCACGTGGTGCGTGCGCTGCTGGCGCGCCCAGCCGTTGAAACCGACCTCGCCGGCGGGCGCTTGCGCGCGCTGCTGCATCGCGCGCACGTCGCCGCCGGAGCAAAAGCCCTTGCCGTTGCCCGTCAGCACCAAAGCGCGGATGGCCGGGTTACCGCCCACTTCGTCAAGGGCGCGGGTCAGTTCACCGCGCATCGCGTCGTCAATGGCGTTGCGAACGTCAGGGCGGTTCAGCGCCAGGACGGCGATGCCGTCGTGCACTTGCAGGTCGATAGAAGCAAAATTAAAAGTCAT
>CANFJF010000160.1 GCA_947447355.1 Comamonadaceae bacterium
AAGACTGCGGCCAAGGCGGCAACTGGCCGGCCCCAGGTCCAGGCGCGCACTTGCTTGCCGTAGCCGTTCATGACCAAATTAGCGGCGCGGGGCACAAAGCCCAGGCCGTAAAGTTCCGGGGAGCGCAACACGGTTTCAGTTGGCACACCAGTGAAAATTTTGCCCATGCGGTCGACCAGCGACTGCGAGCCATTGGTCGCCCAGGCATTGGTTGGCGCCCAGGGTCCGGCGCCCAAGTTGACGCGCAAGGCATGACCGGCGACAAACTCAACCGGCGCACCCGCCACAGCGCGCTCCACCACAGCGCGCCAATGGTCTAGCGCCATAAAGCTCTCGTGCTCCACGCGCTGGGCGCGGTGCCAGACCACGCGGGAACGGGAGACACCCAAACAAGTGAGCAAACCTGCGCGGTACCACACCACCAAGACCGGCTCGGGGGTGACGCGGCCCACCAGGGCCGCCACAGCGCTTTCAGGGACAGCCAGGCGCACCAAAGGGCGTTCACGCACCGGCAGGCTTTCCATGGCCATCTCGGCGTCGTCTTCAAGACACGCCACCACATACGCTTCGGCCTTGCCGTCGCGCACAGAAATCACTTCCGTCTGCAAGCGAAAACGGTCAGAAAAAACGCCGTCTTGCTCTAATTGCCGACGCGCGACAAAAGGCACCAACGCACGGCGAAAAGCATCCAAGGACATGCGTTGGCAAAAATTCATGGGCGACACAATCGCCACCCGCAAGGTGCTGCTGGCCACCGTGGCCAACTCGTCGACCGGGCAGACCCCTGCGGACAAGACCTTGCGGCCCCGCATACGGGCAAACTCGGCTTGACGTGCACCGTCAAACACAGTCGCACGGTCAAGCACCACGTACAGTGATTCGAACATGCACAGGTCTTTCTTAACGGGAAAATAATTCGCTGTAGGCCCCACCCATGACACCAGTGGCAACCATTGAAGACCCTTCAAGGCCTTTGGCGCCAGCCGCTGTGAACGACTCGACACCTACTTCTAAGCACTGCGGTTCACCGGGAACCAAGCTCACCGCAGTACCCACCAAAACAACTTGCACAGAAAAACTCAGGGGACCAAGTTACCCGTCGCAGCTGGAACGCGATCGTAGAAGTAGGCAATGCTGACCATCGAATCGCGCATCGTAGAGCCGGCGTCAACGAGATCCCACGTTGCTTCATATTGGCCATCTGCGCCCGTACGAACCAACTGGCGAATGCGGCTGCGATTGGCCACAGCATCCGTCCCATTGATGGCCGTGGAAACCGCACGGGCCATCCATTGCGGCACGTTGTGTAAGACGATAGCGTTGTACTTGGCGTTTGCCGATTTATCGCTCTGGTCAGCCACCGAACCCAGGAACATGAAGTCCTCGTTCACGGTCTTGGCGAAGATACGATTCGGCACACTGTCGCTGACCATACCCGCCAACTTCAGGTCATTGATCCACGTGTTGGCCTCCAATGGGGCATTGATAACAACTGGAACAGTATTCTGACTAGCCACTGCACCTATTTGAACGCAACCCATGTCGTTACCAGCAAGAGAGAGTGCAGCGTTGTAAGTTGGCTGTGTCGTGGTGTAGTTGTACTTGTTAGCGCGTGCTAGATTGTCAGTATCGGTGCGCAAGGTGGCATCCGCTGCAAAGTCAACCACACCATCTGAATCACAGTCACCCGGCATACGGCCTTTGGCCAGCGCGTACTTTTGCACAATGGATTCTGTGTTTTTCAGGTCTTGCACCAGCTTTTGCACTTTGGCCACATCGACCATCTCCTGGCCTTTGACGACGGCGGCAAACAACAAGCCAACCACGACCAGCACCACCGACAACTCCACCAGCGTGAAACCAGCTTGACGGCGTTTGATATTGATATGTTTCATCATGAACTCCTTTTATCGCTATCAGTTGGTGTTGGTGGCAGGGATACGGTCAAAGAAGTAAACGACGGACACCATGGCATCACGCATCACATCCGTATCGGTATCAATCGAGCTCCATAATTGCTCGTAAGTCCCATCGGTCGTTCCGCGCTTCAATTGGCGCACGCGCCCGCGATTGGAATTAGCATCTGTTCCATTGATCGCGGTCGCCACTTGGCGCGCCATCCACTGCGGCACGTTTTGAACAATGATCGCGTTGTACTGTGCGTTATTAGCTGAAGCACCACCTTTGTCAGTCACATTACCGACAAACAGGAAGTCCTCATTCACTTGCTTGGCAAAAGTTCGGTTAGGCACGCTGTCACTGACCAAGCCGGCCAACTTCAAGTCATTGAGCCAATTGTTGGTACCAACATCATCTGCTGCGGTGTAAGCCGTGCCATTAATTTGAGCGCAACCTTCTTGCACAGTTGCGATTGCAGCCGCGCTCGCATAGGTTTTTTGCGTCGTGCTGTAGTCATACAAATTGGCACGAGTCCCATTTGCAAGGTCAGTACGTGCTACCTGGTCGGCCGGGAAATCGATCAAGCCATCGGCATTGCAGTCACCCGGCATGCGGGACTTGAGTTGCACGTATTTCTGAATCAAAGCTTCAGTGCTCTTGATGTCGTTGATGAGTTTTTGCGACTTGGCGCTGTCAACGACTTCTTGACCTTTGACGACGGCTGCAAACAGCAGGCCGACGACGACCAACACGACCGACAACTCAACCAAAGTAAAGCCGCGTTGTTGGCGCGTGCTTGTTAATTTTTTCATGATGACTTTCCTCAAAAAATGTTAAAAATTACAAATAAAGAACACAAAAATAACAACGCCCAGCCCGACAAAAAATATCAAATACAACTTTTTAAATTGTATTTATCGATTTTGTCGTTGAAAACATTTTATATACATAATTTTACAATCTATGACAAATTCGTCAGGAATCTATAATCTTTACAAGTTGTGGCTAAAAGACAACTGCAAGCCTACGCTTGAGACGTTTTTCGCCAATGCAGGCGAGCCCACATGAGCCCCAAAAGCTTGCAGCCGCAAGCCGCCCGGCAGCGTCCAGTTGACGCCCAAACCCGTGCTCCAGGCCCTGGCGCCGGGGTCTGTCACGCGGCCTTGGTCGACAAACACAAACCCGTCTAGTACTTGTGTACTTTGACTACTTTCTGGTGAAATTTGCCATTCACGGTGCAGTTCCAGCGAGGTGGCGCTGCCGCCCGTGCCGTTCAGGCTGCCCGCCGCATAGCCCCGCAAGGTGCTGACCCCGCCCAGCAAGTAACGCTCACTGGCTGGCAGCCCGCTGGGCGCCATGCGGGCGCTGACGTTCAGCCGCAGGTACGCATTGGCCGTGACCGAGGCCAAGGCCGTCACGCTGGCGTCGGTGTAGCTGTCTCTGAGCGGCGGCACACTGCTGCCGTTCACCGCCAGTTTGTTTTCCCACTGCAGCCAGGTCTGCCCCAGCGACCAACTGGCCCGCCAGCCGTTGGCTTCTACATCCCCTTGCAGGGCGATGTTTTCATGCACGACGCGGGTCACGCTCGACGGCGCCCCGCCCGTCAAGGCACTCGAATGCGATTGGTTCAAGCTGCTCAGCACGCGGATGAGTTGCTTGTCCGTCAGCAGCAGCGGGTAGGCCACGTCCAGCGATTCGGTGTGGGCATCGGCCGCGTAAGTCAAGCCTTGGGTGCCGGCCAAGATGTAACTGATTCTGTTGTGCGCTTCTGAGACACCCACGCGCAATCCATCGTTGCCCACCGGGACGTCGTAGGCCACGCGCCCTGTCAAAACCCCTTGGGTGTTGATGGCGTAAACGTCCGCCCGGTCACCCTCAATGACGCTGGACAAGCGCCGGTAAGAGCCGGTCACTTGCTGCGCACCGGTGGCCGGATTGCCAAAATTGTCAAGCAACAGGCGCAACTGATTGCGCGGCTGCTCTTGCAGGTCGACCAACACATCGGTTCGCCCGAACTCACTGCCCGGGCGCAGCGTGAGGTTGACCTGCGCGTCATTGGTGGCGTTGAAGCGGCGCACCGAGCGGCTCAGCACGCTGGTGTCGGCCAGTTGCCCTACGGGCACCTTGAGCCGGTCCAGCACGTAGGCCGAACTCAGGCTGGTCTGGCC
>CANFJF010000161.1 GCA_947447355.1 Comamonadaceae bacterium
ATGCTCAGTCGGCGGTCAATTTGTTGTCGAGGATGATGCGTGCGTAGCGCTTGCGGTCCGTAGCGATGAGTTGTGCAAAATCGGCCGGAGAACCGCCTTTGGCAATACCGCCCTGACCGATCATTTGCTGCTGAATTTCTGGCACTCCAACGGCTTGCTGTAGGCTCATTGAGATCTTGTCGACGATCTCCTTGGGAGTGCCTGCCGGTGCTAGTAAGCCTAGCCATGAACCCGACTCAGCACCCGTGACGCCGCTTTCCTGCAAGGTGGGAACGTCAGGCATCGCCGATACGCGGTTCTTACTGGTAATGGCCAGGGCTTTGAGTTTGCCGGCCTTGATGAAGCCCGACGTTTCCAGCACTGAGGCAAAAATCATGTTGACGTTGCCCGATATCAAATCGGTCATGGCTGCACCACCACCTTTGTAGGGGATGTGCAAAATTTGGGTACTGGTGGCGATCTTGAAGGTCTCGGCCGACAGGTGCGGCGAGCCGCCATTGCCCGAGCTGGCGTAGGTTAATTTGTCCGGCTGGGCCTTGGCCATGTCGACTAATTCTTTGACATTTTTGACTGGCAGTGATGCCGTCACGGCAAGCACAAAGGGCAACTCAGCAAACTGACCCAGTGGCACAAATGCAGTGTCCGGGTTGTAGCTGAGTTTTTTATACAGCGTCGGGTTGATCGACTGCGTCCCGACGTTGCCCGTTAGCAAGGTGTAGCCATCCGGTTTAGCGCGCGAGACGATGTCTAAGCCGACGTTACCGCCTGCACCCCCTTTGTTGTCAATCAGCACCGGCTGGCCCCACAGGATGGACAGGCGCTGCGCCAATATTCGTGCGCCTATGTCTGTTCCACCGCCAGCAGCAAACGGCACGACGATGGTCACCGGTTTGCTTGGCCAAGCCGTTTGGGCTTCAGCCGTGACAGCGCCACCACCCATAAAAAGCCACAGAAGCGCTTGAAGGATCAGTCGCTTGTTTGAATTGAATGGGCTGGTTTTTAACACGGGTTGTCTCCTGTTGAATGCATTGAATTCTGGATCCTGAGACAGGCTTTTGCCTTGATTTTTGTTGTTGCTTCGGGTTGCAGCCATGAAATTAAAGCACTAATATATTAGTGCGTCAATGCTATGATTTTTAGAATGCATGTACTCGTCGTTCTTTGTTGAGCGCGTGTTTCAAGGAAAAAATGAACGGCTTGAAAAAATTACCAGCGCTCAAACTGGACCGGACTCGGCAGTCTGCGCCTCAAGTATTTGAAGCTTTGCGGGAGGCCATTGTTTCTGTTCAGCTTGAACCCGGAACGTTGCTGCAGCGGGCTGAGCTGGCCGAGCATTTTGGCATCAGCCAGACGCCAATTCGTGATGCCTTGATTCGATTGGGTGAAGAGCAACTCATTGACATCTTCCCGCAGCATGCGACGGTGGTGAGCCGGATTGATCTGTCGGCCGCACTGGAGGCGCATTTTTTACGGCGTGCCATTGAAATTGAAATTCTCAAGACCCTTTGTGCCCTGCCTCAGCCCGAACTCGGTGCGCTGATTCAACGTTTGAAGTTCCACCTCGGGGTGCAAGAGGCGACTTTAAAACCACTCGATGTTCATCGGTTGGCGTCGGCTGACCAAGCATTTCACAAAGAAATGTACGACGCCGCGCAGGTCAGTTCCTTGTGGACTCTGGTGCGTAAGCGAAGCGGGCATGTTGACCGCTTGCGCCATTTAAACCTGCCAGCCAAAGGCAAGGCGCAGGCGATCTTGCAAGATCACCGGGACATTCTCGAAGCGCTTGAAAAGAAAGATGAGAAAGCGGCTGAAGCCGGATTGCGGCGGCACCTTGCCGGCACATTGTCTTTTGTCAAAGACATGAAAAAGCGCTTCCCCGATTGGATTGCTTAAGCCCTCATCAAAGCGCCTTCACAAAATTTGCTGTCAGGGAATCGCTTCAAAACCTTTGCTCGCAAAGCTCTGCTTAGCCTGGGCACCGACCAAGTAGGTCATCAGCCGTTTGGCTTCGCTGTTGTTCGGCGCGCCGGCCACCATCGCAGCATCGTATCGAATCCAAACTTGCAACGGGGCGGGCAGGGGGCCTGCCAGCTTGGCACCTTTGGCCAGCAATATTTCGTTGATCGAATACACACCCATGGCGACATCGCCAAAGCCAACCGGCGCGACCGGGTTATTGCCTGTACCCAGTTGCGTTTTGGCTTTGACTGCCGCGCTCAGTTCTAGCTGATCCATCAGCGTCTTGACCTGCTGGCCGCCAGCGTTTTCGCTAGGGTCTGCGTAGATCAGCGATTTTGATTGAAGGATGGCTTGCTTGAATGCTTCGGGGCTGGAAAGATCCGTCGCTGGTGCGCCTTGTGGCGTGACCACGCCCAAGCCGGTTCGGCCCAGCGCTGCACGGGCATCTTTTTGCGTCTGCCCGGCTTTTTCTAACTCGGCGATGACTTCTTCGGAGGCCATCACCACATCAGGGTGTTCTGAGCCATGCAGACCGGATTTGAGCTGGGAACGATTGACGAAATGCACCGAGACCGGCAAGCCGGTATCTTTTTCAAACTTGGCTAGCGCATCGCTGACGGCCTCTTTCAAGGGCATCAAACTCAGCACGGTGAGCTCACCCGGCCCTGCAAAAGCTGGCGTCAGGCAGCCTAAAGAGAGTGTCAGGGAACCCGCCAGTCGGGCAATATGGGCGGCAAAGTCAGGCAATATTGACAAGGGTTTGAACATGCTCATTCCTTATTTGGGCTCACCGGCCACCACATACGCAAACAGGTTGCCGATTTGCTCTTGCGATAAAACATTTTTCCACGGTGGCATGCTGTTCTTGCCATTGCTGACCGAGTTGATGAAGCGTGGACGTTGCTTGGGCGGAAAGGTCCGCAGATCAAAGAAGCCGCCGCCCGGGTCGATCATTTTGGGGCCGTGACAAATCGCGCAGTTGTCAGAGAACAGTTTGGCACCCGCTGAAATTTGCACTGGTGTGAATGTTAGGGCCTCGTCTTGTGCAAAGATAGGAGCGCAAAAAAGGGCGCTGATGCCGATCGACATGAGAATGCGCAGGGGAAGAACTTTAATGAGTGTCACGTTTCTTGAATCCGTATAAAAAAACAGCCGGAGCAAATATTTTCGCTCCGGCTGTGGGATGGCCTAAAGCCGACTAAGCACGTTTACTGAGGGACCGCGAATGTCCAGACAGAACCACCTTTAGGGACGTTCTTGATATCAGGTCCAGCGAAGCGAACACCCAAACCACCGAGGCCCGACAAAACTGTGACATATTGCTTGCCTTTGTGGGTCCAAGTGATGGGACTGGCGTTGATACCGGAGCTGGTCTGGTATTGCCAGAGTTGTTTGCCGGTGTCGGCGTCCAGCGCAATGAACTCGCCGCTGTGACGACCGGTGAACAGCAAACCACTGTCAGTGGCCAGCATCGACGACCAGTTGGAGCTGTCGTTCAGTGGGACTTCCCACTTGGCTTTGCCCGTCACCGGATCAATGGCTCGCATATGTCCGCGTGGCTCATTAGGTGCAAAGTCCATCTTGATGTCCTTCATGCCGACCCAGCGTGTTCCTGGCTTGTAGGGCAACTCAAGATCAGACATTTGCATGGTTGAAGACCAGTGCTGTGTGTTAGCGTACAAGAGGCCTGTTTTCGGGCTGAAGGCTGCATGTTGCCAATTTTTACCGCCGACGATATTTGGCCAAAGCTGAACGTTCTCGCCCGCACGCATCTTTTTGGCAACGTCGGTTTCCACCGGGCGACCGGTCGTCATGTCAATGTGGCTGGCCCAGTTGACACGCTCATAAGGTTGGGCTGAGAGCAGTTTGCCATCAGCACGGTCAAGCACGTAGGAGAAACCGTTGCGGTTGAGTTGCATCACGGTCTTGCGCATTTTGCCGTTGACTTTGACGTCACCCAAAATCAACTCGGAGACTGCGTCGTAGTCATAGAGGTCGTTCGGTGTGAACTGGTAGTGCCACACCAACTCACCTGTGG
>CANFJF010000162.1 GCA_947447355.1 Comamonadaceae bacterium
CAAACCAACGACAAACCGCCATCCATCATCAGGGTGTGGCCGGTGACCAAGCCAGACGCTGATGAAGCCAAGAACATCACCGCGTGCACGATGTCTTCTTCAGTGCCGGTTCTTTTGAGCGGGATGCTTTGCAGCTTGTTAGCCACATAATCCTGATTGGAAAACAAGTCTTGGGTCATGCCGGATGGAATTGCGGTGGGCGCCACTGCGTTGACACGTACCAGAGGTGCCCACTCCACCGCCAGCACCTTGGTCATGTGCGACACCGCTGCTTTCTGAATGCCATAAGGCGTGCCCTTGCCAGAGACCACCACACCATTGACACTGCCAATGTTGACGATGGCCCCGCCGTGTTTGCGCATGGGCTCACCAAAAACCTGGCAACTGCGGTAGACCCCGTTCAGGTTGACGTCGGTGAGGGTCATCCATGTTTCCTCGTCACAGCTGGCAAAATCAGACCGGATCTGAATGCCATGCGCATTGATCAATACGTCCAGGCCTTCGGTCGCTTGGATTTCTGCCTGCACCGCCTGCAATGAAGCACGGTCGCGCACATCGGCAATACGGTGAGCGATTCGCGGGTTGCTCTGCCCCCCTTCAATCGGAGACAAATCTACAGACCAGACCTGGGCACCCAAAGAAGCAAACCCGCGGCACAGTGCCGCACCCAAGGTGCCGCGTCCCCCGGTCACCAAGACCTGTGCGCCCACCAAGTCGCGGTATGGAAACGCATAGTCTCCACTGGGGGGAAAGTTACCCAATACCGCCATGACTCAGTCCACCGTGGCGCCAGAGATCGTCACCCCCTCGGCCCACATCTCAATTTGCCGGCTCACAAACTGGCGAAACTCGTCAGGCCGGTTAGCCACCACGGTGCTACCCAGCTCGTTCATTTTTTCCATCACATCAGGTTGTTTGAGGGCTTCGATCAAATCGTTAGACAACTTATCCACCACCGGTTTAGGCGTCCCTTTGGGCGCAAAAAAGCCAGCCCATGGAGCGGCGTTGAAATTGGCAAACCCTTGTTCTGCCACTGTCTTGTAATCAGGCGCCCCAAGAACGCGCTGAGGCGTGGTGATAGCAATCATTTTGAGCTTGCCCGCTTTCAAATGCTGCTGAACCGCTGGCAAACCGGTGATACCCACCATCAAGGTTCCACCCAGCAGGTCGGTGATCATCGGTGTGCTGCCACGGTAAGGAATATGGATCAGTTGCACGTTGGCTCGGGACTTCAAAATTTCCATGCCCAAGTGCGATGCGGTTCCGTTGCCATCGGAGCCATAAGACAACTTGCCAGGCTCTTTTTTGAGCAAGGCAATCAGCTCCTGAAGGTTGTTGGCTGGAACCTGTGGATTCACCACAATCGCGTTCGGGTAAATCGTCGCCTGGGTCAAGGGCTCGAAGTCACTCAACGGGTGGTAAGGCATTTTTTTGAACAAAGACACGTTGATGGCATGCGATCCGGTCACGCCCAGCACGATGTTGTAGCCGTCAGGAGCCGATTTGGCCACCAAGTTTGAGCCGACATTGCCGCCAGCCCCAGCCCTGTTTTCTATGAGTACGGGTTGGCCCCACTTGGTACTGAGTTTTTCGGCGACCACCCGGGCCGTGATGTCTGTGGCACCACCGGGCGGAAAGGGCACCACAATGCGCACCGGCTTGTTTGGAAAATCGATCGTTTGGGCGGCCAACGGACCGACACAAAGACCGGTAGCCATCGCAGCGGCAGTGACAAGAATTTTTTTCAACATGGGAGGTTCTCCGTGGGTGAATTCCAAAAGGGAAATGGGCGAGCATCAGAGGATGCGCTTAACAAAAGATGGGCCCAGTCCAAAGCTTTTTCTTCCGACATGCTACCCGCGCAATAGCTCACAAATTTGTCAGTCAGCTCTGGTTCTGTGAAGGGCATTTGTGCATCGCCGGGCACGGTCGTGATTTCTTTTTCAAGGCGAGTGCCATCACTGCACTCCAGCCATAAGCGCGCACCACGCCTTTGTTGCTGTGTCCATTGCGCATCGACACTCACCTCCACCTTGGCCTCCAATGCCTGCAGCCATGGGTCTTGAAACTGCGGCTCTCGGTACACCCAGGGGTCCAGTCGGCCCCAACGCAGCATGGCGGCCAAACCAAAGCTGAGCGAAAACTGCGCTTGCAAGGGTGTTTGAGGCGCCCTGTTACCGCAATAAACGGTGGCCTCTTCATAGACCTGCAGTGAGATGCGATCGACCTTGTCTAGATCGACCACCTTTCTGAGTACATGGGCCGCCAAAGCGCCATAGTGCACATGCCGCACGGCGGCATAGGGCTTGAAGTAGCCTTGCAAAATATGAAATCGTCGGGTGCTGTCAAAAGCTCCTGGGACTTGACTCAGACCGATCTGCGCATATTCAAGAACAGCGTCGCCAGGCGCGGTGACGCCGCTGGCCACCGCCAAGGCGGCGCTTTGACCCAACTGAGCCGAATGACCCAAATAAGTATTGCGCGAGGTGTCGCCCGAACGCACCGGCAAGTACAAACTCATGGGCAATTGACACGCCGCCATCTGCACCGCTTGGGCGATTTTCACGGGGCCCAAGCCCAGCGCATGCGCCACGGCAGCGGCAGCCCCCAAGGCGGGCCAGTTACCGTCCACATGCATGCCTTTTTTGATGCGCAGGCTGGCGCCAAAACGAGCCCCGATCTCATAGCCCACCACAAAAGACTTGAGAAACTGACCGTAAGTCAGTCTGGAAGACATGGGCAACAGCGCAGCCAAGACCGCCACACCAGGTCGGCCATGAGCCCCTGCATGGCCTTCACAGGCCTCGTCCCAACAGGCGGCCATGGCCAGCATCATCGCAGCGTTAGCGTTAGACAAGCCAAAAGCCGCAGACGAAGCATCTCGTGAGAAGTAAAACGAACCCGGGTCGGCGGCCGCTGCACGAAGTTCAAACTCAGACACGGGCACCGCACGCCGCCCCGCCACAATGCAACCCAAGGTGTCCAACACGAGCCAGCGCGCATGCGTTTGCACAGCTGGCTCCCTGTCAAGCACAACTGCATCTAACCAATCAATGACTGAAAGTAATTGAGCGTTCATAACTTTCATTTCCCACACATTTTTAGAGCGAGCAACGCGTTCATCCGAGGCCAACTGGCGACACCCCAAAGGGCTGCGACGACAGACTGCATCTCGGCCATCGTCGCACCGCCGCTGAAAGCGGCCTGACGCAGCACCTTCGCGGTGATTTCTTCGCGGCTAAGCGTGTTGCCAGGATCACCTTTGGGCTCGTCTACGCGGCCCTGCAGGAGTCTGCCATCGACAGTGTGGACAGTCACCTTGCCGATCCAACGCTGGGGGTAAGCGGCATCGACCTCTGCATCGAAAACCATCTCCACGCGTTGCCCCAGCAGTCGCGTGCTGTCGTCAAGGAAGTGCTGCTCAAACTCGAGCAAGCCCGCATGCCCAAATCGCGCGACCAGTGCGAGCACAGTCCCCATGGAAAACTGCCCCTGATACACCGTCGACGGATCGACTTGGGTGCTGAGCAAGTCCATCGCACCTTGGTGCACATGCGTCACGACACGCGCCAAATCTTCAGGCTTGAGCTGGTGAACCTGCATCACATGGGCGAGTGCGTCAGCCGCCGGATGGGTGTGCCGGCAGGCGGCATGGTATTTGAAAGAGGTCTCTGCCGTCGCCCAGCGCGTCCCCAAACCATCAGTCAGTTTCGCCGGATTGGCATCCGTTGACATACCTGCAGCCATCCCCTGCGGGCCCTCCAATATGTGGACAGCACCGGTAAAGCCGTCCTTCGCCAAATACGCAGACATCAAACCGGCGGCAGTCGCATGCGCCGTGTGCAATTGTTTGCTGTCGGCCCCCGTCCGCAAAAACGCCCAGAGGCCCGCCGATTGCGTCCCCGCAGAACCGAAGGCGTGCTGCATCTGAACGCTGTTCAAACCGAGCAAATGACC
>CANFJF010000163.1 GCA_947447355.1 Comamonadaceae bacterium
CGGGCTGCTTCAAGGCCTAGCGAAGGTTGAGAACGAGCAGCAGGAAGGTGAATCGCCTCAACGGCGAGTTTCGCTGTTTTGCTACGAACCGCCAGCCCTCGCTGCATTGCTGGCTGAGTGGTCGCACCAAGGCTTAGCCGGTCAACCGGTCGAACTGCTGGTGACGGCAGGTCGGACGGCGCAGGCGGTCAAAGCGGTGCTGGGCCAGTGGAAAGCCGACCCCAAAATGCTCAACATCACTTGGCTGCCATGGCTGAGCCAGAATGAGTTTGACCACCTGCTCTGGCGCTGCGACCTGAATTTCGTGCGCGGTGAAGATTCGGTGTTGCGCGCGCTGTGGGCCGGCAAGCCTTTCGTCTGGAGCATTTACCCGCAGGATGACGGCGCGCACATGCCAAAACTAGAAGCTTTTTTGCAGCAGCTGGGCGCCCCCGCATCGCTCAAAGCCTTTCACCGCGCATGGAACACGGCTGATGAAAAGCTGGCCGCCCCCAGTGCCGCCGACCTGGCCGACTGGCACCAGCACGCCAAGGCTGCACGGGCGACACTGCTCGGGCAACAAGACATGACGAGTCGTCTGCTTCAGTTTGTGGCTAAAAACCGCTAAAATCAGAGGCTTTTGGGGAATTGGCGGTCTGGACATCCAGCTACTTTGCACCCCGCTAACTCGCCGTATCACGCCAGCGCCAACACGCTCCGGCTGCGGCCTTACCTTCAAATTCTTATGAAAATCGCTCAAGAAATCCGCGCCGGCAACGTCATCATGCACGGCAAGGACCCGATGGTCGTGCTGAAAACCGAATACAGCCGCGGCGGTCGCAACTCCGCCACGGTGCGCATGAAGCTGAAAAGCCTGATCGCCAACTTCAACACCGAACAAGTGTTCAAGGCCGACGACAAGGTTGACCAAGTCATCCTCGACAAAAAAGATTGCACTTATTCCTACTTCGCCGACCCGATGTACATCTGCATGGACGCCGAGTACAACCAGTACGAAGTCGAAGCCGAAAACATGGGCGACGCCCTGCACTACCTGCAAGACGGCATGGAACTCGAAGTCGTGTTTTATGACGGCAAGGCCATTTCGGTTGAAGTGCCGACCAGCGTGCAACGCGAAATCACTTGGACCGAGCCCGCCGTCAAAGGCGACACCTCCGGCAAGGTGCTGAAGCCTGCCAAGATCGCCACCGGCTTTGACCTTGGCGTGCCCATTTTTGTCGCGCAAGGCGACGTCGTCGAGATCGACACCCGCACGGGCGAATACCGTAAGCGCGTTTAAGCTCCAATCTCCACTGGCGGTGCCATGCCGCCAGTGCTCATCCGTGGAGGCTGGTCGACAATGGGGCCATGAAATCCACTCAAGACCTTTCCCAAAGTCCTCTCGCCGACGCTTGGGCTGAACTCCAAGCGCATTCCAATCAAGGTTATGCGCTGAGCCCAGATGCTTATCGGCTGGCTTTTGCCGATCCCGAATTTTTGTTGCGCCGCGAAACCCGCGGCTTGCGTATGCAGCTTGAAATGCTCAAGCCCGAATCAGATCAACAGGCGCAAGGCATTGAGAACACCATCGTCGTGTTTGGCAGTGCACGCTTTCCCGCACCAGAGCAAGCCAATGAAGCGCTGGCATCTGCGAAAAAATCGGGCGATGCAGCCGCGATCTTGTTGGCCGAGCGTCACGTTCGAAATTCAAAATATTACGATCAAGCCCGACTCTTTAGCAGACTCGTGGCGGCGCACAGCAAAGCCAGTTCACCTCAAGAGCAATTGTTCATTTGCACCGGTGGTGGTCCAGGCATCATGGAAGCAGCCAACCGTGGTGCGCATGAGTTGGGCATGCCCAACGTTGGCCTGAATATTGCCTTGCCGCATGAGCAAAAGTCCAACCCGTATGTGTCGCCATCGCTGAACTTCAAGTTTCATTACTTTGCCATGCGCAAGATGCATTTCATGATGCGCGCCAAAGCCTTGGTGGCCTTTCCGGGTGGCTTCGGCACACTTGACGAGTTGTTTGAAGTCATCACGCTGGTGCAAACCAAAAAGGCCAAGCCGGTGCCGATCGTCCTGTTTGGCAGCAGCTACTGGAAGCGTCTGTTGAACTTTGATGTGCTCATTGAGGAAGGCGCCATCTCACCGGAAGACTTAGATTTGCTGACCTACGTCGACGATCCGCAAGATGCTTGGGATGCCATCAAGGGCTTTTACGAGCTGTAAATTCAAGAGGGTCGGGCAAACTGTCTTTCAGCAACCAAGCTGCACGAGAGCCAGCCCCGACCACAGCCCCGGTGATCCAGAAAACGCCGGCAACGCCAATGATTGCGCCAGCGGTGCCAAACAACAAGGGCATGATCACACTGGAGGCATTGATCGTCATCAAACGCAAGCCCAGCGCTTCACCATGGCGCGCCTCGGGCGTGAGCTGATGCAGCATGCTCATCACCATGGGCTGTACTGTGCCGAGCGTAAATCCGAGCATGACCGAGCACACGCCCATGGCCAACGCTGTTGTCGTCAGAGGGTAAACACCAAACAGCAGCGCTGTGATGAGCGTCGCTGTACACAACACCGCCCATTCACGAACACGGTTGGCGATCAAAGGCAAGAGCATTCGCACAGCCGCTGCAGCGATAGAGAATGCACCCAGAATTGTCCCGATCACAGAGGCCGGAATACCGCGCTCAAAACCTAGTAACGGGACCACAAAAGTGTGCACATCCCAGCAAGACGATAAAAACCAATTGACCAGTATCAGCCGCCTGAACGTCTTATCGCCCAGCAAGTCCCAAGTTTTCGGCGGTGTACTGCCCGGCACGATAACGATAGGTGGCAATTCACGCACACGCCGGAGCAGCCACCAACTGGCCAAAGGCAATATTGCCATCATCAAAAAAGCCGCCCGATAACCCAGGTCGCTGTCTGGGCCCGAGCCGACATGGTCAATCAAAATGCCCGCAGAGAACGGGCCAATGAAATTCGAAATCGCGGGACCGATTGAGAGCCAACTGAAAACTTGTTTGAGTTGCAGGGCTCCGTGGGTTGCTCGGCCCACGTGGCGCTGCAATGCAATCACCGCAGCACCGGTCGCGCCACCGGTCATCAAAGCGGCGAAACACAGCACCGGAAAAGCCATGGCTGCACCGGCACCCGTCACAGACGCCACCATGCTGAAGATCAATGGTTTTCTGAGGCCGTGTCGATCGGCATAACGACCCGCCGGCAAGGCCAGAAAAACCTGTGTCAAGGCAAACAAGGCCAGCAAAACGCCAACCGCCATTGGGCTGTAACCTTGGTGCAAGGCCAACAAAGGAGCCGCCATCCGCGTCCCCGCCATGCAAGCGTGCAGGCAGATCTGGGCCAGGATGATGCGAACTAACTCGGGGGTCATGCGTCGCAGTTCATGGGCATCGGTTAATCCGCGTCACGGTCCAAGGGGTCCATCGGAATCAGCCGGGCAGAGTCAGCCTCAGGCAATGCCTCTACTTGCCGCAGCGCCTTGCCCATGACACGGCTGCGCTGCTCAGCGCTGTTCAAGGTGTTCAGCACCGTTTCGGTCTGCGACTTGACTTTGGCCAACACATCACCAAACTTGCCAAACTCGGTTTTGACCGCGCCCAGCACTTGCCAGACCTCGCTCGAGCGTTTCTCGAGCGCCAAAGTTCGGAAACCCATTTGCAGCGAATTGAGCATGGCCAGCAAGGTGGTCGGGCCCGCTAACACGACGCGGTGATCACGTTGCAACGACTCCATCAAACCCGGACGCCGCAGCACTTCGGCGTACAGGCCCTCGGTCGGCAAAAACAAAATGGCAAAGTCGGTGGTGTACGGCGGCTCGATGTATTTGTCGCTGATGGATTTGGCTTC
>CANFJF010000164.1 GCA_947447355.1 Comamonadaceae bacterium
ATCGATGCCGTAGAGTCCGAAGCCGGCTTGGCCTGTACCGACAAAATGCGCAGCGACCTGAGCTCCGAAATTGTGATTGTCTCGGTCAGTCGGGTGGACTACGCCAAGGGCACGCATCAGCAGCTCGAGGCTTTTGACCGCCTGCTGCGTCGTCGGCCGGAGCTGATTGGCCGCGTCAAGCTGCTGCTGGTGACGGTGTCTGCCGCCGATGGCATGGAAGTTTACAAAGCCGAGCAACGCAAGATCGAACAACTGGTGGGCCGCATCAACGGGCATTTTGGCACCATGAGCTGGTTGCCCATCATGCTGTCGACGACGCCGTTGCCGTTCGAAGAAGTGGTGTGTGCTTACCGGGCGGCCGACATCGCCTGGATCACCCCGCTGCGTGACGGTCTGAACTTGGTCGCCAAAGAGTTTGTGGCGGCCAAAAATGGCGAACCGGGCGTGCTGGTCTTGTCTGAGTTTGCGGGCTCCGCGATGGAGCTGAAAGACGCGGTGTTGGCCAACCCCTTCAGCCGTAATTCCATGGACGACGCCATCGACCAAGCGATCGACATGCCGGAAGAAGAACGCCGCGCCCGCATGCAGCGCTTGTTGGCGCATGTCAAGCAATACGACATCGGCTATTGGACCCGCCATGTGATGGCGAAGTTTGCCAAGCTGACGGCTTCTGGCAAGTAAGGCGCAGGCCGCTGCTGACCCGGCGGCCTTCACCGTAAAATCAGTGGATGCTATCGATTAAAAAAGACTTGCTCGCAGCTTTGGCTGCCGGGCTGGAAGAACTCTCCCCCGGTGCCGGCGACAAAGCCGCTTTTGAGTCCCCCAAAGTGGCGGCCCATGGCGACTTGGCCTGCACCGCTGCCATGCAACTGGCCAAACCCCTCAAGCTCAACCCGCGCCAAGTGGCCGAAAACCTGCGCACGGTGTTGCTGCAGGCGCCGGCTTTTGAGCGCTGGGTCGATGCGATTGAAATCGCCGGGCCGGGTTTTCTCAATATCCGGCTCAAGCCTGCGGCCAAGCAGGAAACCGTGCGCGAAGTGCTGCGCAGCGGCAGCGCCTACGGGCAGCTGCAGCCGGACACCCAGCCGCGCATGATCGTCGAGTTTGTCTCGGCCAACCCGACCGGGCCGCTGCACGTCGGCCACGGCCGGCAAGCCGCTTTGGGCGACGCGATTTGCAACCTCTACGCGACGCAAGGCTGGGACGTTTACCGCGAGTTTTATTACAACGACGCTGGGGTGCAGATCCACACGCTCGCCACCAGTACGCAAGCGCGCGCCAAAGGCCTCAAGCCCGGTGAAGCCCTGTGGCCAGACCCGGCCTACAACGGCGACTACATCGACGACATCGCACGCGACTTCATCGCCCAAAAAACGGTGCGCTCCGACGACCGCGAATACACCGCCTCTGGCGACATCGAAGACCTGGACGCGATTCGCCAGTTCGCCGTGGCCTACCTGCGCCACGAGCAGGATTTAGACCTGAAAGCGTTCTCGGTCAGCTTCAATAACTATTACTTGGAGTCCAGCTTGTACAGCTCGGGCCGGGTTGAGCAGACCGTTGGTAAGCTGAAAGACGCCGGCAAAACTTACGAGCTGGATGGTGCGCTGTGGCTCAAGTCGACCGACTACGGCGACGACAAAGACCGCGTCATGAAAAAGAGCGACGGAAGCTACACCTACTTTGTGCCCGACGTCGCCTATCACTTGGCCAAATGGGAGCGTGGTTACACCCGCGCCATCAACATCCAGGGCATGGACCACCACGGCACGATTGCCCGCGTGCGCGCCGGTCTGCAAGCGGCGGGTGCCGGCATCCCCGCCAACTACCCTGACTACGTGTTGCACACCATGGTGCGCGTGGTGCGTCACGGTGAGGAGGTGAAAATCTCCAAACGCGCCGGCAGCTACGTCACGCTGCGCGACCTGATCGAGTGGACCAGCAAGGACGCAGTGCGCTTCTTTTTGCTCAGCCGCAAGCCCGACACCGAATACATCTTTGACATTGATTTGGCGCTGGCCAAAAACAACGAAAACCCGGTCTACTACGTGCAATACGCCCATGCTCGCATTTGCTCGGTACTGCTCCGGCATGCTGGGCTGGACGATGAAGACATCAAAAGTAGGCTGCCAAGCGGACAAGACGAGCAGCAGTTCAGAGCCGAGCGCGTGTTGGCGATTGCCGATGAGTTGCGCAGTGTTGATGTTTCGCCGCTGGACAGCCCGCAGGCTCAGTCTTTGATGCTGCTGCTGGCCAAATACCCCGACATGCTGAGCAATGCCGCCAGCGGTTTTGCCCCGCATGACGTGGCCTTTTACTTGCGCGAATTGGCGGCCAACTACCACAGCTACTACGATGCCGAGCGCATCCTGGTCGATGACGAAGATGTCAAGTTGGCAAGGCTGGCGCTGGTGGCCGCGACGCGTCAGGTGTTGCACAATGGTCTGTTAGTGTTGGGCGTGAGCGCACCAGCCAAAATGTGAAGAAACTATCTATGAAAAAGCAACTCGGCGGAACCCTTTTGGGCTTCATCATGGGTGCCCTGCTTGGGCTTGGCGCGGCATTGGCTGTGGCTGTCTATATCACCAAGGTGCCGATGCCCTTCATGAAAAAAGCGCCTGTCCTCGGGGCTGAAACTGAAGCCGCTGAGGCGCAAAAAAATCGCGACTGGGATCCTAACGCCGGGTTGGCGAATAAACCGGCCGTCAAGCCTGCCCCCGTCGACGTTCCCGCTGTGTCTGTCCCGGTGGCTGACCCGCTGGGCGAGCTGGCCAATGCCAAGTCTGAAGCCGCAGTGGCCCCGCTGACGCTGCCGGCTTTGTCGCCTGCTGCCACAGTAGCGCCGGCCGCCAGCGCTGACCCCTTCAATTATTTTGTGCAAGCCGGTGCTTTTCGAACCCCTGATGATGCTGAGCAGCAACGCGCCAGGCTGGTGCTGATGGGCTTGCAGCCACGCGTCAGCGAACGTGAGCAGTCGGGTCGCGTGGTGTACCGCGTCCGCCTCGGTCCGTTTGACAAAAAAGACGATGCTGACAAAGTCAAGGTCAAACTAGACAGCAGCGGCATTGAAACCGCGCTGGTGCGCGTTCAAAAATAAACCATTGTTGAGGAAAAAATCTATGCAAAGACGTCAATTTTCGCAAGTCGCTGTGTCTGCTGCCACCCTGGCCGGACTTGCTGCTGCACTGCCTGTGACGTCACGTGCGCAGGCCAAACCGCCCGCAGAAGGCGTCGATTATTTGCAGCTGGACAAGTCGGCGCCGGTTGAGGCTGCTGCCGACAAGGTTGAGGTGGTGGAGTTCTTTTGGTACAGCTGCCCCCATTGCAATGTCTTTGAGCCACAGTTCGATGCATGGGCAAAAAAAGTCCCGAAGGATGTCTCTGTGCGGCGCGTCCCGGTGTCATTCCGGCCCGATTTCGAGCCACAGCAGCGTCTCTATTACGTGCTGGAAGCCTTGGGCAAGGTCGATGCTTTGCACAAAAAGGTCTTCTATGCCATTCACGTTGAAAAGCAGGCGCTCAACACCGCTGAACTGGTGATCGCCTGGGCGGAAAAGCAAGGCCTCAACAAAGCTAAATTCAGTGAGCTGTACAACTCTTTTCCGGTCAACCTGAAAGCCCGCAAAGCGACCCAGTTGCAAGACGCCTTCAAGGTGGATGGTGTCCCTGCCTTGGGTGTGGCGGGTCGCTACTACACGTCGGGAACTTTGGCGGGCAATATGGAGCGTGCGCTGACAGTCACCGACCACCTGATCGCTTTGGCCCGTAAGAGCAAATAAAGCCGCGATACCCACCCGGCTAAGAACCAA
>CANFJF010000165.1 GCA_947447355.1 Comamonadaceae bacterium
GACAAAAAATGCATCATCGCGAGTGAAGCGACAAAAAATGCGTCATCGCGAGCGCAGCGCGGCGATCCATCGTCGAGGTGCGCGGTGATGGACTGCCGCGCTTCGCTCGCAGTGACAAAAAATGCGTCATCGCGAGCGCAGCGCGGCGATCCATCGTCGAGGTGCGCGGTGATGGACTGCCGCGCTTCGCTCGCAGTGACGGGAATTTCGCGCTCGCCGTGACGGGAATTTCGCGCTCGCCGTGGCGGGGGTTTTGGCATATGCGGCTCAAGCCGCCTTGCGAACCGGCACGGCCGCCGCATGACTTGAAAAATAATCCATTGCCGCCTGCACACCCGAGCCGGCGAGCTTGACGCCGGCCAGCTTCAAGCCCATCTCGCAACCGGCCAGCGCGGCCAGCAGCGTCAGGTCATTGCTGTCACCCAAGTGGCCGATGCGGAACATCTTGCCCTTGATCTTGCCCAGACCGGTGCCCAAAGAGCAGTCAAAGCGCTCGTGAATGATCTTGCGCACGGCATCTGCGTCAACGCCTTCTGGCGTCATCACGCCGGTCAGGATTGGCGAATACACCGCCGCATCCGCGCATTGAATCTGCAAACCCCAAGCCCGTACCGCTGTGCGCACGCCCTCGGCCCAGCGCTGGTGACGCGCAAACACCGCGTCCAGCCCGTTCTCGAGCAGCATGTCGCAGGCTTCACTCAAGGCATAGAGCAAGTTGGTGTTGGGGGTGGTCGGCCAGAAGCCGGTCTTGTTCATCTCGATGATCTCGTCCCAAGCCCAGAAAGCCTTCGGCAACGTGGCTTTTTTGCTCGCTTCGATGGCTTTGGCCGACAGCGCATTGAAGCTGATGCCTGGCGGCAGCATCAGGCCTTTCTGCGAACCGCTGATGCTGACGTCCACACCCCAGTCGTCGTGCCGGTAATCGGCAGAGCCGAGACCTGAGATGGTGTCGACCAACAGCAGCGCCGGGTGTTTGGCGGCGTCGATGGCCTTGCGCACAGCCGCAATATTGCTGGTGACGCCCGTCGAGGTTTCGTTGTGCACGACGCAAACAGCCTTGATGCTGTGGGCTGTGTCGGCCTTCAACCGCTCTTCAATCAGGTCAGCGCGAACGCCGTGCCGCCAGGCATCGGGGCCGGGCAAACCCATCACTTCGGTCTTCAGGCCGAGCCGCACGGCCAGCTTGTTCCATAAGGCGGCAAAGTGGCCGGTTTCGTACATCAGCACATGGTCGCCAGCGCTCAAGGTGTTGACCAGGGCGGCCTCCCAAGCGCCCGTGCCGGAGGCCGGGTAAATGATCACCGGCTGCCGGGTTTTGAAGATGGCCTGGACATCGGCCAGCACCTTGAGCCCGAGCATCCCGAACTCAGGACCGCGGTGGTCGATGGTTGGGTAACTCATGGCGCGCAACACGCGATCAGGGACCGGTGACGGCCCGGGGATTTGTAAAAAATGGCGGCCGGTAGGGTGGAAATCAAGCATCTGCATGTGAAAGGCTCCGTGAATGATCTGCTATTTTTTGCATACAAGATTTCTTTGTCAAGAGGGATGACCCCACCTCAACGCTTGAAAGTGGAATTGACAGACCTCAATTTTGCATACAAAATTTACCCATGAGCGCTGACATCATCCCAATCAACCCCACACCCCGAGCCGCCTTGCATGACCAAGTGGCGCTTCGCCTGCGTGAAATGTTGGTCGAAAGCCGCATTGCCCCAGGCGCCAAGCTCAACGAGCGCGAACTCAGCGAGGTCCTGAATGTGTCGCGCACGCCCCTGCGTGAGGCCATCAAGATGCTGGCAGCTGAAGGCTTGGTAGAACTGCTGCCGAACCGGGGCGCGATTGCCGTCGAGCTGAGCCAAGCCGATGTGCTCAACACCTTTGAAGTCATGGCCGGGCTTGAATCGCAATCCGGCGAACTCGCCGCAGAGCGCATCACCGACGCCGAACTGGTCGAAATTCAGGCCATGCACTACGAAATGCTGGCCGCTTACACACGGCGTGATTTACCGGCCTATTACCGGCTCAACTCGGCGATTCATGCGGCCATCAATGCTGCCGCCAAAAATCCGGTCTTGAGCGCCACTTACCGGCAAGTCAATGCGCGGCTGCAGGCACTGCGTTTTCGCTCCAACCAAGACGGCGACAAATGGGCCGCAGCCATGAAAGAACACGAGCAAATGATTGAGGCCCTGACTCAGCGCAACCCGGCCGCCATGCGCGCCGTACTGCTGCACCACTTGAACAACAAGCGCGACGTCGTGATGGCGCAGTTGGTGCAGCAGCGCAGCCGTGAAGCCGGCGAAGGAGAGCAGGCATGAACGCCCCGCTGCCCCCAAATGTGGCAAGACAAGCCAAGGCCCACGAGAAAACCTACAACCAAGTCGCCCGCACCAGCAACGAAGTCGCCGGGAGACTGGCAGCACGACTGACCAGCGACACCCAGGGCGAGGTCTTGTTCTCAGCCGCCGACAAAGGTCGCTACGCCACCGACGCCTCGATCTACCAAAGCCTGCCGACCGGTGTCTTTGTGCCGAGCAGCAGCGCCGACGTCGCGCTGGCGCTGGACATTTGCCGCGACATGGGCGTGCCCATCGTGGCGCGCGGCGGCGGCACCAGCCAATGCGGTCAAACCGTCGGCGCAGGGCTGGTCATCGACCACTCAAAATACGTTCGCAACATCTTGTCTGTGGACGCAGCAGAGCGCGTCGCGGTGGTCGAACCCGGCTTGGTACTCGACCACCTGAACGCCAACCTCAAAAAGCATGGCCTGTGGTACCCGGTCGACGTCTCCACCAGCGGGCAAGCCACGCTGGGCGGCATGGCCGGCAACAACTCCTGCGGCAGCCGCAGCATTGCCTACGGCAACATGGTCCACAACGTTAAAGGGGCGCAGGCTTGGACCTCCGACGGCACCTTGCTGACGCTGGGTGACTACGCCAACAGCAGCGGCAAGTCACGTGAACTGGGCGACTACGTGCGTGCCTTGGCCGAGCAACTTGCACCCGACATCAATGCACGCTGGCCAAAGGTCTTGCGCCGGGTCGCCGGCTACAACCTCGACATCTTTGACAACCAGAGCGTGCGCCCCTACACCGCTGACGGCTCGGTCAATCTGGCGCATCTACTCGTGGGCAGCGAAGGCACGCTGGCGCTGACCAAAAACCTCACGCTGCAACTCAGCGAACTGCCACGCGCCAAGGTCTTGGGCGTGGTGAATTTCCCGACCTTTTACGCGGCCATGGACGCGGCACAACACATCGTCAAACTCGGTGGCGGCCTGTCCGCAGTCGAGTTGGTGGACCGCACCATGATCGAGCTGTCGCTGCAAAATCCGGCCTTTGCACCGACCGTTCGCACCGCCCTGCTGGGCCAACCTGACGCGATTTTGTTGGTTGAATTTTCAGGCGCCTCCAAGGCCGACCTGCTGCCGAAAATGCGCCAGTTGGTGGAACTGATGGGCGAACTCGGTCTGCCCGGCTCGGTGGTGGAAATGATCGACGACGCACCGCAAAAAAATCTGTGGGAAGTGCGCAAGGCCGGCCTCAACATCATGATGAGCCTGAAGGGCGACGGCAAGCCGGTGAGCTTCATCGAAGACTGCGCGGTGCCGCTGGAACACCTGGCCGAATACACCGACGCGTTGACCGAAGTCTTCAAGCGACACGGCAGCAAAGGCACGTGGTACGCCCACGCCTCCGTCGGCAC
>CANFJF010000166.1 GCA_947447355.1 Comamonadaceae bacterium
CACTCTGGTATCAAGCGCATGGCCGACGGCAGCTACTGGCTGCTGACCGACAACGGTGCTGGTTCTAAAGCCAACTCGCCCGACTTCATGCTCTACCTCAACCGCTACAGCGTTGACTTCAAGTCGGGTCATCTCAAGCGATTGGAAACGGTCTTCTTGCATGACCCGGACCGCAAAGTGCCTTTTCGCATCGTGCATGAAGGCAGCCAACAGCGCTATCTGACGGGTTCTGACTTTGACACCGAGAGTTTCCAGATCGCTGGTGGCGCGCTCTGGATTGGCGACGAGTTCGGCCCATACCTGATCAAGACCGACCTCAAGGGCAAGGTGTTGGCGGTATTTGAAACCCAGGTTGAAGGCAAGGTCGTGCGCTCGCCCGACCATCCGGCTGTGCTGACGCCGTCTGCACCAAATGTCGCCGTGAAATTTCAGGTGCGTCGTTCCAAAGGTTTCGAGGGCATGGCTGCGTCCAGCGATGGCAGCAAGCTGTACCCCTTGCTTGAAGGCGCATTGTGGGACGAAGCCAGCAACGCACCTGAGACGCTGGGCGGCAAGCAGTTCCTGCGGGTTCTTGAGTTTGACGTGAAAACCGAAACCTGGACCGGTCGCCATTGGAAATATGTACTGGAAGCCAACCACCACGCCATCGGCGACTTCAACATGATCGATGCCACCACCGGTCTGATCATTGAGCGGGACAATGGGGAAGGGACTGCCGACAAAGCGTGCCCCGAAGCTCAAAAACGCACGGACTGCTTTCATGACTTGGCCAAGTTCAAGCGCGTCTACAAGGTCGAATTGACCGAAGCCAATGTCAACAGCCCGGTGCGAAAAATCGGCTACATCGATCTGATGGCGATTGCCGACCCCCACAAACTGGCGCGCAAACCCCTGACGAATGGCGTGCTGACCTTTCCATTCTTCACCATCGAGAATGTCGACATCGTCGATGCTAGCCATATCGTGGTGGGCAACGACAACAACCTGCCTTTTTCGAGCAGTCGTGAGCCGAACAAGGCGGACGACAACGAATTGATCTTGCTGGAAGTCGGCGAGTTCCTGAAAGCGCGCTGATCTGGCTTCAGGGGTAGACGGGTCTGATGCCGATCTACCTCTGACCAGTCATGTGGGCATTCATTGATATAGATCTAATTGGCGGCAAGTCATCGGCCTAGGATGGCCCTCATTCAACATGAGGAGCAATTCTTTGAAATCCCAACACGACTTTCAGGCTTATCGTCAGCAGTTGCAGGCATTGCGCTCTGCTTTGCTGGCACAAATCTCTGAGCAAAGGGGTGGCAGTCGAAGTCGTGCCGATGTGGCGGCAGATCACTTCATGAACGCGGAAGATTCACACGCGCAAGTCACCTCGGCGCGTGACTTGGAGTTCGCTGTCAACGAGCATGAAACAGCCGAACTTGCCGAGCTCGAACT
Source organism: Comamonadaceae bacterium (assembly GCA_947447355.1). Lineage (GTDB taxonomy): Bacteria > Pseudomonadota > Gammaproteobacteria > Burkholderiales > Burkholderiaceae_C > Polaromonas. Next base: position 1,435 of record CANFJF010000166.1, read on the forward strand.
GGCGCTGTTGCGCTTGGACGCAGGCACGTACGGTGTCTGCATTGACTGCGCAGCCGATATTCCGGAACCCCGACTCAAGGCCAAACCTGAAGTCCAGCGTTGCTTGTCATGCCAAGAAAAAATTGAACATATCCATCTTTAAGGACTCAATAAATGACAACTTTTCACGCCGTGGTTTGGATTGACCAGCAGGAAGCGCATGTGCTGATGTTTGACCGTGAACACGTTGAAGCCGAGCGCATCAAATCACGAAGCCACCATCAACACCAAGGCAAGGCCACCGATTTACCGGGCTTGTTCGTGGATGTCGCGAAGGCCTTGGAGGGCGTGCACGAGGTCTTGCTGACCGGCCCGGGGCTGGTTCGGGAACAGTTGAGGGATTGGTGTGTGCAGCATCAGTCCGCTGTGTGCAAGGTCATCGTCGGCAGTGTCGCCAGTGACCATCCGACCGACCCTCAATTGGTGGGTTTGGCGCGTCAGTACTTTAAAAAGTTTGACCGGATGGCTGCCAACCCATCCGCTTTGTAAATACTTCAAGCGCCAGCCTTGGCGATCGCTCAGGCTGGCGTCGTCGCCAGTTTGATCAAGCCGGACACATTCACTGCTTGTCCGATGGCCCAGCTGGCTTTCAGCAAGGCGGTCGTTTTGTCCGCACCCAGCACCGAGTCAGACAGGCCGTGGAATTTGGCTTCCAGAAGACTGTCAGTCATCGGGTTTTGCAGCGAGCCAATGGCGTGCTCGACAAACACATGCACACGGCGACCGTCGTTCAACACGGCGGTGACGTCGGCGCTGGCTTCGTCAATCGAATCATCGACCGTGGCGATGACCTTGCGGCGCAGCGCCACCATGTCGGCGCGATTGACGATCTCGTCGGAGAACTCGTCTTCGGCAGCGTAGCCAAAGGTCAGGCCAGCGGCGCAGCCGTGGTAGACGCTGAACTTGGCTTGCAGGCCGTCAGCAGGTTCTTTTTTACCGGTCAGCTCCAGCACCAGGGAATGCACTTTGAGTTCGATGCTTTGCACTTGGTCTGGCGTGACGCCTTGGGCGCGCAGTTGTGCGCAGGCGTCGATGCTGGGGTGAATCACGATGCCGCAAGCGAAGGGCTTGAAGGAGTTGAAGGAGATCTCGAAGCGCTCACCGAGCTCGCTGGTGATCTCGCTCCAATCGTTCTTGGTCGAGACGGTTTGCATCATGCCGCGCGGTGCTTCCAGCGCTTTTGGGCTGGCGGTGAAACCTTTGCTGGCCAGCAGCGCTGACATCATGCCGGCACGGGCTGCGCCGCCCGGATGGAAAGGCTTGGTCATGGTGCCGAATTGCTCGCGCATGCCGACCGGTTGCGAGGCTGCAATGCCCAGCGCCATGGCGGTTTGTTGCGTGTCCAGCTTGAGCAAGCGGGCGCACGCTGCAGCCGCGCCGAGCGTGCCGGTCGAGCCGGTGATGTGCCAGCCGCGGTCGTAATGGTCGGGGTACATGGCGTTGCCAACACGGCATGACACGTCGATGCCGAGCACCAGCGCGTCGATACATTCGCGGCCCGTCGAGCCAATGTGTTCCGCCAGCGCCAAAATGGCTGATGCCACTGGGCCAGCCGGGTGGATGATGGTTTTCAGGTGCGTGTCGTCAAAGTCAAAGGTGTGGGAGGTGATGCCGTTGATCAGCGCTGCGCTGCCCATGTCGACCTTTTCGCTGCGGCCCAGCACGCTGGCTTGCGCTGAGGGCTGGAACATTTGGGCGGCGGCCAGCGCAGCGTCTGCGGCTTCGTGGTGGGCGGCGCCGACAGCGCAGCCGAGCCAGTTGGTGAAGGTCCGGTGCGCGTCATGGTCGACAGCGTCACTCCAGCCGCGGGACGGATGGGTGGCGACAAACTTCGCCAGAATTTGCGTGATGGGTGGAGCGTTGTGGTCGGCGGCGACCTGGGTATTACGGGCCATGGTGTCTTTCGGCAGAAGCTGCCATTGGTTGCAGAAAAAAAGTTGCCCGTCAGTGCGGGGGCTTAGGCCACCGCCATCATTGCGAGCGCAGCGCGGCAATCCAGCGGTGATGGACTGCCGCGCTGCGCTCGCAGAGACGGCGGTGTTTTATTTTTTAAATACTTAGTTGTCGAGATGAATGTCGCGTTCTTTGGCTAGCTTGGTCCAGCGGGCGATGTCTGTGCGCATGTATTCACCGAATTGTTCGGGCGTCATGACCGTGGGCTCGATGGCTTCAACCGACAACTTTTCGCGCATGTCGGGCGCC
>CANFJF010000167.1 GCA_947447355.1 Comamonadaceae bacterium
AGAAAGTTCAGGCCGCGTGCTTCGAGTGACTTTTGCAGCAGCTTGCCGGCCACGCTGTCGAGCTGGCGCTCCATCAGCGTTGGCATGACGTGCACCACGGTGACGGTCATGCCGCGCAGCATCAGGCCGTTCGCCGCTTCGAGCCCAAGTAGTCCACCGCCGATGACAACAGCGTTTTTGTACTGGGTGGCGGCGGCTATCATTTCGTTGGTGTCGGCGATGTCGCGGTAGGCGATCACGCCTTTCAAGTCTTTGCCCGGAACCGGCAAGATGAATGGGTTCGAGCCGGTGCACATCAGCAGCCGGTCGTAGGTTTCTTCAGTGCCATCTTCAGCACGCACCACGCGTTTGACGCGGTCAACGCTGACCACTTTTTTTCCGGCGTGTAGGGTGATGTGGTTGTCGCTGTACCACTCCCAGCTGTTCAGCACGATCTCGTCTAGCGTTTGTTCGCCGGCCAGCACCGGGCTCAACAAAATGCGGTTGTAGTTGGGGTGCGGCTCCGCACCAAACACCGTGATGTCGTACAGATCGGGTGCGATCTTGAGCAATTCTTCGAGTGTCCGCACACCGGCCATGCCGTTGCCAACCATCACCAGTTTTTGTTTTTTGACACGCATGTCCATGGCGTTGTTCTTTCAGTGATGCGAAGTTGGAAATCGAGGGGCGGAGGTCAGGCGGACTTTTCGACGTGGCTTTGTCGGGTGTACAAAAAGTCGATGACGGCTTTGCGGTAGCTCAGGTACTCAGAGCTCTCTGCCAGCGCCACGCGGTTGCGTGGACGCGCTAGCTTTACGTCGAGCACGTCGCCAATGGTGGCTGACGGGCCGTTCGTCATCATGACGATCTTGTCGCTCAGCAGCACGGCTTCATCGACATCGTGCGTGACCATCACCACTGTGCTTTGCGTGGTGGCGACGATTTGCAGCAACTCGTCTTGCAGCTTGGCGCGAGTCAGGGCGTCGAGTGCGCCAAAGGGTTCGTCCAGCAGCAAGACCTTGGGTTGCATCGACAAGGCGCGGGCAATGCCGACCCGCTGCTTCATGCCGCCAGAGATTTCACCGGGCCGCTTTTGCGCGGCAGCCGTCAGGCCGACCATGGTCAGCGCGGCGTCGGTGCGTTCTTTCAGTTGCGCCTTGTTGTCTGTTTTCGAGAAAACGCGTTCGACGGCTAAGTAGACGTTTTCATAGCAGGTCAGCCAAGGCAGCAGCGAGTGGTTCTGAAAGACCACCGCGCGTTCCGGGCCGGGGCCCGCGATTTCGCGGTTGGCGCAGAGCAGTGTGCCCTCGGTGGGGGTGGTCAGGCCGGCGAGCAAGTTCAGGAGTGTTGATTTACCGCAGCCGGAGTGACCGATCAGCGCGACGAACTCGCCTTTGGCGACGGCCAGGTCAATGTCCTTGAGCGCGCAAAACGGCCCTTTCTTGGTTTTGAAGGTTTGCTCAACGCCCTGGATTTCAATGTACTTGGTGCTGAATGAAGTGTGCATGATTGGCTTTCAGTTCTTGACTTCTTCAAAGGTGAAGGCGGTGGCGATCTTGATCAGGATGTACTCCAAAATCAGGCCGACCAGACCGATCACAAAGATGGCGATGATGATGTTCTTGACGTTCAGGTTGTTCCATTCATCCCAGACCCAAAAGCCGATGCCGACGCCGCCGGTGAGCATCTCGGCGGCAACGATCACCAGCCAAGCCGTGCCGACCGCCAGACGCACGCCGGTCAGCATGTAAGGCAGCACGGCAGGGAACAAAATCTTCGTGACAATCTTCCATTCGGAGAGGTTCAGCACCCGTGCCACGTTCATGTAGTCTTGCGGCACGCGTTGCACGCCCACTGCCGTGTTGATGATCATGGGCCAGATCGAGCAGATGAAGATGGTCCAGATGGCGGCCGGGTTGGCGCCCTTGAACACAAGCAGGCCAATCGGCAACCAGGCCAATGGTGAGACCGGGCGCAGCAGGCTGATGAGCGGGTTGAACATGCGGCTCAAAAACGAAAAACGGCCAATTGCAAAGCCCACCGGAATGCCGACCAGCGCTGCCAAGCCAAAGCCCATAGCCACTCGCTTGAGCGATGACAGCACGTTCCAGCCAATGCCTTGGTCGTTCGGTCCCTTGTCGTAAAACGGATCGCTGAAAAGATCGATGGCCTGAATCAAGGTGTCCTTGGGCGACGGAATCGCCGCCGCTGTCCCCATCGATACAAGCTCCCAAACGAGTGCCAGCAAACCCAGTCCCAGCGCCGGCGGCAAGCAACCTAACCATAACCAGGACAGATCGTGTTGGGGTTTGCTGGCAACCACAGGCGGCATCGGTTTTTTAACCCTGCGCCGCACCGGCGCCGGACTGCCCGCCACGATGGTGAGTGGGGCGACGACGGCTGGCTCTGCAGTCCCCAGCGGGTTGTGAAATACGGCACTGACCATGGCTAGACCTTCTCTTTTTTCAGGTAATTCAACTCAAATCAATCGCTCGGAAGATGTCGCGTCGAGGTTCAGGCGTGAACCTTGAAACTGTCGGCGTATTTCTTCGGATCTTTGCCGTCCCAGACCACGCCGTCCATGAACTTGCTGCTGCGGGTTTCGCTTTTCGGCAGACTGACATTGGCGGCCGTCGCGGCTTGCTTGTAGATGTCAATTTTGTTGACCTGTTTGGCAATCGCCAGGTAGTCCGGGTGCTCCTTGATCAGGCCCCAGCGTTTGTGTTGCGTCATGAACCACATGCCGTCTGAGAGATACGGGAAGTTGGCTACGCCGTCGTTGTAAAACTTCATGTAGTTCGGGTCGTCCCAGGTCTTGCCCATGCCGTTTTGGTAGCGGCCCAAAATGCGCTGGTTGATGACGTCAACGCTGGTGTTCACATACGACTTATCAGCGACGGTTTCGGCCATCTTGTTTTTGTTGCTCAAGCTGGCGTCAATCCATTTGCCGGCCTCCAAAATTGCTGCCATCACAGCGCGCGTGGTGTTCGGGTATTTTTTGGTGAACTCGTCGGTGGTGCCCAGCACTTTTTCAGGATGGTCTTTCCAGATGTCTTGCGTGGTGGTTGCTGTGACGCCGATGCCGTCCATGATGGCGCGGTGGCCCCAGGGCTCACCCACGCAAAAACCGTCCATGTTGCCGACGCGCATGTTGGCAACCATTTGCGGTGGCGGCACGGTGATGACTTTTGCATCCTTCATCGGGTTGACGCCGTTGGCTGCCAGCCAGTAGTACAGCCACATGGCGTGGGTGCCGGTGGGGAAGGTCTGCGCAAAGGTGTACTCGCGCTTTTCGCTGGCCATCAACTTGGCCAAACCGGCGCCATCAATGCCGCCCTTGTCGGCCAGCTTTTTAGACAACGTGATGGCCTGCCCGTTGTTGTTGAGACCCATCAAAACAGCCATGTCTTTCTTCGGGCCGGCCGTGCCCATGTGCACGCCGTAGACCAGGCCGTACAACACGTGTGCAAAGTCGAGTTCACCGCTGACCAGTTTGTCGCGCACGCCAGCCCAACTGGCTTCTTTGGTCGGAATGATCTTGACGCCATATTTCTTGTCAAAACCCAGCACCGAGGCCATCACCACCGAGGCGCAGTCGGTCAGTGGAATGAAGCCGATCTTGACTTCCTTTTTTTCCGGGGCGTCAGAGCCTTGTGCGTAAACCGCTGAGCG
>CANFJF010000168.1 GCA_947447355.1 Comamonadaceae bacterium
CAGCGCGGCATAGGTGGTGCCGCCTTTGGAGGTCACGCGTTCCCGCAGGGTTTGCGGCGCCTCATTGGAGGCTTGGGCCAAGGCCGACGCGCCGACAAAGGTGGCGATGGCGAGCTCTCTGGCTTGGGCTGCGTCCAGGCCCATCTCGGTGCCGGCTTCCATCATGGCTTCGATGAAATAAAACACATACGCCGGACCTGAGCCCGAGAGGGCGGTGACGGCGTCGAGCTGTTCTTCGTGTTCCAGCCACAGGTGTGCGCCGGTGGTTTGGACAACCGATTCAATGACTTGGCGGTCGGCCGCTGTCACCGCAGGGCGCGCCAGCAAGGCGGTCATGCCCTGGCCAATCAGGGCGGGTGTGTTGGGCATGGCGCGCACCACGCGTTCGGTGCCGAGCCAGCGGGCAATGCTGTCTGAGCGAATGCCGGCGGCCACACTCAGGTGCAAGGCTGTCAGGGTGTGGGCTCGGACTGGCACTGCGGCCTGGTTGAAGATTTGCGGTTTGACGGCCCACACCACCAAACCGGCGCGTGCCAAACTGGCTTCGGCGCTGGGCATGACCGTGACGCCGAACTGGGATGTCAGCCGCTCAGCTTGCTCCGCAAAAGGCTCGACCACTTGAATTTGCATCGGTGCCAGACCGCGCTTGAGCAGTCCGCCAATGATGGCGCTGGCCATGTTGCCGCCACCGATGAAGGCGATCTGTAATGCGCTGATATTGCTGCTGGCCATGCTGGTGCCGTCCTCTGAGTGTCTGATGAAGCTGAGACGCAAATTGTCGCTGAAGCGGCTGCTACTTCAGCACCGTCTGCCGAACCGCATGTTCCCACTCGGCCATCCGGGCGGCAGCAACGTCCGGACTCATCGCCGGTAAAAAGGTGCGTTCAGCACGCCACAGATTGGCCAACTCATCGGTGTTTTTGTAGACGCCGCTGGACAGGCCAGCCAGCCAAGCGGCACCCAGCGCGGTGGTTTCTGTCACCACGGGGCGCACGACGGGAATGCCGAGCAAATCGGCTTGAAACTGCATCAACAAGTTGTTGGCGCAGGCGCCGCCGTCAACGCGCAGCACAGACATCGGCACTGCGCCGTTTCTGAGGGCGTCACGGTTCATGGCTTGCACCAGCGCAGCGCTTTGAAATGCAATGCTTTCCAGACCCGCACGCGCGATGTGTGCCAGCGTCGTGCCGCGTGTGATGCCCGTGATGGTGCCGCGCGCATCGGGTTCCCAGTAAGGCGCGCCCAAACCGGTGAAGGCGGGCACCAGCATCACGCCGCCAGAGTCCGGCACGCTTTGCGCCAACGCTTCCGCTTCGGCGCTGCTTTGGAAGGCGTTCAGGCCGTCGCGCAGCCACTGCACGACCGCACCGCCGACAAAGACGCTGCCCTCCATGGCGAACTCTGTTTTCTGGGCCGCGGTTTGCGCGGCGATGGTCGTCAGCAGGCCGTTTTGCGATGTCTGGAATTGGGTGCCGTTGTGCATTAGCAAGAAGCAGCCGGTGCCGTAGGTGTTTTTGGCCATGCCAGCGGTAAAGCAAGCTTGACCGAAGGAGGCGCTTTGCTGGTCGCCTGCGACGCCACCTATCGGGATCGCGTGGCCCAGGAGCTCAGGCCGAACTTCGCCAAAGTCGCCGCTGGAGGGCCGGACTTCCGGCATCAGTGATGGCGGGATGTCCAGCAGTGCCAGTAGTTCGGGGTCCCAATGCTGGGTGCGCACATTGAAGAGCATGGTGCGCGACGCATTGGTGACGTCGGTAGCGTGCAGCGCACCCTGGGTGAGATGCCACATCAGCCAGCTGTCGATGGTGCCAAACGCAAGTTCGCCACGCTCGGCCTGAGCGCGGGCATCCGGCACATGGTCAAGCAGCCATTTGAGTTTGGTGGCTGAAAAATAAGCGTCAATCCGCAGCCCGGTGGTGGATTGGATCAGCGCCTCTTGGCCTTGCGCGCGCAACTGCACGCAGGTGTCTTCGGCGCGTCGGTCTTGCCAGACGATGGCGTTGTGGATCGGCAGGCCGGTTTTGCGGTTCCAGACCACCGTGGTTTCACGCTGATTGGTGATGCCCAGTGCGCGCATGTCGCTGGCTTTCAGACCGGCTTTGTCAAGGACCTGCTGCGCGGTGGCCAATTGAGCTCGCCAGATTTCCATCGGGTCGTGTTCGACCCAGCCGGGTTGCGGAAAGATTTGCGTCAATGCCTGCTGCGCCATCGCAACGATGCGACCTTCAGCGTCAAAAACAATGCTGCGGGAACTGGATGTGCCTTGGTCGAGAGCGAGCAGATAAGTCATGCCATTGATTGTGGGGGCGGGATGGCTGACGAGCCGTGCCAAGGTCTTTCGTTGTGACGCCCTGCACATCAGTTGATCGAGCGTCACGGAGTTGTCACAACAAATTTTTACACTTTTAACGTTGTTTGATTTAAATCAATACAAGGCTTCTTTTATTTCTTAGTTCGCCTCTTTCGCCCTATTGGGGGCATTCACATCTAGGGTCACAAAAATCTTATGAAAAAACATCCTCTTTTCCAGCCGAAGACACTTGTTCATTTGGTGTCTCTGGCCATGCTGTCGCTGGCCGGTTCTTATGCCATGGCTCAAACCGCAGCCCCGGTAGACCTCGGCAGCATCGGTGCCACCACCGCTGCTGGTGCCTACCGCTCAGAAGACGCGATCAAGGGCACCGCCTCAGCCATCGCGCCGACACAGTCCAGCTTGTTTGCGACACAGCCGCAGTCCATCATCACGCGGGAGTTCATGGACTTGTCCGTGGCGCCCACAGCCGAATACAGCCGCATCGTCAACATTGCGCCCAGCTTGTCGGGCGATTCAGCCAACGGCCCCGGCCTGAGCGAAACCAAGACCACTTTGCGCGGTTTTTCTGACGACCAATACAACATCACCTTTGACGGTATCCCTTGGGGAGACACCAACAACCCGGCACACCACTCAACCTCGTTTTTCCCTGCCTCCACCATTGGTGGTGCAGTGGTGGAGCGTGGCCCCGGCAATGCCAGCAATCTGGGCTACGCCACCTTCGGCGGTTCGATCAATCTATTTTCCAAAAAACCTTCACAAGAACAAGTCACCAGCGTCTTTAGCTCTTTCGGAAGCTGGAACACGCGCCTGTATGGCGTAGCGTATGAAAGCGGCCGCTTGGCTAATTATGGCGATGCCACGCTGCAACTCAATTACCAAACGCTGGAATCTGACGGCTACCTTAGCAACAGCCCAGTCAAGAGCCAAAACTACACCATGAAGTTTGAGCGGCCCGTCGGTGATGCCTCACTGTTGACCGTATTCGCCTCGGCCAATCACATCAACTACGCCCAGCCCGACAGCAACAAGGGTGCGACTCTGACGCAGATTGCAGCCTTCGGTAAAAACTTCCAGCTGAACAACGACCCGACAAGCATGAACTACGCCGGGTTTAACGCAACAACCAA
>CANFJF010000169.1 GCA_947447355.1 Comamonadaceae bacterium
GGTTTAACGCCGGCTCAACGCCTCAAAAGCTGGCTCGCCGCCCACGCCGGCGTGGCGCGCTTGGTGCTGGGCACGCGCATGGCCGTGCTGGCGTCGATGCCGAACCTGCGGCTGATCGTGGTCGACGAAGAGCACGACCCCAGCTACAAGCAACAAGAAGGCGCTCGTTACTCGGCGCGCGATCTGGCGGTCTACAGGGCACGCTTAGAGGGTTTGGCCACTTCTGAAGCCGCCAGCCCCAAAAGCTGCAGCGTCATTCTGGGCTCGGCCACGCCGTCTCTGGAAAGCTGGCAAGCCACGCTGGTCGGCCGCTATCAGCGCCTGACCATGCACGAACGCATTGGTTCGGCTGACCAAGCCGCCGGCAGCTTGCCGGCCGTGCGGCTGGTCGACATGAACCACCAGCCCAAGCACTGCACGCTGGCACCGCCCCTGCTCGCGGCCATCGCCCAACGCATTGCACGCGGCGAACAGTCCTTGATCTTTTTGAACCGACGCGGCTACGCGCCGGTGCTGGCCTGTCACGACTGCGGCTGGAAAAGCGAGTGCCCGCACTGCAGCGCCTACCGCGTTTTTCACAAAATTGACCGCACACTGCGCTGCCACCACTGCGGCTTCACGGAGCGCGTGCCGCGCGCCTGCCCGAGCTGCGGCAACGTCGACATTGCGCCTGTCGGGCGCGGCACCGAACGGCTTGAAGAACACTTGGCAGAATTGCTGCAAGGCATCACCCGCCCCGATGGCAGTCCGCTGGTGATTGCGCGCATCGACGCCGACACCACGCGGCTCAAAGGCGCGCTTGAATCGCAACTCGCCAGCGTCCACGCCGGCGCGGTTGATGTGCTGGTCGGCACCCAAATGATCGCCAAAGGACACGACTTCAGGCACATCACGCTGGTGGCTGCGGTCAACCCCGACGGCGCACTGTTTTCAAGCGATTTCCGGGCGCCCGAGAGGCTCTTTGGTTTGCTGATGCAAGCGACCGGCCGGGCCGGCCGGAATGCTGAAAAAGGTGCGCAAAGCGAGATGTGGGTGCAGACATTTCACCCCGAACACCCGCTGTTTAGCGCCCTCAAAAAACACGATTACCCGGCCTTTGCCGCTCAAGAACTGGCCGACCGCGAGGCCGCCGGCATGTCGCCGTTTGGCTTCTCAGCGCTGGTGCGTGCCGAAGCCCGTTCGCAAGATTTGGCGCAAGGATTTTTAAATGCCGCAGCGGCAGCGGCCCAAGCGCAAGCCTTGCCCGGGCACGACATGGTCACGCCCTACCCGGCCGTGCCAATGACGATTCAGCGTGTGGCCAATGTAGAACGAGCGCAAATGCTGGTCGAAAGCAGCTCACGCGTGGCGCTGCAGCGCTTTCTAGCTGCATGGCAACCCGTCATGGCTGCCACGCGCCAGCAAGCCGAATTCAAGCCGCTCATTCGCTGGGCCATGGATGTGGATCCATTGGCGATTTGAGCGGCTTGAAAAGGCTTATGCCTTGACCGCGTCCAAAGCAGCGTTGAAGGTCGCGCTTGGGCGCATCACGGCCGTCAGCTTTTTGACATCAGGCATGTAGTAGCCGCCAATATCAGCCGGCTTGCCCTGCACTGCATTCAACTCAGCGACGATCTTCTCTTCGCTGTCCGTCAAGGCCTTGGCCAACGGTGCGAATTGCGCTTGCAGTTCTTTGTCGGCTGTTTGAGCTGCCAACTCTTGAGCCCAGTACAGAGCCAGATAAAACTGACTGCCGCGGTTGTCCAACTGGCCGGTTTTAGGCGACGGGTTTTTGCTGTTGTCCAGCAACTTGCCGGTTGCCCCGTCCAGTGCCTTGGCCAGCACCTTGGCTTTTTCGTTCTGGGTCTTGATGCCCAAGTCTTCCAGACTCGCGGCCAGCGCCAGGAATTCACCGAGTGAGTCCCAACGCAAATGGTTTTCTTCCACCAGTTGCTTGACGTGCTTGGGGGCCGAACCGCCAGCACCGGTTTCGTACATGCCGCCACCGGCCATCAAAGGCACGATCGACAGCATTTTGGCGCTGGTGCCGAGTTCCATGATCGGGAACAGGTCGGTCAGGTAGTCGCGCAAGATATTGCCGGTGACCGAAATAGTGTCCAACCCGCGCACGACGCGCTCCAGCGTGAAACGCATGGCGCGAACCTGCGACATGATCTGGATGTCCAGGCCCTTGGTGTCGTGGTCCTTCAGGTAGGTTTCCACCTTCTTGATGAGTTCGGCTTCGTGCGGGCGGTACGGGTCCAGCCAGAAGATCGATGGCATGCCGGAGTTGCGGGCGCGGGTGACGGCCAGTTTGACCCAGTCGCGGATCGGTGCGTCCTTGACCTGGCACATGCGCCAGATGTCGCCTTCTTCGACGGTCTGCACCAGCAGCACGTCGCCGGTAGCGATGTCCACAATGCGGGCTTCGCCAGCTTCAGGCACTTCAAAAGTTTTGTCGTGCGAGCCGTATTCTTCAGCCTGCTGCGCCATCAAACCGACGTTGGGCACGGTGCCCATGGTGGTCGGGTTGAAGTTGCCGTTGGTCTTGCAGAAGTTGATGACTTCTTGGTAGATGCGGGCAAAGGTGCTTTCAGGGATCACCGCTTTGGTGTCCTTGGGCTTGCCGTCAGCGCCCCACATCTTGCCGCCAATGCGGATCATCGCCGGCATCGATGCGTCAACGATCACGTCGTTGGGCGCGTGCAGGTTCGAGATGCCTTTGGCCGAGTCGACCATGGCCAACTCTGGGCGGTGCTCGTGGCAAGCGTGCAGGTCGCGGATGACTTCTTCGCGCTTGGTGGTCGGCAGGCTTTCGAGCTTGTCGTACAGATTGACCAAGCCGTTGTTGACGTTGACACCCAGCTCGTCAAACAGCTTGCCGTGCTTCGCAAAAGCGTCTTTGTAATAGATGCGCACAGCGTGACCGAACACGATCGGGTGCGAGACCTTCATCATGGTCGCCTTGACGTGCAGCGACAGCATCACGCCGGTCTTACGGGCGTCTTCCATCTGGTCTTCATAAAACTCGCACAGCGCTTTCTTGCTCATGAACATGCTGTCAATGATCTCGCCAGCCAGCAGCGACACCTTTGGTTTGAGCACAATGGTTTTGCCGCTTTGGGTCAGAAGTTCCATCTTGACGTCACGCGCTTTGTCCAGCGTCAGCGACTTTTCACCGTGGTAGAAGTCACCGTGGTTCATGGTTGCCACGTGGGTCTGCGAAGCCATGCTCCATTTGGCCATGCTGTGCGGGTGCTTGCGGGCAAAGTTTTTGACGGCCATCGGTGCGCGGCGGTCAGAGTTGCCTTCGCGCAGCACCGGATTGACGGCGCTGCCCAAGCACTTGGAGTAGCGCACGAGGATGGCTTTGTCTTCAGGGGTTTGCGGGTCTTCAGGCAAGTCAGGGATCTTGTAGCCCTTGCTCTGCAATTCTTTGATCGCGTCGTTCAA
>CANFJF010000170.1 GCA_947447355.1 Comamonadaceae bacterium
GGAGGCCAGCCCTCTGGCCGATCCCCCGATCCCGCCACCCGAAGCAAAACAACGCAACCATGACCCGTAGGAGGCCAGCCCTCTGGCCGATCCCCAGATCCCCCACCCTGCCACCACCCATCCCGCGTTTTACTCCAACCCCAATTCCTGAATCTTGCGGGTGATGGTGTTGCGGCCGATGCCTAATTTTTGTGCCGCTTCAATCCGCCGACCACGGGTGCTGACCAACGCGGTTTGAATCAGCTTCGACTCAAAACGACGTGTCAACACGTCCCACACATCGGGCTGACCACTGACCAACAAAGCGAGCGCTTCGACTTCTAAATCGGCTTCCCAATTGCCCAGCGCAGCAACATTCAAAGGCCATGACGGTGCAGAGGCACTTGTGGTCGGTGTGCCACTGAAAGCATGGTTATCCAAAGGCTGAGCATCCCGCGCATCCGCGTGTGCCAACACGGCGTCAGACTGCGGACTGACGGGTCTGGCGGCCTCTGGCACAACCACCAGCACCTCTGGCGGCAGATCTTTGGCTTCAATGACTTGCGCCGGCGCCATGACGGTGAGCCAATGGCAGATGTTTTCTAACTGCCGCACGTTGCCCGGAAAACCGAAGGTGCTGAGCTGCTGCAAAGCCGCATCGGAAATACGTTTTGGCTCCACACCGAGTTGCTTGGCGCTTTGTTGCAAAAAGTGGCGGGTCAACATGAAGACGTCTTCACGCCGTTCACGCAACGCCGGTAAGCGCAGGCGAATCACATTCAGGCGGTGGTACAAGTCCTCCCTGAAGTGGCCGTCTTTGACGCATTGCTCCAGGTCTTGGTGCGTCGCCGCAATGACGCGCACATTAGATTTGACGGCGTTGTGGCCCCCCACACGGTAAAAGTGTCCGTCCGACAAAACGCGCAACAAACGCGTTTGCAGGTCAAACGGCATGTCACCAATTTCGTCCAGAAACAGCGTGCCGCCATCGGCCTGCTCAAAGCGTCCGCGACGCATGGTCTGCGCGCCAGTGAAAGCGCCGCGCTCGTGACCAAAGAGTTCAGACTCCAACAAGTCTTTCGGAATCGCCGCCGTGTTGATGGCGATGAAAGGCCCGTTGGCGCGCGGCGAATGTTTGTGCAACGCACGCGCCACCAGCTCTTTGCCGGAGCCGGATTCGCCGGTGATCATGACCGTGACATTGCTTTGACTGAGCCGACCAATAGCCCGAAAAACGTCTTGCATGGCCGGCGCTTGACCGAGCATTTCAGGCGCCACAGCCATGCGTTCTTCGGCGACTTCTTCGCGCTGACTTTCTTCAACCGCGCGGCGAATCAGCTCGACCGCTTTGGGTAAATCAAAGGGCTTCGGCAGGTATTCAAACGCGCCGCCCTGAAAGGCCGAAACGGCGCTGTCGAGGTCAGAGAACGCGGTCATGATGATGACCGGCAAGCCGGGCATTTTTTGTTTAACGGCCTCTAACAGATCAAGCCCCGAACCGCCCGGCATGCGAATGTCGCTGACCAGGATTTGCGGGCCGTCGTCGTCGCTGGCGGTCGCCAATGCCGTGAGCACTTCTCGCGGATTGGTGAAGCTTCGCGTGGGCAGACCCTCCCTCAGGAGTGCTTTCTCCAAGACAAAACGGATGGACTGGTCATCGTCAACGATCCAAATCGGTTTCATGTGACGCTATCCCTATGTATCAACTCAATGGATGGGACAGACCTCAAGGCAGAGGAATCAAGATCTTGAAGTCTGTACGGCCCGGCACACTGTCGCACTCGATCAAACCGTGGTGTTGTTGAACGAAGGTTTGCGCCAACGTCAGCCCCAGCCCCGAACCGCCCTCCCGCCCTGACACCAGGGGATAGAAGATTCGGTCTTTGATGGAGTCCGGCACGCCCGGTCCATTGTCAATGACATGCAATTCCAATGCCAAGCGATAGCGTTGCTTGCCGAAAGTCACTTGGCGCGCGATGCGGGTCTTGAAAATGATCTCGCCGTCCCCTGCCGCCACCCGCTCAGCCAAGGCCTGCGCGGCATTGTGAGTGATGTTGAGCACGGCCTGAATGAGTTGTTCGCGGTCGCCGCGAAAGCCGGGAATAGAGATGTCGTAGTCGCGCGTTGCCTTCAGACCTTTGGGAAACTCAGCCAAGATGAGTGAGCGCACCCGTTCGCACACCTCATGAATATTCACATCGCCCACCAGATGCGGCCGACGGTGTGGCGCCAGCAAACGGTCAACCAGCGACTGCAGCCGGTCGGCTTCGTGAATGATGACCTGGGTGTATTCGATCAACTCCTTGGACTCAATCTCCATCTCCAGCAGTTGCGCCGCACCGCGAATACCGCCCAAGGGATTTTTGATTTCGTGCGCGAGATTGCGGATGAGTTCCTTGTTGGCTTGCGCCTGGTCGATGAGCCGCTCTTCCCGGCCTTGTTTGGCTTGTTGCTCCAGCGGCAACAGCTCAACAATGACTTCTCCCGGCACATCAGTCTGGGCCACCACCACATGCACCGGGAAGGGTTCCGGATTGGCCCGCCTGAGCCAGGCGTCGTAGCGCAAGGCGGCAAACTCGTTGCTGCCAGCGCCATCCAAGGCGGTGCGCAAGATTTGCGGCTCAGTGAAGCAATCCGGCAGTTGCGAGCCTTCAATGGTGCGGCGTGAAATACCGAGAGCGTCTTCTAGAGCCGAGTTGGCAAACACCACAAAACCATCTAGGTGCACCACGGCCACGAGCGTCGCCAAGAGGTCGAAAGCCTGATAGCGGGTGGCCGCCGAGACAGGTTGTGAGTGGGGCGTGTCAGAGGTTTTCAAGTGGACTATTTTCACCCATTAACCACCGTCTTGAACTTACGGTGGTGACTGAAAAGGTGAAGCAACAGTCGTCGGCAGGCGCGCAATTTCACGCTTCAGTCCAGAGATGTCCGCCATGAAGCGACTGACGGCTGCTTTGAGCTCATTGATACGCTCTTGGTAGCGCTGTGGGTTGCGCGCTTCAGTGCCGACCTTTTCAGGCTCACCGTTGTTGTATTCTTTTTGATGTTCGGCCAGCCGGGTTTCGGCGGTTTTGAGTTCTGCCAGCAAGATGCTGCGGGCATCGCTGTCGCGGGCGCGCTGGGCGGCAGCGTCTGTCGTTGGGCCGGCGCTGAAACTCGGGCTTCGCCGTACGCTGCGGACCGGGGCACTGACCACCGGTGGGCTGACGTCTTCTTTTTCGACAGGGTTGACACGCGTCCCCGGCACCACTGTGACGTTACCGCCAGCCACCGCTTGGCAACCTCGCGACGCAGCCAAGGCAGCATCGTTGAGGTATTCGTTACCACAACGGTAGATCGCGCCTTGGGCCATCGCCGCAACGCTGGTTGTCACCAAGGCCACAGCCGTGACAGTGAATAACAGAA
>CANFJF010000171.1 GCA_947447355.1 Comamonadaceae bacterium
CCGTCTTTGCGAGCGCAGCGCGGCGATCTATCTGCTCCGTCTTTGCGAGCGCAGCGCGGCAATCCATGACTGCGGATTCGGGCTCATGGACTGCCGCGCTGCGCTCGCAGTGACGGAAAATTCTCACTCGCAGTGACGGGAAATTCTTGCTCGCAGTGACGGGAAATTCTTGCTCGCAATGACGGGAAATTCTCGCTCGCCGTGACGGAAAGCGAAATGTGCCGTTCAAGGTCCGCTTGCGGGACTCTGTCGGATTCGGAAAACTCGCTAAGCCTGATTCAGGGAAAATACCCAACTTAAAAGACCTTCATTGAAACCTGACATGCCTGACTTTCTCACCGCCGCCCTTTATAAATTTGTCGACCTGCCTGACTTCGCTGAGTTGCAAGCGCCGCTGCAGGCCTTTTGCGAAGCGAACGATGTGCGCGGGACCCTGCTGCTGGCAGCCGAGGGTATCAACGGCACCATTGCCGGGCCTGAGGCTGGCGTGCGGGCGGTGCTGGCGCATCTGCGGGTTGACCCGCGCTTGGCCGCGCTGGAGCACAAAGAAGCGCACAGCGACAAAGCTCCCTTTTACCGAATGAAGGTTCGCCTCAAGCAAGAGATCGTGACCATGGGCGTAGAAGGCATCAACCCGAACCGCATGGCCGGCCAGTATGTCAAGCCACAAGACTGGAACGCCCTGATCAACGACCCGGACGTGGTGCTGATCGACACCCGCAATGACTACGAAGTCTCCATCGGCACGTTTGAAGGCGCGATCAACCCCGCCACCACCAGTTTTTCTGAACTGCCGGATTGGGTTCGCCGTGAAATGGGGCCTGAGGGTCGGCTGCAAGAACGCGATGGCAAAAAACCCAAAGTTGCCATGTTTTGCACAGGCGGCATTCGCTGCGAAAAGTCCACCGCCTTCATGCGCACCCAAGGCTTTGACGAGGTCTTTCACCTTGAAGGCGGCATACTCAAGTACCTCGAAACCGTGCCAGAAGCCCAGAGCAGCTGGCGCGGTGAATGCTTTGTTTTTGACGAGCGCGTCTCTGTCGACCACGATTTGCAACCAGGCCACTTCTCCCTGTGCCGCTCGTGCCGCGACCCGGTGAGCGCCGAAGACAAACTCTCGCCGCTGTATGTCGATGGCGTGAGCTGTCCCGGCTGCCACGACAAAACCACCGAAGCCCAAAAAGAAGGCTTCCGGGAACGCCAACGCCAAATCGCTTTTGCCCAACAACGCAATGAACGGCACATCGGCGTCAAGCGGGGCTTGGCGGCCCAGCAGGCAGAAGACACGAAAAAAACGAACCCCTGACCATGCAGGGCACGCTGCCAATCTTGTATTCGTTTCGCCGCTGCCCTTATGCCATGCGAGCAAGGCTGGCGCTGGCCATCAGCGGCCAAGCCTGTGAACTGCGCGAGGTCGTGCTCAAAGCCAAACCGGCAGAACTGCTCAGCGCATCCGCCAAAGCCTCGGTGCCCGTGCTGGTTCTGCCAAACGGCAAAGTCATCGACCAAAGTCTGGACATCATGCGCTGGGCCTTGCAACTCAACGATCCAGCGCAATGGTTGCCTGCAGAGCTTGAGCAAGCCGCGCAAGTAGAAGCATTCATCGACGACTGCGAGACAACCTTCAAGCACCACTTGGATCGGTACAAATACCCGAACCGGTATGCGGGTGCTGACGCCCTGCAGCACCGCACAGCGGCTGCCGCTTGGTTGAAGCAAATGGCGCAGCAACTCAGCCCCGAAGGCTGGCTTTTTGGCCCAGCGGCGTCACTGGCCGACATGGCCACCGCGCCGTTTGTGCGGCAATTTGCGCAGACCGACTCGCTCTGGTTTGAGCAGCAAGACTGGCCCGCGCTTCAAGCGTGGCTGAACCGCATCGTCTCAAGCGCGCTGTTTGTCAGCGTCATGCACAACTACCCGGTATGGGACAGCGGAACCATTGGGCCTATTTTTTCCGGGCCGGTGTTTCCTCCACCGCTTACCTTTTGATACCCGAACCATCCATCGATGTGTGGGTTTTATTAGCAACGACAACTTAACCGGCTGAGCCCTGCTTGTAGCCAGAATCCCGCTGGTGTCGCAAAGCCAGCACCAAAACACGGTTGAGATGGGGCAAAAACCGATAAAGTGCCATGTAACCAGTTCGTCCCCTTGAGATCACCAGTTCGCGCTGGCCAAAGTGAACTTTCCGGCCAATCTCAGGGTGCGGCTCCAAAATCCCCAACGCATCAATGATCAGGACGTCAGTATCTACTGCGATGAGAGGGTCGGTATCCCGCAAAAAGTCGCTGAGCCTTTCCAAGTCCAAAAGTGCTTGTTCTGTGTAGACCAGCTCAGTCATGCGGTGGGGTCATGGGCTTTGCAGCATCCAAGGGCCGTGTTTGTGGTCGAACCGCTTTGCCACCCGCGACCCGACCCAAGACATAGGCCTTGACATCCGCTGCCGCGTAAACAGCGTTGGTGCGCAAGGTGTCTTGATAGGCCGCATCTGCATCCGCATAAAACTGCTGGCGCACCAGTGCATCTTCCATGGCGGACTGAAGGGTGTCGACCATCAGCGCGTGAGCGGTCTTGCCCTCAAAGGCGGCGACTTTGGAAATGGTGGCCTTCAAAGCATCGGACAACTTGAGAGAGGTGGTGGACATGGCTGCCTCCAAAAAATGGTGTCACCATCGTAACGCCCAACTTTTCAAGCGTACGGAAAGCGCGCTGTTTGACAGCGTCATGCACAAATACCCCGCCTCGGAAAGCGGATCAACCGTGCCAGTGTTTCCTTCAGCGCTTACCTGTTAATACCCGAGTCAACAGTCGATATTTCATTTTCGATTTAAATGATTTTGTCGTTTAAATTGATAAAAGTTGCTATAGTCTGTGAAGAATTGTTCAAGTCGAATGATCCTGTGTGCCCGAGATGGACGCCTCGACTTTCGCCCTGACGAATCACATAAACAGGGCTTCGTACGGTCTTTGTATGTGGTTTTTTAGCAACCACCACTTAGACGACTGCGCCCTGCTGCCATGAATAAAGTTCACCGGATCATCTGGAATGAAGCCCTGCAGATGTGGATGGCCGTGGCAGAAAACGCCAAGGGCCACAGCAAGTCTTCACGCTCAGTCGCCTCCGCCAAACGCAGGCTCAAACTAGCCGCACTGGCGGCCGCTTTGGTGACCGGCTCCGCGGGATTACAAACGGCCTATGCCGGCCCCGCAGGGGGCCAAGTGACTTCGGGCGTCGGCAGCATTGCTCAGTCTGGCCCCACCGGCGCCACGACCACCACCATCAACCAGTCAACGCAGAACCTGTC
>CANFJF010000172.1 GCA_947447355.1 Comamonadaceae bacterium
CAGCGCGGCCATCCATGACTGCGAATTCGGGGCCATGGACTGCCGCGCTTCGCTCGCAGTGACGGAAGTCTGCGCAGCGCGGCCACTGAGGGACTCGTCATGGCGAGCACATCGCGGCCATCTATCCCCGCCGTCATGGCGAGCACATCGCGGCCATCTATCCCCGCCGTCATGGCGAGCGTAGCGCGGCCATCCATGACTGCGAATTCGGGGCCATGGACTGCCGCGCTGCGCTCGCAGTGACGGGAACGAGACGCTCGCAGTGACGGGAATTGGCGCTCGCAGTGACGGGAATTTCTCGCACGAGTTCAACTTTCTAGGACGGCTTTTCTGTCCATGAATTGCAGCGTGGCTGGCGGCTTGGGCAAGTCTTCGGGGTCGAAGGCTTTGTCGCCGTCCGGGTTGGCGACGCCGGTGGTTTTGATGCCCTTGAAATCATGCAGTTTGCCGTCCATCAGGTGCGATGGAATGACATTTTGTAAGGATGTGAACATGTTCTCTAAGCGGCCGGGGAATTTTTTGTCCCACTCGCGCAGCATGTTGCCCACCTGCACCCGCTGCAAGCCGTCTTGGCTGCCGCACAGGGTGCACGGAATGATCGGGAATTCGCGCACTTCAGCCCAACGGATCAGGTCTTTTTCACCCACATACGCGAGCGGCCGGATGATGATGTTTTTGCCGTCGTCGCTGGCAAGCTTGGGCGGCATGCCTTTGAGCTTGGATGCGAAAAACATGTTGAGGAACAGCGTTTGCAACATGTCGTCACGGTGATGGCCGAGCGCAATTTTGGTCGCGCCCAGCTCTTCGGCCACGCGGTACAAAATGCCGCGCCGCAAGCGCGAGCACAGCGAACACATGGTCTTGCCTTCAGGGATCACCCGCTTGACGATGCTGTAGGTGTCTTGCGTTTCAATGTGAAACGGCACGCCCAGCTTGCTCAGGTATTCCGGCAAGATGTGGTCCGGAAAACCGGGCTGTTTTTGGTCGAGGTTGACCGCAATCAAGCTGAAGTTGATGGGCGCGCGCTGCTGCAGTTTGAGCAAGATGTCGAGCATGGCGTAGCTGTCTTTTCCGCCCGACACGCAGACCATGACTTTGTCGCCTTCTTCGATCATGTTGAAGTCCACAATCGCGCGGCCGACTTCGCGGCACAAACGCTTTTCGAGCTTTAAATCTTCGCGTTCAATCATCTGTTCTTTCATCATGACCACTGTCCTGTTTCTACGCGAATGGCGACTTCGCAATCTTCAAAAATTTCGAGCTTGGCGATCTTGACGCGAACGCCCAGCACGCCGGGCAGCTGCATCAGACGGTGCGCGAGTTTGCCGATCAAACTCTCCAGCAAGTTCATGTGTTCCATCGTGCACTCGTTGATGATGATCTGCCGCACCTTGCGGTAATCCAGCACATGTTTGATGTCGTCGTCACTCGGCAACAGCGGCTGCGTGCCGAGGTTGAGTTCAGCGTCCACTTGAATGGGTTGGGGTGCATTTTTTTCTGACTCCAAAATACCGAGGCTGGCGTTGAAGCGCAAACCGGTGAGCGTCAGAATTTGGGTGCCTCGGGTGTTGAGCATGCGGTTCAATCTTGGGTTTTCGATGGTGTCAATGTCATGAGCGAAAAGTCGCGGCTGAATTTCATCAGGTGTTGCCCACCGTCAACCAGCAAGGTGGTGCCGGTGATGGATTGATTCTCCAGTGCGAAGCGAACGGTCGCCACCACGTCAGCGGGTGTCGAAGAACGGCCCAGCGGCGACAAGCGGTGCAGTGCTGCAAACTCTTCCGCGCTGAGCAGGTGGCTGGTCAGCGTCAAACCCGGTGCCACGCCGACCACCCGCAGCACGGGCGACAGCGCTTGCGCGAGCAAGGTGTTGGCAGCTTCCAGCGCGGCCTTGGACAGGGTGTAGCTTAAAAAGTCGGGGTTCGGGTTCCACAGCTTTTGGTCGAGTAAGTTGACCACGCACCCCGGCTGGTGTGCTGTGTTGTCGGCTGGATTCGCTTGGCGCGTCTGCAGATGCGTGTGCAACGCCTGCGCCAGCAAAATGGGCGCGCCGGTGTTGCTGCGTAAATGCTTGTCCATCGCCGCGTAGCTGAAGTTGGCGGCATCGTCAAATTCAAAGGCGGAGGCGTTGTTGACCACCGCGTCGACCCGGCCAAATTGCGCTGCGACTTGCGGCAGCAGGCGGCGCACAGCGTCTTCGTCGCTCAGGTCGCAAGCGAAGGTGGCGCTTTTCACGGCGGCGGTGTCGGCCGCCAGCAAAGCGGCACAGTCGGCGGCAGTTTGTTCAGCGGCTGCGGCGGAGCCCCGGTAGTGCACGGCCACGCGCCAGCCAGTGCCCGCCAGGGCCAGCGCGATTTCGCGGCCTAAGCGCAGGGCGGCGCCGGTCACAAGGACGACACGAGAGGATGCGGTTGCGGTCATGAGGTGGTGGAAGGAAGAAAGGCGGCGTGCAAGATGGCTGAAAAGATGGCTGACAATGAAAGACTCAAGAGAGCCTAGCGACCATGACGAAACCACGTATTTTACCGATCGATGCTGCTTTGCCGCCTGACAGCGCCGCAGCATCCCCACTCCAGCCTATCTTGCAGCGCGCGATTGAAGAGGCCGGCGGCTGGCTGGGCTTTGACGCCTTCATGGCGCTGGCCTTGTACGCGCCCGGTCACGGCTATTACGCCAGCGGCTCGCGCAAGTTTGGCCACATGCCGCAGTCGGGCAGCGACTTTGTCACAGCGCCTGAGTTGTCGCCGCATTTCGGCCGTGCCTTGGCGCGTCAGGTGGGTGAAGCTTTGCAAGGCACCGGCACCACCGAGGTTTGGGAGTTTGGTGCGGGTTCGGGCGCACTGGCTGCGCAGCTGATCGAGTCGCTGGATGCGGCTGAAAATCCACTCACGCGCTACACCATCGTCGACCTCTCAAGTAGCCTGCGCGAACGACAGCAAACGCGGCTGGCAGCCTATGGGGATCGGGTGCGCTGGGTGCAAGAACTGCCGGCGCAGATGAGCGGCGTGGTGGTTGGCAACGAAGTGTTGGACGCCATGCCGGTCAAGCTGCTGGCGCGCATGCAAGGCGTCTGGCATGAACGCGGCGTGGCGCTCCACGCCGGTGAGTTGGTGTTTGCCGACAGGCCGACTGCGCTGCGGCCGCCCTTGGACATCGACGGCCCGCAGGATTACCTGACCGAAACCCATGCGCAGGCCGAAGGCTTTGTGCGCACGCTGGCCGACCGGCTGGCGGCGGGTGCTATTTTTCTGCTCGACTACGGGTTTCCGGAGCACGAGTATTTCCACCCGCAGCGCAACA
>CANFJF010000173.1 GCA_947447355.1 Comamonadaceae bacterium
CTTGGGCTCGAAGCGGCGAACGGCCTGATGCTGCGCGGCATGACCGTCACCGTGGTGCACGTCATGCCAACGCTGATGGAGCGCCAGCTCGACAGCGTGGCCGGCAAGCTGCTGCAAAAGTCACTCGAAGCACGCGGCCTGAACTTTCTCATGGGCGCGCAAACCCAAGAGCTCACCGGCAATGCCGAAGGCCGCGTCGCGTCGATCAAATTCAAAGACGGCACGGAACTCGCCACTGACTTGGTGGTGATGGCGGTGGGCATTCGCCCCAACACCGCGCTGGCCGAGTCGATGAACCTGCATTGCAACAAAGGCATCGTCGTCACCGACACGCTGCAAACAGTGACCGATGCACGCATTTACTCGGTGGGTGAATGTGCGGCGCACCGCGGCATTGCCTACGGTTTGGTCGCGCCCTTGTTTGAGCAAGCCAAGGTCGCCGCCAACCACTTGGCGCTGTTCGGTATTGGTCGCTACACCGGCTCGCTGACCTCGACCAAACTCAAAGTCACCGGCATTGATTTGTTTTCGGCTGGCGACTTCATGGGTGCGTCATCAGGCCGCCCGGAAGACGCCGGGACCGAAGAGATCATCATGAGCGACCCGTTCGGTGGCGTCTATAAAAAGCTCGTCATCAAGGACGACAAGCTGATCGGCGCCTGCTTGTACGGCGACACGGTCGACGGCAGTTATTACTTCAAGCTGCTGCGCGACGGTCGCAGCGTGGCTGACATTCGCGACAAGCTGATGTTCGGCGAATCCAACATCGGCGACGTCGGCCATGAAGGCCACAGCAAAGCCGTGACCATGCCCGACACGGCCGAAGTGTGTGGCTGCAATGGCGTGACCAAAGGCAGCATCTGCAAAGCCATCAAAGAAAAAGGTTTGTTCACACTTGACGAAGTGCGCAAGCACACCAAGGCCAGCGCTTCATGCGGCTCGTGCACCGGACTGGTCGAGCAGATTTTGATGTTCACCGCCGGCGGCGACTACTCGGCCACGCCCAAACTCAAAGCCATGTGCAGCTGCACCGACCACGGCCACCAAGCCGTGCGCGAAGCCATTCGCGCCAACAAGCTGCTGACCATTGCAGATGTCTACAAGTCCATGGAGTGGCGCACGCCCAACGGTTGCGCCAGCTGCCGCCCGGCCATCAATTACTACGTCACCAGCACGTGGCCGAAAGAAGCCAAAGACGATCCGCAAAGTCGATACATCAACGAACGCAGCCACGCCAACATTCAGAAAGATGGCACCTACAGCGTCATTCCGCGCATGTGGGGCGGCGAAACGACGTCCAGCGAATTGCGCCGCATTGCAGACGCTGTCGACAAGTACAAGATCCCAACCGTCAAGGTCACCGGCGGCCAACGGATTGACTTGCTGGGCGTCAAAAAAGAAGACCTGGTGAATGTCTGGAAAGACATCGGCATGCCATCAGGCCACGCCTATGCCAAGGCGCTGCGCACAGTCAAGACCTGCGTCGGCAGCGAATGGTGCCGCATGGGCACGCAAGACAGCACCCAAATGGGCAAAGACCTGGAGCGCGCCATGTGGCGCATGTATGCACCGCACAAGGTCAAATTTGCCGTCAGCGGCTGTCCACGCAATTGCGCGGAAGCTGGCATCAAAGACGTTGGCATCATAGGGGTTGATTCCGGCTGGGAGATGTACATCGCGGGCAACGGCGGCATCAAAACCGAAGTCGCGCACTTTTTCACCAAAGTTAAAACCGCCGCCGAAGTGCTGGAATACACCGGCGCGTTTTGCGAGTTGTACCGTCAAGAAGGCTGGTACCTTGAGCGCACCGTTCACTACGTCAACCGGGTGGGCCTCGACTACGTGAAGAAAAAAATCCTCGACGACCACGAAGGCCGCAAAGCGCTATGGGAACGCCTGCAGTACGCCCTCGACGGCGAGCCCGATCCGTGGTTTGATTTCAAGGAAGCTGAAGTCGACACACGCCAATTTGAAAAACTGACGACATGAGATTAATTTCCGTCATGGCGAGCAAAGCGCGGCCATCCACTTCCCCGTCATGGCGAGCGCAGCGCGGCCATCCATGCCTCTCGTCATGGCGAGCGCAGCGCGGCCATCCATACCTCTCGTCATGGCGAGCGCAGCGCGGCCATCCATCGTGGAGGTGCGCGGAGATGGATTGCCGCGCTGCGCTCGCAATGACGAAGGTGGAGTACGCATGGATTGCCGCGCTACGCTCGCCATGACGGATGTCGTGAAATTGACATCACATCAATTGAAAAACTGGAACAAACCCATGTCCGAATGGAAAAAAATCTGCCTCGTCACCGACATCCCGGTGCTCGGCTCGCGCCGTGTGGCACGCGCCAAAGGCGTTGACGTTGCCGTCTTTCGCAATGACCAAGACGGCGTTTTTGCTTTGCTGGATCGCTGCCCGCACAAAGGCGGACCGCTGAGTCAAGGCATCGTCTTTGGCACCAGCGTGGCCTGCCCGTTGCACAACTGGACCATCGGTTTGGCCGACGGCTGCGCCAAGGCACCTGACGAAGGTTGCACGCCGAAGTTCAGCGTCCAGGTGACTGACGGCAGCGTGTTTCTGGACAGCGAAGAACTTGCCAGCCACGCCATCGACTTGCTCGCGCCGATGGCCGGGCCGGGGCACAAAACTGCGATCACCAGCGAGGCCTGAGTTGACCCTCTCCAATGTCAACGCGGTGCGTGAAACCCGATCAACCTGCCCCTACTGCGGTGTGGGCTGTGGCGTCATCATCGAGTCGCAGGGCAACGAAATCACCGGTGTCCGCGGTGACCCGACGCACCCGGCCAACTTCGGGCGGCTGTGCACCAAAGGCTCAACGCTTGCGCTGACGGCGTCTGCCGTGGTAACGCGGCAAACTCGATTGCTGCAGCCGATGCAGCGCAGCAAGCGCGGCGGCGTTGCTGAGGTCGTGACTTGGGGCAGCGCGCTCGACCTCGCGAGCCAGCGCTTTGCGCAGATCATTGGTGAGCACGGCCCTAATGCTGTCGGTTTTTACATCTCCGGCCAACTCTTGACGGAAGACTATTACGTCTTCAACAAACTCGTCAAAGGTTTGATCGGCACCAACAACGTCGACACCAATTCGCGCCTGTGCATGAGCAGCGCCGTGGCCGGCTACAAGCAAACCTTGGGTGCCGACGCACCACCGAATTGCTACGACGACGTCAACCATGCGCAGTGCATTTTCATTGTCGGCAGCAACACGGCTTACGCGCACCC
>CANFJF010000174.1 GCA_947447355.1 Comamonadaceae bacterium
CCGCCATGATCATTTCCAACCCCACCCGCCTGATCTGCTTCAACAAGCCTTACGGCGTGCTGAGTCAATTCACCCCTGAGGGGCGTTGGCGCGGGTTGAAAGAGTTTTTAAACATTCCGGACGTGTACGTGGCTGGCCGGCTCGACGCTGACAGCGAAGGCCTGCTGCTGCTCACCAATGACGGGCAACTGCAGGCGCGCATCGCTGATCCGCGCTTCAAGATGGAGAAGACTTATTGGGTGCAGGTTGAAGGCGAACCCAGCGAACAAGCGCTAGCGGCTTTGCGACAAGGCGTGCAACTCAACGACGGCATGACGCGCCCTGCCCGCGCGCACCTGATGAGCCCACCACCGACCGTCTGGGAGCGCGACCCACCGATACGGGTACGCCAATCCAAGCCCACCGCCTGGCTTGAGCTGGGCATTCGCGAAGGCCGCAACCGGCAGGTGCGCCGCATGACGGCCGCTGTGGGTTTCCCCACGCTTCGGCTGATTCGTGCGGCCATCGGGCCACACACGCTGGACGGGCTGGCCCCCGGACTTTGGCGCGATGCCGACCCATCATCAGACCCGTTCTAACCCGAAGCTTATGCACGCCACGGCTGATCGCAGTCGGCGTCTTGACTGACACACACCATCAGATTGACCGCCATTGATTGGCCGGTCCAAAAACCACAAACTGGTTTGGCTAATTCAAGAAATTTTGTGTCTGCCAACGCATCAAGCCAAGGAGCAATTATGTTCAAGCACGTCTTACTGCCCACCGATGGATCACCCCAATCAGAAGCCGCCATTCACCAAGGTATTGAACTCGCCAAAGAGACCCACGCCCGCGTCACAGGGATTCACGTGGTCCCCGAATTCCATGTCTTCACCTACCAGCCTGACATGCTGGAAGACACGCGTGAGCAATACGCCAAGGACTCGCAAGCGAAGGCGGCCAAGATTCTGCAGTCGATTGAAAACGCCGCGCGCTTAGCGGGCGTTCCTTGCGACACAGTTTGCGTCACGAGCGATGAACCGTATGAAGCCATCATCCGAACGGCTGATGAACAAGGCTGCGACTTGATTGCCATGGCCTCGCATGGACACAAGGGCATCAAAGGCTTGTTGGTAGGCAGTGAAACGCAAAAGGTGCTGACGCACAGCCATCATCCAGTGATGGTGTTGCGCTGAAGTCTGCGTCCGTCAAAACGCCTAGGTAACGGTGCGCAGATGCTGATGTCGCCAAGCCCCGAAGGCGCACAGCAAAGCCAGCAAGCTGGTGCCGACCGAGGCCCAATAGACGCTGACCAGACCGTAATGCGTGCTCAACACGCCACCGGCCAGTCCGCCAAAGAGGCCCGGAAAGCCGTAAGCAATGACGGTGTAAAGCGCTTGTCCACGGCCTCGCAATCGACCACTGAAATGCTTCGACAACAGCGCGATACAAACGGTGTGGTGTGTGGCAAACGTCAGTGCGTGCAAGGCCTGCGCGACCAGCAACAAGGCCAGCACCTGTGCGCTGCTGGCCGTGATGCCCATGCGCAGTAACATCGCCGCCGAGCAGACCATCAGCCAAGCCGTCAAACTCAAACGCGGCAGCCAGCGCGACTGCGTGAAAAACCAGCCGATCTCCACCACCACAGACAAAGCCCAGAGCAAACCAATCATGGTTTTGGTGTAGCCCAATGAATCCAGGTACAGCGAGAAGAAGACGTAAATGCCAATGTGCGAGAGCACATGAAAAAACGCCGCTGCAAAAAACCACTGCACCGCGCGCTGTCTTAACACCGGCATGACGTTGACGTGCTGCGCATGCGCGGGCACGGCCTCTTTCAGGTCAGGCAAAAACCAAACGCTCACCGTCACGGCCAACATGGTGGCCACTGTCCAAGCCGGGAACTGATGCATGCCATCGTGCTCAAACCACGCCCCTGCAGCCAACACCGTGACCAAAAATCCGAGCGATCCCCACAAGCGAATCCGCCCATAACGCCGCGCATCAAAGACGCCGCCTTGCGTCACCAAATGCGCCATGGCAGCTTCGCTCATGGGCATCATGGCGCTGGTGTGGGTGAACATCACCAGCAGCACCAAAAACAACCAATGCAGACCGCCGTCAAACCACAGGCCCACTGAAGCCACCAAGGCGGCGCAAGCGCTGTAGCGCAGCAGCTTGATGCGCTCGCCAGTGCGGTCGCTCAGCCAGCCCCAGCCGTAGGGCGCAAACAGCCGCGTCGCCGCTTGCACCGACACCAGCACGCTGATGGCGAGAATGCTCAAGCCCATGTCTTTCAGCCACAAGGGCAAATACGGATTGAAAAATCCGATATGCGCAAAGTAGCTGGCCGACAAGGCGGCGAAGGGAATGAGTTGGCGGCGGGTGGTCACCGTCGGAGCGACCTCAAACTGAGCTTCAAACCGCGCCAGGAATAGGCGCTGTCGGGACGCGAACATCACCGCACTGGGCGCGTTGCTGCAACACATGCTCCATCACCACCAGCGCCAACATGGCCTCGGCAATCGGTGTGGCGCGAATGCCAACGCAGGGGTCATGCCGCCCCTTGGTCATCACCGTGGTGCTGTTGCCGGCCATGTCAATCGACTCGCGCGGCGAGATGATCGAGCTGGTCGGCTTGATGGCGATCGAGACTTCCAAGTCTTGCCCGGTGCTGATACCACCCAAGACGCCACCGGCGTTGTTGCTCTTGAAGCCCGCTGGCGACAGCGAGTCGCCATGCGTCGTGCCGCGCTGGCTGACGCTGGCAAAACCGGCGCCAATTTCAACGCCCTTGACGGCATTGATGCCCATCATGGCGTAGGCAATGTCGGCGTCCAGTTTGTCAAACAGCGGCTGACCCAAACCCACCGGCATGTTGGTGGCCACCACGCGAATGCGCGCGCCGCAGGAGTCACCTGACTTGCGCAATTCGTCCATGTAATTTTCGAGGGCAGAAACATCTGCGGCCGCGGCAAAAAATGGGTTGTTCGGCACATGGTCCCAAGACTCAAACGGCACGGGCATGTCGCCAATTTGCGTCATACAGCCCTTGAAGCCAATGCCATGCTGTGCCGCCAGCCACTTCTTGGCGACAGCACCCGCCGCCACCATGGGCGCCGTCATACGGGCCGACGAACGACCGCCGCCGCGTGGGTCGCGCAGGCCGTATTTGTGCAAATAGGTGTAGTCCGCGTGACCGGGCCGGAAGGTGTCGAGGATGTTGCCGTAGTCCTTGCTGCGC
>CANFJF010000175.1 GCA_947447355.1 Comamonadaceae bacterium
GGGCTTCGTCGATCACACTCATGCAAACCTCCCGGGTCTCAGTTCTGCGACAGCCCGCCGCACCATGAACCCATTGATCCGATGCTGGCTGCGACCAAAGGCCAGCAGCAAGGCACGCTCAGCCACTAAATTAATCCGCCGGGGAACACCTTTGGTGGCGCGGTGCAAAAAGAAAAGCGCCATGGCTGAGAAATGCACATCACCACTGGTGCGCGTCACCGCCATGCGGTGGCGCACATAGCTGGCACATTCAGCCCGCGACATCGGCCCCAGGCGGCACCACACGCCAATGCGCTCACGCAGTGGCCGCATGGCCCGCAGCGCCAGCGTTTTTTCTAATTCCGGCTGGCCGACCAGCACCAAAGAAATCAGCTTGCGCTGCTCGGTTTCAAGGTTCGACAGCAAGCGCAAGCCTTCCAGGGCTTCGGCCGAGAGCTTTTGCGCCTCGTCGACCATCACCACCAGGTACTCACCCAAATGCGCGCACTTGAAAGCGTAGTTGGTCAGTTGCTCATGCGTCTGCGCCAACGAGTCCGGGTGGCGCGGCGCCTCGCCGGTGAAGTCTTTGAAAATACTGGCCAAAATCTCGGCGTAAGACAGCAGCGGATTGGCAAGCAAAGCAACATGCACATTGGTTGGAATATTGCGCAGCAAGTTACGGCAAATCAAGGTTTTACCCAGACCGACTTCCCCGGTGAGCACCGCCATTGCGCCGCCCCGCATCGCAAACAGCAGATTGTTATAGGCGGTCACATGCTGACTGCCAGGGTAAAAAAAACTGGTGTCCGGAGAAATACTGAAAGGCGCACGGCTAAAACCAAGCGCTGTGTAAATCGGGTCAAGTTCAGACACTGATAACGCCAATCACTTGTTCGAAATCACAGTGGGCATCAAGAAAATAACCAACTCTTTGCGCCGGCTGGCTTTGTAGTCAGCCCTGAAGGGGTTGAAAGATGCGTTCCCTTCGCCGATGCCAGGGATCGCCCTTGTCGTTTTGGAGCCTTCTTCTTCAATCAAGCCGCCCAGCACGACCAACTCACCACTGCGCGCGCGCACCAAGGTGCTGGCTTCTTTGATGTCGAGCACCGGCGCCGTGCTCTGACCACTTGGCGAAACCGTGGTGCCAGACAAGCGGGTCACCGTCGGTGCCACTTGCAGCATGGTCCAACCGTCACTGGAAATCTGCGGCGTGACGGTCATCATCACGCCCAAGTTCACCGTCATGGGTTGCTCATTGATGGTGTCTGAAATGCCAATGCCCGCCGTGGTGGTGCGGTAGTTGGTGCGGGTATAAAACGTATCGCTGGTGCCGACCTTCACAAAGGCCGTCTGGTTGTTCATGATGCGCACGCGCGGCTGCGACACCATGCGCACATCGCCCTGTTGCTTCAGAGCCTGAATCACAGCGTTGTAGTTTGAATTTCCGTAGTTGGCTGCAAAGGTGCTGGGCACTGCCGACACGCCGGCAGGTGCCCCGACGATGGTGCGTGCAGCCAGCGTCCCGAGGTCACCCACTTTGAGTCGACTCCAGTCGAGGCCTAGGGCATAGTCTTCGTTCAGCGTCACTTCGACGATGCGCACCTCGATGTCCACCTGCCGGTTCATGCCGTCTTTGATCAACTCAAGGAATTTCTCGACGCCTTCTATTTTGGGTGCGCTGTCCGTGACGATGATGGTGCCCGTCAATCGATTGATCAGCACCTTGCCACGCGGCGACAACAAAGACTTGATCTGCAGGTCAATCTCTTGCCAAAACATCACCGAGTCGGTCACCGTGTTGCTGGATGAGACGACGCCGCCACCGCCGCCGCCGCCACCGCCAGCAGCGGCAGTGGATGACGCAGTCGCCGTTGCATTGCCCGTGCGGGTGGCACGGATGTAGTCCAGCTCAAAAGCCCGCGTCACTGTCGAGCGGACACGAATCACGCCGGCCTTTTGTTCCCACGAATAACCCAAGCTGCTGAGCATCACCTCAAAAGCCCGCGTTAACGGCACGTCGGTGAAGTCAACCGTCACGGTGCCGGTCAAGTCCGGATCCGTGATCAGGTTGAGCCCATTGGCCCGGGCAAAAATACCCAGCGCGTCGCGGATGTCCAGTTGGCGCGCCCGAAACGAGTACAAGCGCGGCTGCACTTCTTCCAGTTCCCGGCCGCTGGACACCACCATGCCGCGCGCTTCTGGCGGCAAACGCGCCTCTTGCGCTTCGCGGGCTCGCGCATCTTCAGCCATCTTGGCGTTGATGGCCGAATAGGCACTGGTCGGTGCTTCCTTGGAAGGCTGAGCAATGTCCGGCCCAGGCAAGGCGCAACCGGCAAGCATCGCCGTCGCTGCCAAGGAGACCGCACTGATGCGCCGAAAATCTGATCGGTTGTACTTACGCATACTCAAAATCCCTTTGTCATGTCAACCCACAGCCGCTCACCGCCCTTGCCATGGCCCACCAATAAAACGCGCATCGGCTCAATCCGCTCGACCTTGTAATCAGCCAGCGTGTCACCTTGTTGATACATTTCCGAACCAATCTGCGCCACCCGGCGCTCACCGTCGACCAAAATCGCAGAGACCACAAATGGCATCTTTGGCTTGCCGTTCAACGCCACCGCGCGCGGGGTTGGTGTCACGTCGTACGGCATCAGCCCGCGCAAATCAACCATGGCCGGTTCGCGCCGCACCACGGGCGACACCGCATCGGGTGCCAGCGGCACCTTCAAGGTCTTGACCGTCGGCAGTGACAGGCCAGCGCTTTCAACCGGCACAAAATGTTTCCACGCAAACGCAGACAGCAGCGCCAGCGGAATCAGCAAAAATCCCCAATACGCTTTCATCGGGTCTCCAATACCAAAATGTTGTCGCCCTTGATGTTCACCTTCACGGCAAACGGCAAGCCAGCGCTGCGACCTTGTGGGGTCGCATCTTCAATGCGGAAATTGCTCAGGGAGAAATAACCCAAGCCGGAGTAACTGACCGCAAACATTTCATTGATCCGGCCCAGTTCATCGCCCGTGAACGTGGCGGTGATGTTCAAGGCCTCACGGCGCAATTCAACGCCGGGCTTCCAGCTGGTGCGACGGATCAATTCGGCATAGTCGCCCGAGGCCTTGGCCAGCTGATCAATCTGCGCGTCGGTGGCAGTCACCTTGGCTTCCAAGGCCCGCGCATTCGACAGTACAGCCCGGCCATGCAAAAAAAGGTGCAGACCGGCAGCCAAC
>CANFJF010000176.1 GCA_947447355.1 Comamonadaceae bacterium
AAAGGCTCAACGCTTGCGCTGACGGCGTCTGCCGTGGTAACGCGGCAAACTCGATTGCTGCAGCCGATGCAGCGCAGCAAGCGCGGCGGCGTTGCTGAGGTCGTGACTTGGGACAGCGCGCTCGACCTCGCGAGCCAGCGCTTTGCGCAGATCATTGGTGAGCATGGTCCTGACGCTGTGGGTTTTTACATCTCCGGCCAACTTTTGACGGAAGACTATTACGTCTTCAACAAACTCGTCAAGGGTTTGATTGGCACCAACAACGTCGACACCAATTCCCGCCTGTGCATGAGCAGCGCCGTGGCCGGCTACAAGCAAACCTTGGGCGCCGACGCGCCGCCGAATTGCTACGACGACGTGAACCATGCGCAGTGCATTTTCATCGTCGGCAGCAACACGGCTTACGCGCACCCGATTTTGTTCAGGCGCATTGAAGACGCCAAAGCCGCCAACCCGGCGCTGAAGATTATTTTTTGCGATCCGCGTCGCACCGACACCGCCGAAATCGCTGATTTGTATTTGCCCATCCTGCCGGGCACTGATGTCTCGCTGTTCAACGGCTTGCTGCACATCATGCTGTGGGAAGGCTGGACGGACGCGGCTTACATCGCTGCGCACACCACAGGTTTTGAGGCGCTCAAAGCGACGGTGCGCGACTACACGCCCGAGCTGGTGTCGCAAACCTGCGGCATCAACAAAGAAGATTTGCTGACGGCTGCGCGCCTGTTTGCAACCTCTGCCGCCACGCTCAGCCTCTACTGCCAGGGACTGAACCAGTCGAGCAGCGGCACCGCCAAAAATGCCGCGCTGATCAACCTGCATCTGGCCACCGGCCACATCGGAAAACCGGGCGCCGGGCCGTTTTCACTGACCGGCCAACCCAACGCCATGGGCGGCCGTGAAGTCGGCGGCTTGTCCAATTTATTGAGCGCGCACCGCGACCTCGCCAACCCGCAGCACCGCGCCGAAGTCGCCGCCTTGTGGGGCCTGCCTTCAGTGCCCGAGCAAGCTGGCAAGTCAGCTGTCGAGATGTTTCAAGCCGCCGCCGATGGCGAGATCAAGGCCTTGTGGATTGCCTGCACCAACCCGGCGCAGTCGATGCCCGACCAAACCACCGTACGCCGCGCGCTCGAACGCGCCGAGTTCGTGGTCGTGCAAGAAGCCTTCGCGACGGCCAGCACCTGCGACTTTGCCGACCTGCTGCTGCCCGCCACCACTTGGGGCGAAAAAACCGGCACCGTCACCAACAGTGAACGGCGCATCAGCCGCGTCCGGCCGGCGGTTGCAGCCCCCGGCGAAACACGGCATGACTGGTCGATTGCGCAAGACTTTGCACAGCGGCTTGAGAAGTTGCTGCCGTCTCGGCACCTGACCGGCCAATCGCTGTTTCCCTATTCGCTGAGCGACGAAACCGCTGGCGTCGAAGCCATCTGGAACGAACACCGCGAGTCGACCCGTGGCCGCGACCTCGACATCACCGGCCTGAGCTACGCCATGCTCGACGAAGCACCGCAGCAGTGGCCCTTGAAAGAAGGCCAAACCGTGGGCCAACAGCGTCTGTACGAAGACGGCAACTTTCCCACGGCGGATGGCAAAGCACGCTTTGTCAACACCGTTTATCAACCAGTGGCCGAACCGCGCGAGTCGCGCTTTCCTTTTTCACTGACCACCGGCCGCCTGCGCGACCAATGGCATGGCATGAGCCGCACCGGCACGCTGGGCCGTTTGTTTGGTCATGTGGCCGAACCGTCGCTGCAGATGAACGTGCAAGACATGACGCGCCGCCTGCTCAAACAAGGCGACTTGGTGCACGTCACCTCCAAGCGAGGCTCCATCGTCGTGCCCTTGCAAGCCTCGCCGGAAGTCGCCGTCAGTCAAGCCTTCATGGCGATGCACTGGGGCGAGGAATATTTAAGCGGCATCTCCAGCCACGGCGAGCGTCTGGCCGGGGTCAACGCTTTGACCACCTCGGCCTATTGCCCGAGCTCCAAACAGCCGGAACTGAAACACGCCGCCGTCAAAATTTTGAAGGCCGAACTGCCTTGGTCACTGCTGGCCATGGCTTGGTTGCCCGATGGCGAAGCGCTGTCTGCACGGACCCAACTCAAGCACCTGATGGCGGCGTTTCCCTTCACCAGCTGCGTGCCGTTTTCAAACAACACCCCGCTGGCCGATCGCAGCCGCGAACGCACCGGCGTGCTGTTCCGTGCTGCAGGCTATGAGGCACCCAACGCCAGCGTCTTGGCGCAAATCGAGGCGGCACTTGGTCTGAACGGCGCTGACGCGCTGCGTTACGCCGACCCCAAAAAAGGCCAGCACCGCACGGCTCGGCTGGTACGTCTTAACGAGAAGGTTGAGCTCACCGGCTTTGTGTTGGCCGGAGACACCAGCGCCGAAGCTTGGATCAAAACCCTGCTGCTGGAAGAGTTGCCTGCGCAAGCCTACGGCCGTCTGTTGCTTCTGCCCGGCGCCAAGGCGCCCGTGGCGGTGCAGTCCCGCGGCAAGCCGGTTTGCACCTGCTTCAACGTCACCGATGTCGCCATTGAAGAGCAGTTGGCGCTGATTCACGAAGACGCCAGCGGCGCAGCGGATTTGATGCGCGACGAGCAACGCTTGGCCGCACTGCAAGGTGTCCTGAAGTGCGGCACCAACTGCGGCTCCTGCGTGCCAGAACTCAAACGCTTGGTCCGGTCAGCGCGGCCAGTGCTTTCCATGCACGCATGATTTTCGATACGGGGGCATGACGAAACTAACCCGTCGTGGCGAGCAAAACGCTTATCCACCGCCCCGTCATGGCGAGCGCAGCGCGGCCATCCATCGTCGAGGCGCGCAAAGATGGACTGCCACGCTTCCCTCGCAGAGACGAAAGGGCGTCATGGCGAGCGCAGCGCGGCCATCCATGTCGACGAATTCGGGCTCCTGGACTGCCACGCTTCGCTCGCAGAGACGAAAGGGCGTCATGGCGAGTGCAGCGCGGCCATCCATGTCGACGAATTCGGGCTCCTGGACTGCCACGCTTCGCTCGCAGCGACGAAAGGGGTGTCATGGCGAGTGCAGCGCGGCCATCCATGTCGGCGAATTCGGGCTCCTGGACTGCCACGCTTCCCTCGCAGAGACGAAAGGGCGTCATGGCGAGCGCAGCGCGGCCATCCATGTCGACGAATTCGGGCTCCTGGACTGCC
>CANFJF010000177.1 GCA_947447355.1 Comamonadaceae bacterium
GCGCTCACGCAGCGGCCGCATGGCCCGCAGCGCCAGCGTTTTTTCTAATTCCGGCTGACCGACCAGCACCAAAGAAATCAGCTTGCGCTGCTCGGTTTCAAGGTTCGACAGCAAGCGCAAGCCTTCCAGGGCTTCTGCCGAGAGCTTTTGCGCCTCGTCGACCATCACCACCAGGTACTCACCCAGATGCGCACATTTGAAAGCGTAGTTGGTCAGTTGCTCATGCGTCTGCGCCAACGAGTCCGGGTGGCGCGGCGCTTCGCCGGTGAAGTCTTTGAAAATACTGGCCAAAATCTCGGCGTAAGACAGCAGTGGGTTGGCCAGCAAAGCCACATGCACATTGGTTGGAATATTGCGCAACAAGTTACGGCAAATCAAGGTTTTGCCCAGACCGACCTCCCCCGTGAGCACCGCCATTGCGCCGCCGCGCATGGCAAACAGCAAATTGTTATAGGCGGTCACATGCTGACTGCCAGGGTAAAAAAAACTGGTGTCCGGAGAAATACTGAAAGGCGCACGGCTAAAACCAAGCGCTCTGTAAATCGGGTCAAGTTCAGACAATGCGTACGCCAATCACTTGTTCGAAATCACAGTGGGCATCAAGAAAATAACCAACTCTTTGCGCCGGCTGGCTTTGTAGTCAGCCCGGAAGGGGTTGAATGAGGCATCACCATCACCGAGACCCGGGATCGCCCGTGTCGTCTTAGAGCCTTCTTCTTCGATCAAACCGCCCAGCACCACCAGCTCGCCACTGCGTGCGCGCACCAGGGTGCTGGCTTCTTTGATGTCGAGCACCGGTGCTGTGCTCTGACCACTTGGCGAGACCGTGGTGCCAGACAAGCGGGTCACCGTCGGTGCTATTTGGAGCATGGTCCAGCCGTCACTGGAGATCTGCGGCGTGACGGTCATCATCACGCCCAAATTAACGGTGGTGGGTTGTTCGCTGATAGTGTCTGAAATGCCAATGCCCGCCGTGGTGGTGCGGTAATTGGTGCGGGTATAAAACGTATCGCTGGTGCCAACTTTCACAAAGGCCGTCTGGTTGTTCATGATGCGCACGCGCGGCTGCGACACCATGCGCACATCACCCTGTTGCTTCAGGGCATTGAGCACCGCACTGTAGCTGTTGGTGGCGTAAGTAGCGCTAAAAGTACTTGGAACGGCCGAAATACCGGCCGGCGTCCCCACCGTCATACTGGTCGCCAGCGCCGTCCCCAGCCCACTGATGGAGATGCGACTCCAGTCCAGCCCGAGAGCGTAATCCTCGTTCAGGGCCACCTCCACAATCCGCACCTCAATATCGACCTGCCGGTTCATACCGTCTTTGATCAACGCAATGAAGCTCTCAACTTCTTCGATCTTCGGTGCGCTGTCCGTGACGATGATGGTTCCCGTCAAGCGATTGATCAGCACCTTGCCGCGCGGTGACAACAAAGACTTGATCTGCAGATCAATCTCTTGCCAGAAAGTCACTGAGTCGGTCAGGGTGTTGCTGGCAGAGGTGGTCCCGCCACCGGTACCGCCACCGCCGCCAGTGGCTGTGGCAGACGCGGTCGCCGTGGCATTGCCCGAGCGTGCCGCCCGAATGTAGTCCAGCTCAAAAGCCCGCGTCACGGTCGAGCGGACACGAATCACACCGGCCTTTTGTTCCCACGAATAGCCCAGGCTCGTGAGCATCACCTCAAAGGCGCGCGTCAACGGCACGTCCGTGAAGTCAACCGTCACGGTGCCGGTCAAGTCCGGGTCCGTGATCAGGTTGAGCCCATTGGCCCGGGCAAAAATACCCAGCGCGTCGCGGATGTCCAGTTGGCGCGCCCGAAACGAGTACAAGCGCGGCTGCACTTCTTCCAGTTCCCGACCGCTGGACACCACCATGCCACGTGACTCGGGCGGCAAGCGTGCCTCCTTCGCTTCGCGGGCACGCGCATCTTCAGCCAGCTTGGTGTTGATGGCCGAATAGGCACTGGTCGGTGCCACCTTGGAAGGCTGAGCAATGTCCGGCCCCGGCAAGGCGCAACCGGCCACCATTGCCGCTGTCGCCAAGGAGACTGCACTGACGCGCCAAAAACCTGATGGGTTGTACTTACGCATACTCAAAATCCCTTTGTCATGTCAATCCACAGCCGCTCACCGCCCTGGCCAAGGCCTACCAATAAAACACGCATCGGCTCAATACGCGCCACCTTGTACTCGGCCAGCGTGTCACCTTGTTGATACATTTCCGTTCCAATCTGAGCCACCCGACGGTCTCCATCAACCAAAATCGCAGAGACCACAAACGGCATCTTGGCTTTGCCGTTGACCACCACTGCCCGCTCTGCGGGTGCCACGTCAAAAGGCATCAACGCGCGCAAATCCACGTGGGCCGGTTCGCGGCGCATCACCGGTTGCACCTCATCCGGCGACAACGGCACCATCAAGGTCTTGACCGCCGGCAGTGCCAGCACAGCGCTTTCAACCGGCACAAAATGTTTCCACGCAAACGCAGACAGCAGCGCCAGTGGAATCAGCAAAAATCCCCAATACGCTTTCATCGGGTCTCCAGTACAAAAATGTTGTCGCCCTTGATGTTCACCTTCACGGCAAACGGCAAGCCAGCGCTGCGACCTTGCGGGGTCGCATCTTCAATGCGGAAATTACTCAAAGAAAAATAGCCCAATCCCGAGTAACTGACCGCAAACATTTCATTGATCCGACTGAGTTCATCGCCCGTGAAAGTGGCCGAGATGTTCAAGGCCTCACGGCGCAATTCAACGCCGGGTTTCCAGCTGGTGCGACGGATCAATTCGGCATAGTCGCCCGAGGCCTTGGCCAGCTGATCAATCTGCGCACCGGTGGCCGTCACCTTGGTTTGCAGGGCTTCCGCATTGGAGAGTGCGGCCCGACCTTGCAAGAAAAGATGCAGGCCGCCGGCCAATAAGAGTGAGGCCAGCAACAGCCCCACCCAAGTTCTGACATGAAATTTTCTAAGCAAGGTTATCTGTCCTGTCTGGCTTAATTTTGGGTCGCGGGACAGGTAGCCCCGCCGAAAAGGTCCGGTACAAGATAGCTGGATGACGCAATCGGATCCGGATTAAAA
>CANFJF010000178.1 GCA_947447355.1 Comamonadaceae bacterium
TCACCTTCAAGACCTTCATGGCTTTTCCGATGTTTGCCACTGTGGCTTGGCTGGTGTGGATTCTGGGGCAGCAAAGCGGCATCAACGGCGCCGGCACCTTGCTCGGCCTGCTGGTCTTGATGGCGCTGGTGGTCTGGACCTTCACGCTGGCCGGCAAGGTTCGCGTGGTGGCGGTCAGTTTGTCGCTCTTGACGGCGGCACTCGCGCTGTCGACCGCCGGACCTAGCGTTGTCAAACTCATGGAGTTTGGACCAGCAGGCACCTCTGCCGTCTCGGCGACCGAGCGCTGGCAGCCTTGGGTGCCGGGCCGCGTCGAGCAACTCACAGGCGAAGGCCGCAGTGTGTTTGTCGACTTCACCGCCGCTTGGTGCGTGACCTGCCAATACAACAAGAAAACCACGCTCAGCAACAGCGACGTGCTTGCCGACATGGACGCCAAACATGTGGCCCTGCTGCGCGCTGACTGGACCCGCCGCGACCCCGCGGTGACAGCAGCGCTGAAAGAACTCGGTCGCTCCGGCGTGCCGGTGTATGTGATTTACAAGGCCGGCCGCGCGCCCGTGGTGCTGTCGGAAATTCTGTCCGTGGGCGATGTGCGGCGCGAACTGGCCAGACTTTGAGTTGGGAAAACTCTGAGCCATCTGGCAAGCCCTCAGCAAGGGCTGAACAACTCCTGAGACAATCAGGCCATGTTTGCACCACTCCAAAACGACACCTTTTTACGCGCCTGCTGGCGTCAGGCCACTGACTACACCCCTGTCTGGCTGATGCGCCAAGCCGGCCGCTACCTGCCGGAATACCGCGCCACGCGCGCGCAAGCTGGCAGTTTCATGGGGCTGGCCACCAACACCGACTACGCCACCGAAGTCACGCTGCAACCGCTGGAGCGCTTCCCGCTGGACGCCGCCATTTTGTTTTCCGACATCCTGACCGTGCCTGACGCCATGGGCCTGGGCCTGTCTTTCGCGCTGGGTGAAGGCCCGAAGTTCGCCACCCCGGTACGCGACGAAGCCGCTGTCAACCAGCTCGAAGTTCCCGACATGAACAAGCTGCGTTATGTCTTTGACGCCGTGACCTCTATCCGCAAAGCCCTGAATGGCCGCGTGCCACTGATCGGCTTTTCAGGCAGCCCTTGGACGCTGGCCTGCTACATGGTCGAAGGCGCAGGCTCTAGCGACTACCGCTTGGTCAAAACCATGTTGTACCAACGGCCTGACCTGATGCACCGCATGTTGGCTATCAATGCCGACTCGGTGGCAGCTTATTTGAACCAGCAGATTGAAGCCGGCGCGCAAGCCGTGATGATCTTCGACAGCTGGGGCGGTGTGCTGGCCGACGGCGCGTTCCAGACCTTCAGCCTGGCCTACACCGAGCGTGTGTTGTCCCAACTCAAACGCGAACACGATGGCGTGAAGATTCCGCGCATCGTCTTCACCAAGGGCGGCGGCCTGTGGCTGAAAGAAATGGCCAAACTCGACTGCGAAGTGCTGGGCGTCGACTGGACCGTCAACCTCGGCCAAGCGCGTGCGCTGGTCGGCGGGCCAGTCGGCGGCGCCGGCAAGGTCTTGCAAGGCAATATCGACCCGAACGTGTTGTTTGCCGAACCCGGCCAAATCGCCACCGAAGTAGCGCGCGTGCTGGACAGTTTTGGCCAGCCGCACACCGACAGCTCCACCACCGGCCCGACGCACATCTTCAACCTCGGCCACGGCATCAGCCAGTTCACGCAGCCGGATCGGGTAGAAGCACTGGTCAGCGCCGTGAAGTCCCATTCGCGTCGCATGAGACAGCCAACTTGAACCAAGACCTTGATTAGCGCTTTCGAACTATTGGTATTTATATTTCGATCGATTCATATTTAAATCTAGTCAAAAAACCTCACGGAATACCCATTTCGTGACGATTGAATTTCTGTCTTAGCACGAAAAAAGCACCTCCGCTAGAGACTTATGCACAAAAATCATGCTGCGGCGCGACATAGGAAGCATTCTGATAAGAATCTCGCTACAAAAGAAATAGCGAACGTAAGCTATTGATTCATAAGGGTTCTTTAGAAATGCTTTTTTTGATGGCATTCTGACTCAGCCCTTGATTTCAAAGGCTTCGCGCGTTGCAGAGCTTAGATATCAACAAAGTTATCCACAGAAAACATGAAGATCTTGAAAGAGGTTTGTAAATCAAGCACTTA
The DNA here is from genome assembly GCA_947447355.1 of Comamonadaceae bacterium. Taxonomy (GTDB): domain Bacteria; phylum Pseudomonadota; class Gammaproteobacteria; order Burkholderiales; family Burkholderiaceae_C; genus Polaromonas. The sequence goes on from CANFJF010000178.1 coordinate 2,189, forward strand.
CGAGCCGATACGAATGTGAAACCCGAACAGATCACGGCAAACAGTGTGTTTTGGATCAGCATTGTGGTCGCCACGCCCGCCCACAGTGGCATCGGTGGACCCCTGACTTATCGGAGTGAGTTACCACTCGCACCGGGCCAGTTGGTGCGCGTGCCGTTGGGCCGCCGCGAAGTACTCGGCGTCGTCTGGGAGCTGCTGCCGGACAGCGGCGAACTGGCGACAACGCAGGCCAAGTCCGTTCTGGGCGCCCTCGATGGTCTGGCGCCACTCAGCGCGACTTGGCGAAAACTGGTGGCCTTCACCGCCGGCTACTACCAGCGCTCTTTGGGTGAGGTCGCGCTGGCCGCACTGCCGCCCCAATTGCGGGAACTGAGCACCGTGCAACTGGCGCGTCGCTTGAAACGCCCGAGTGCCGACACGTCCACGGCAGAAAGTCTGAGCGAGTTGGTTGCGCTGAGTCCCGAACAATCGGCTGCCTTGACGCAGCTGGAGGCTGACCCCCGACCGGCCCTGCTCTTTGGCAGCACCGGCAGCGGCAAGACCGAGGTGTATTTGCGCGCCGCTGCGCGGGTGCTGGCCGAAGACCCCGAGGCCCAAGTGCTGGTGATGGTGCCCGAAATCAACCTCACGCCCCAACTACAGGCGCGCTTTGAAGAACGCTTCGCCCATCTGGGTCGGGAACGCGTAGTGGCACTGCACAGCGGTTTAACGCCGGCTCAACGCCTCAAAAGCTGGCTCGCCGCCCACGCCGGCGTGGCGCGCTTGGTGCTGGGCACGCGCATGGCCGTGCTGGCGTCGATGCCGAACCTGCGGCTGATCGTGGTCGACGAAGAGCACGACCCCAGCTACAA
>CANFJF010000179.1 GCA_947447355.1 Comamonadaceae bacterium
AGGTGTTGGTTAATTTTGACAACGCCTTGACCGGGCAGTACTTCGCGCCCGCAGGGGGTAGCGCTGTTGCAGTCGGGAACCCGATCGGTTTGCCGCTGTTTTGGGTCATCAATGACATCTCGGCGGGCTCACCGGCCGGCAGCTTAGTGAAACCCATTGGAACGCTAAGCGCCGCTGTAGCCAGTGCTACCAATGCGTCAGCTTGTGTGCCTGTGGTAGCTAAAGACTGGGGTTCTGTGAACGCTTTCGGGGCGCCCCATTACCTGCATCTATTTGCCTTGCTGCCAGACGGAAAGTACTGGGAGGTTTCGTTGCCCAAACAAATGATGAACAACGATAACAACCGTGTCGTTGCGACCAGGTTGGCGCTGGATTCCGGCCAGTCGCATGCGGTGACGGTGAAGTGCTTTAACGGGACACCGACTCGGTTTGAACCCGATGGTTCGGGGTATACGGTGCCGGATCCAATCCTCAATGTGTCGTGTACTGCGACCCCCAATTAAGCCAGACAGGATAGATATACATGCTTAGAAAATTTCATGTCAGGACTTGGGTGGGGCTCTTGCTGTCATCTCTTTTATTGGCCAGCGGTCTGCATCTTTTCTTGCACGGCCGGGCTGTGCTGTCGAATGCGCAGGCCCTGCAAACCAAGGTGACGGCCACCAGCGAGCAGATTGAGCAGCTCGCCAAGGCCTCTGGCGACTATGCCGAATTGATTCGTCGCACCAGCTGGAAGCCGGGCGTTGAATTGCGCCGCGAGGCCTTGAACATTTCCGCCACGTTCACGGGCAATGAACTGGGCCGCATCAATGAGATGTTTGCGGTCAGCTACTCCGGCTTGGGCTATTTCTCATTGAGTAACTTTCGCATTGAAGATGCGACCCCACAGGGGGGCAACGCAGGCCTGCCGTTTGCCGTGAAGGTCGAGATCAAGGGCGACAACATTTTTGTACTGGAGACCCGATGAAAGCGTACTGGGGTTTTTTTCTGATTCCACTGGCGCTGCTCGCGGCGTTTGCTTGGAAATATTTTGTACCCGTTGAAGGCGCCTTGCTGTCACTGCCGACCGTCACCAGCTTGACGGTGCCGTTGGCGCCGGATGCGGTGTCGCCCGTGATGCGGCGCGAACCGGCCCGTGTGGATTTGCGCGCGTTGATGCCTTATGAAGTGGAGCCAGCCCAGCGGACGGTGGTGGTTGATGGCAAGACAGTGATGCCGTTCATCGTTTCGGCCATTTTGGTTGATGGCGACAAGCGGGTGGTGCAGATTGGATCAGACATGTATCAGCAAGGTGACACGCTGGCCGATTACAAGGTGGCGCGTATTGAACCGATGCGTGTTTTATTGGTGGGCCATGGCAAGAGCGGTGAGCGGCTGTGGATTGACATGACGAAGGGTTTTTGAGTATGCGTAAATACAAGCAATCAGGTTTTTGGCGCGTCAGTGTGGTCTCCTTGGCGGCGGCAGCAGTGGCAGCAGTGGCAGCCGGCTGCGCTGTACCCGGTCCGGAGATGGCCCAGCCTTCCAAGGAGGCACCGCCCAGTGCGTACACGACTATCAACGCCAAGCTGGCTGAAGATGCGCGTGTCCTAAAAGCACAAGAGTCGCGCTTGCCGCCTGAGGCGCGCGGCATGGTGGCGTCCGGGAGTCGTGAGTTGGAAGAAGCGCCGCCGCGTTTGTATTCGTTTCGGGCACGCCAGCTCGACATCCGCGATGCCTTGGGTATATTTGCCCGTGCCAATGGCTTGAACCTCATCACAGACCCGGACTTGACCGGCACCGTGACGGTTGACTTCACGGACGTTCCTTTGACGCGCGCCTTTGAAGTGATGCTCCGCAGTTTGGGCTATTCGTGGGAACAAAAGGCGGGGGTGATTCGTGTCCGTTCAACCGTGACGCGGGCCTTTGAGTTGGACTATATTCGGGCCGCGCGCTCTGGCAATGCCACCGCGACCGCGACGGCCATAGCGTCTACGGCCGGAGCCGGTGGCGTCTCGGCCAGCAACACCATGACCGACTCGGTGACTTTCTGGCAAGAGATTGACTTACAGATCCGGTCTTTGTTGTCACCGCGTGGGCGCTTGCTGATCAATCGCTTGACGGGGACGATCATCGTCACGGACAGTGAACCACAAGTAGAAGCTGTCGAGAAATTCATTGTCCTGATCAAAGAGGGTATGAACCGGCAGGTGGATATTGAGGTGCGGATTGTCGAAGTGACGCTGAACGAAGACTACGCCCTCGGGCTTGACTGGAGTCGCATCTCAACCAGTGGCTTGGGGACGACGGTGGCCAGCGCTTTGACGATCCCGGCTGCGGTGACGGGGGCAACCACTTTCACGGGTACGTACGCAAGCAACAATTACGGTGCAGTGATCAATGCCCTCAAACAACAGGGTGACCTGCGCATGGTCTCGCAGCCGCGCGTGCGCATCATGAACAACCAGACCGCTTATGTGCGAGTTGGTAGCACGGATACGTTTTTTAATCAGACTAGCTTTCAAACCACTTCAGCAGCTGGGCTTTTAAATGCGATTAATGAACAGCCCACCACGGTGAATTTGGGCGTGATGATGACCGTCACACCGCAGATTTCCAGTGATGGCTGGACCATGCTTCAAGTGGCACCGACAGTGACCCGATTGGCGGGCATAGCGGTATCCAAAAGTCAAAATAGCTCTGCGGCGAAACTCGAGATCAAAGAAGCCAGCACCCTGGTGCGTGCGCGCAGCGGCGAGCTGGTGGTGCTGGGCGGCTTGATCGAAGAAGAAGGCTCGAAGACGACACGGGCGATCCCTGGCATCGGCGAAAGTGACGGCTTCAACATCTTCCGGGCTGACTACAAAGCCAGCCGGCGCAAAGAGCTGGTTATTTTCTTGATGCCCACTGTGATCGCTAACAAGTGAACGGCGTTATCAGTGTCTGAACTTGACCCGATTTACAAAGCGCTTGGTTTTAGCCGTGCGCCTTTCAGTATTTCACCGGACACCAGTTTTTTTTACCCTGGCAGTCAGCATGTGA